>CAZSOK010000009.1:0-23260 GCA_964608445.1 uncultured Treponema sp. | reverse complement strand
TGTATGCGGAAAGGCGCAAGGCGACGGACGTGGTGGCACTGCTCAAAGCGGCAGGGGCGCAGTAACGCGCAAGCGGTGTCCCGCAGTACGCGGGGATACGCTCCCGCAGACTGCGGGACTATGCTCCCCTAGAGCGCGGGATCATGCTCCCGCACTGCGCGGGGAATCACTCCCCTAAGGCGAGTGGAGTCACTCCACCAGGGCATATGGTGTCGCTCCCGCAGGGCGAAGGGTATCCGCAGGCACGTGCGAAGAGTGTTCGCAAGCACGAGCGAAAGGTATTCGCAGACGGCGGACGCGCAAGCCGGACAGAAAACTGCTCTTCTCTACGCCTCTTTCCGTCGCTCCTGCGCGAGCATCGCCTCCTGCGCCGCCACCTGCTCGGCGTTGAGCGGGGGGTGGCCGTCAATCAGCCCGCGCTCGTCCTCGTCGGGGTGCTTGCCGTAGGGGGCGTTCGCGAGCAGGAGTTTCAGGCGGTTCAGCTGGTTGACCTCGCTTGAGCCGGGGTCGTAGTCGATGGCGGCGATGTTCGCCTCCGGGTAACGCCGCTTGAGTTCCTTGATGACCCCGCGCCCGCAGATATGGTTGGGCATACAGGCGAACGGCTGCACGCAGGCAAAGCTCCGCACGCCCTCGCGGATCAGGTCCACGATCTCGCCCGTCAGGAACCAGCCCTCGCCCGTCACGTTGCCGAGCGAAATGATGTCCTTCGCATAGTCCATCTTCTCGTAAATCGACGTGGGCGGCACAAACCGGCGGCTCTTGGCGAGCGTGCGCTTCACGTAGCCGCGGAACGTCTCGGTCAGGGCGATGAGCAGCCGCGCGATCCGCTCGCCGCTTTTGGGGACGGCAAGGTTCTTGTGCTTGAAGATATTGTCCGAAAAATTGTACAGCAGGAAGTCGATGAAGCCCGGCTGCACGCATTCCGCGCCCTCCGCCTCGATCGTCTCCACCAGATTGTTGTTCGCCGTGGGGTGCAGCTTGACCAGAATCTCGCCGACCACCGCCACGCGCGGCTTCTTGACCGGCAGCAGCTCCAGGCGGTCAAAGTCCCTGACGATGCCGCGCACGACCTTGTGGTAGGCGCGCAGCGACATGCCTTTCAGCTTGCGCCCGATGATGTCGTTCCATTTCTCATAGAGCGCGTCCGCGCTGCCCGGCACTTTCTCGTAGGGGCGCGTGCGGTACAGCACCTGGATGAGCAGGTCGCCCAGAATGAACGCGAGCACGATGCCCTTTCCGAGTGAGAACGTCAGCTTGAATCCGGGGTTCGACTCCAGCCCCTGCGCGCTCAGGCTGATGACCGGGATATGAGACCACCCCGCGTCGTTGAGCGCGCGGCGGATAAAGCCGATGTAGTTGGTCATGCGGCAGCCGCCGCCCGTCTGGATAATCGCGAGGCTCACGCGGTTCAGGTCATACGCGCCGCTTTCGAGCGCGCTCATCAGCTGCCCGGTCACCAGTATGGCGGGATAGCACGCGTCGTTGTTCACGTATTTCAGCCCCACATCGACGGCTTTCTTGTCCACCTCCGGCAAGAAGACGATGTTGTAGCCCTCATGCTCGAACACTTTCTGGTGCAGGCGCATGTGGATCGGGCTCATCTGCGGGGCAAGGATCGTGTGCGTCCGCTTGAAGTCCTTCTCGAACGGCTTGCGGTGGTACGCGGACGACCGGGACGGCAGCTTCTTGCGGGCGCGCTGGCGTTCCCTCACGGCGGCGATGAGCGAGCGGATACGGATGCGCACCGCGCCGAGGTTGGAGCCTTCGTCAATCTTGATGAGCGTGTACATCCGTCCTTTCGCCTTCAGGATCTCGTCCACCTGGTCGGAAGAGATGGCGTCAAGCCCGCAGCCGAACGAGGTGAGCTGCACCAGCTCAAGGTCGGGCATGCCCGCCACGAACGCGCCCGCGCGGTACAGGCGGCTGTGGTACGTCCACTGGTCAACGATACGGAGGGGACGCTCCACGCGGGCAAGGTGCGCCACGGATTCCTCGGTAAAGACCGCAAGCCCCAGCCCGTTGATCATCTCCGGGATGCCGTGGTTGATTTCGGGGTCAAGGTGATACGGCCGGCCGGAAAGCACGATGCCGTTCGCGCCGCGCAGGATCATCTCCTCCAGCGCCTCCTCGCCTGCCTGCCGCACTTCGGCGCGGAATTTCTCCTGCTCTTTCCAGCCCGCGTCCACGGCATGCGCCACCTGCGCCATGGTCACGGGGAAATGCGGCGACAGCTCCTCGAACAGCCGTTCGGCAAGGCGTTTCTTGTCCTCGATCGGCAGGAACGGGTTCATGAACAGCAGGTTCTTGTCCTGCCGCAGCGCGTCGATATTGTTCTTGAGGACTTCGGAATAGCTCGTGACGATCGGGCAGTTGTAGTGGTTGTCCGCGCCCGCGTCCTCCACCTGCTCGTAGGGAGCGCACGGGTAGAAGATGAACGGGCAGCCCACTTTGAGCAGGTGCATGATATGCCCGTGCGTGATTTTTGCCGGATAGCAGACCGACTCGGACGGAATCGTCTCAAGCCCGGACTCGTACACGGCGCGCGACGATCGCGGCGACAGCCGCACGCGGAATCCCAGTTCGGTGAAGAACGTGAACCACAGCGGATAATTCTCGTACATATTGAGCACGCGCGGAATGCCCACCTCGCCTAGCGGCGCGTCGGAAAGCGCGCGCGGCTGGTAGCCGAACAGGCGGTCGTACTTCCATTTGAACAGGTTGGGCAGCCCCTTGTTCTCGTCGGTCGCGCCGCTCGCCTTTGCGTTCCCCGCGTCAAGGACGGCATTCCCGCCCGCCGCCCGCTCCGCGCCGCGCTCGCAGCGGTTTCCCGTCACGAACGTGCGCGCACGGCCGTCTGCCCCGCCGCCGTCCGCGGAGAACGTGTTCACCGTCAGCAGGCAGTTGTTCTGGCAGCCGCCGCAGCGGCGCAGGTCGAGCGAAACGCTGAAATGGTCGAGCTGGTCAGGACCGGCAATGCCCGACCGGATGACGGGCGGCACGAATCCGGCTTCCTCGCCGGGCTTGGGGGCAGTCAGGTCGCGCCACTGGTCATAGGCAATCAGCGCCGCGCCGTATGCGCCCATCAAGCCCGCCACGTCGGGGCGGTAGACGTTCACGCCCGCAATCTTCTCGAACGCGCGCAGCACGGCATTGTTGTTGAACGTGCCGCCCTGCACCACCACTTTCGTGCCGATCTCGCCCGCGCTGCGCAGCTTTATCACCTTGAACAGCGCGTTCTTGATGACCGAGTACGACAGCCCGGCGGAGATGTCGGCAATAGTCGCGCCTTCTTTCTGCGCCTGCTTGACGCGGCTGTTCATAAAGACCGTGCAGCGGCTGCCCAGATCCACCGGCTTCTGCGCGAGCAGCGCAATCTTGCTGAATTCGCGCACGTCCATGCCCATTGACCGGGCAAAATTCTCCAAGAACGATCCGCAGCCCGCCGAACACGCCTCATTTAATTGAATAGAATTGATCGCGCCGTCCTTCATGCGCAGACATTTCATGTCCTGCCCGCCGATGTCCAACAGGAATTCCACGCCGGGAACAAAGAAGTCGGCGGCGCGGTAATGCGTGATCGTCTCCACCTCGCCCGCGTCCACGCCGAGCGCCGCCTGGAACAACGCCTCGCCGTAGCCCGTGGACACCGAGCGCGCGATATAGGCGTGCCGGGGGAGAATCCTGTACAAGTCTTTGAGGACGCGCACCGCCAGATCGACGGGGTTGCCCGCGTTCACGTCGTAGAACCGCCACAGGATGCGTCCTTTCTGGTCGATGAGGACGGCCTTCGTGGTCGTCGAGCCGGCATCAAGCCCCAGGAACACCGGGCCGCTTGCCGTATCGAGCGGGGCCGTCTCCGTCGTCTCCGTTGCGTGCCGCGCGGTGAATTCGTCGAGTTCCGCCTGATCCTTGAACAGCGGCTCAAGCCGGGCGACCTCGTTCAGCTCCGCGCCCACCAGGTTCTTGAGGCTCTCGCGCACCTGCGCGATTGTCGGGCAGTCCGCCGTCCGCTGCGCACACGGAACGCGGTCGCGCCCCGCATTGAACGCACTTCCCGCCGCCACGAACAGCTGCGAGTTCTGCGGCACGATAATCGCGTCGCCCTCCAGGTGCAGGGTCTCGACGAAACGGTGGCGGAGCTGGTCAAGGAAGTGCAGCGGTCCGCCCAAAAACGCCACGTTGCCGCGGATCGGCTTTCCGCACGCAAGCCCGCCGATCGTCTGGCTCACCACCGCCTGAAAAATGGACGCGGCGATGTCCTCGCGGCGCGCGCCCTCGTTGATGAGCGGCTGCACGTCCGTCTTGGCGAACACGCCGCAGCGCGCCGCAATCGGGTAAATCGTCGTCGCGCCTTTTGCCAGCTCGTTCAGCCCGGTCGCGTCCGTCTCAAGCAACGCCGCCATCTGGTCGATGAACGCGCCCGTACCGCCCGCGCACGTGCCGTTCATGCGCTGGTCAACGCCGCCCGTGAAATACGTGATTTTTGCGTCCTCACCGCCCAGCTCGATCACCACGTCCGTCTGCGGGATGAGTTTCCTGACGGCGGTCGTGGCGGCGACCACTTCCTGGATGAACGGAATGCCCAGCCACTGTGAGACCGAAAGTCCGCCCGACCCGGTCACCCGGAGGCTGACGGCGCGACGATCCTTTTCCGGCAGGACGGATTCCAGCACGTCGAGCGCGCGTCCGACCACCGTGATGATCGTGCTGCGGATGTCGGCGCGGTGCCGCTCGTAGGCTTCAAACAGAAAAGAATCGTCGCTGTCAAGCGCGACGACTTTTACCGTGGTAGAACCGACATCGATTCCCATGCGGACAGGCTCTGCTGCCGGCGAAAAGTGCATTTCAGACATAATATCCACCAGAATGAGGTTACGGACAGTGTACCTTAAACGCGGAGATTAGGCAATGTCATGCCGCTTCCTGCCCTTCCGCTTTTTGGGGGTGATTATCGTGAAGGCGATCGTCTTTTCCATCTCGCCGCCTGCGGCAAGGTCAACGCTCCAGCAGAGCGCGGCGACGAAAGTCGTGCCCGCGACGCGCACCGTGCCGTCCGCGCCCGGCCGGCGGAAAAACAGGGGCATGCCGGTGACGGAGGCGTCCTCGTTCGGCTCGTAGACGAATGAGATGTCGTTCGCGCGGTCGGTTATCTGGAGGTAGGACACGTCGTTCCGGGTTCCGGGCTTTGCCGCCGCGTCCAGTTCGTCCTTCTCGCCCCCGGAGATGACCGTGACCGCGTAGCCGTTGCAGTCCGCGCGGGAAAAGTCGGTCTGCGCGAAATTGGACTCCACCACCAGCTGCGCCCTGAGCGCGAGCGGGCTTTCGTTCCTGAGGATGTACTGCACGGTAAAGCCGTTCGAGTTGATGATATAGTTCTTGCGCAGCGTGACCGGCTGCCGCAGCGCGCCGAATTCGTCCGTGCCGGTCAGCCTGATCTCATGGCGGCGGCGGTCAAACTTTGCCGGTGAGAACACGACCCGTGAGAAAATGCCGCTTCCCGTGGGAGCGCCTTTCTTGTATGCCTTGTATTCTTCCGGCGTGAAGAGGTGATCGACGAACAGCCCGCGCTCGTAGGTGTCGCTCACGCGGTCGAACTTCTCAATGCGCTTCAGGTTGTCGGCGTAGTTTCCCGTGTTGTGCATGATGTCAAGCTCGGTGACGCTCGCGCCCCGGCGGGAGATGCACGCGTCGAACGACTGCATCTGGCAGATATACTCGTCGTTGCCGTCAGCGTCGTAGTCATAGCTCGTCACGCATTCGGTGAACGTGTCCTGCCCCTCGCGCAGGATTTTCTCTGCCTCGGTCAGCGCACGGTAAGCGTTCTGCCGGATCGCGTTGGTGGCGAAAATGCCCTGCGGATTGCACACGAACGCCTCGCCCGTCTGTGCCTGCCACAGCTTCTCCCGCGCGCTTTTCTTGCGCGCCTTGTCGCCGTGGTAGTTCGCGATGAGCGTGCTGATGTAAAGCATGCGGTCATACAGGGCGTGGTTGCGCGGGTAGGTCTCCAGGAAATCGTACATCGTCACCGGGTAGCCCGGCGCGTTTTCCTGCGGCGTGTACGGCACCAGCCCCCACTGCGCGATGTCGGATCGAACGCCCGCCGCGATGTATGCCGGGCGCACCGCCGCGTGATGCTTGCGGTATTCCTGCGGGGTCGTCAGCGTGATGCCGCCGTCAGACTGAAGCGCGTCGAGCAGCCCCCGCATCCAGCCGTCCTCACAGCGGGCGGCAAACGATTCCGCGTCGCACGTGAGGGTGAGCACGGGAAAATCCGGCGCGGGCGCGTCTTGCTTTCCGAACGATGCCTGCGCCGCCGCCTTGAGCCTGGCAAGGTAGTCCGCCGCCGGAACGGAATCATCGTGCGGCAGCCCCTCGCGCGAGACGGGAAACACGACGACCGACTTTCCCTGCTCGGTGACCAGCAGCGGCTCGCCCGTCCGTTTTTCCGGCGCGATCAGCGAGCTGTCCAGCAGCACGTACTCCATGCCGCTGTTGTGCAGCCCCGGCACGATGCCGCCGTCCCACACCGAGCCGTACACGGTCATGCCGCGCGGACGCTTTCCGAGCGCGCCGCTCAACGCGGCCGTGTACAGCTCAATCTGCCCGTTCCTGTCCATGGGAAGCAGCAACGGGAACGGCGGATTGTAATAGCCGCCGCCCAGCAGCTCGATCTGCTTGCGGTGCAGCAGTTCCTTCAGGAGCGTCACGCATTCGGGATGTTTTTTTGCCAGCCAGGAGAACGTCGGCCCGAAAAATGAGAAAGACACCTTGCACACAGGGTTCGCATAGAGAAACGAGACGATTTTTTTATATGACTGCTGGTATGCCGCCTCCAACGAATCGGGCGTACTGATGCCCAGCGAACCGGCCGTAACCGCCATGCAGATATGCAACACTTTCATACAGAAACGAAACGAGTGCTGCGCCCCACCCTGCACAACCTACAACGCTAACTCCTCTCAGACCTCGATTGTATCATTCTATACCAAGCACGCCAAAATGTAAAATGCTTTTTCGCCGGAATGTCCGTCTCCGCGCCCGTTTTTTCTGCCAGCGAGATCAGCCCGGCGGGACAGGCGCGCACACACGCGCCGCAACCGTCGCACAAGTCGGTCACCACGGCAATGCCGCCGTCTAGCTGGATTGCCTTCTGGTGGCAGACCGCCATGCAATCGCCGAAGCCCGCGCAGCCGTGGAAGCCGTGGTATTCGGTTTCGTATGCCGCATGGAACACGGCGCAGTTCCTCAGCCCCGCATAGGTGAGCCGCCGCGCGGACGCATCCTTCGGCGCGGACACGATGACGGCGCGCCGTGACGGGTCGCTCCTGACCGCATCCTCTTTTTCAGCCTCATAGCTCACGTTTTTTTCGGCAGAAAGCACCGACGTGACGCCGTAATACTTTGACTTGAGCGCGGGCACGAAAAAACAGAAGAAGAAAAACAGGCAGCCCGTCGCCAAAAGCAGAAAGACGACAAGCAGCAGCACGGCAAGAATCATCGTCCGACCTCCAGGTGCATGAGCCATGACACGTTGAACGCGCCCAGCGCAATCAGGATGACCGCAAGGCTCACGAGCAGCAGGCAGTAGACCCGCAGCCCCTGAACCGGCGCGAACAACGCGAAGCGGTTGCGCAGCGCAAAGACGATGCCGCACAGCAGGTAGAACGCCGCGACGCACGAGACGGCAATGATGACCGCCGTGCCGACGGACGATGCCTCATTGATCGCGAGCAGCACGCACAGCAGCGGCACGCCGAATTCCGTCACCGAATCCTTCAGCCCGATAGTCACGAACACTTCGATGACCGCAGAGAACATGACGAACACGATGACCGCCACCAGCGGGTACAGCTCGGCAAGGCGCACCGGGACAAGCAGGGCATTGACAATCAGGTAGGAGACCGTCGTCGTGGTCGCCACCGTAATGAGCGATTTCGTGCCCGTCAGGACAAGGTTTCCGTAGCCGCCGCTGCCCGCAGAAAGCAGGTTGTGCAGCCCGATACCATAGAGCAGGAACGCCGACGCGGAGAACGCGTAATAGACAATCGTGGCAAAAATCATCGCCTGCCTCCCGCGCGCCTGAGAGCCGCGAACTGCCCCGTCACGAGCAGGTAGAGCGCGAGCAGGACGGCGACAAGCACGAACGCGCCCGGAATCGTCGCGACAAACGCGCCTGCGGCGGTCGTCTGCGCGGCGAGCGGCACGTGCGCCGCAAAAATCCGGCGCCATGCGGGCAAGGTCACCGTGCCGAAGCCCACGATGTCGCGCACCAGATAGATGCCGAGCGCGACGGCGGAGAACACCGCGTTCCGCATTGCCTTCTCCTTGATGTCCGCCGCGAGCGTCGGCGCACCGTCCTTATAAGAAAACTCGATGATTGCCGAAGCCAGCGCGGGAAGATAGAACGAAAAGCCCAGCGTGAGCGCGGCGACGGGACAGACAAGGATGACCAGCTGCTTGAACAGTATGGTCACCGCGACCAGCTCCGCCGACACGATCACGTTCTTCAGGTCGTCCAGATGCAGCCGTTCCGTCAGATGCTCGGTAAGCACGCCCGTCATGACCTGCACGTTGAAAAGCGCGACCATCAGCAGCCCGAACGCCAGCCGGCCGGGAACGGGAACGACGACCGTAAGGACAGCCGCCAGATAAAAATAGACAGCCCTGTCTTTCATAATACCCCCGCCTTTTCCAGCATGAGCGGAATCCGCTTCTGCCAGTACGCGATCGTGCTGCCCTGCACGGTGCGGTTCAGGACGTGTCCTGCCTTGCCCATATCAAGCGCATAGCCGACGAACTGCACGCCGGATTGCGGGCCGTACAGAAACAGCGCGGGCTCGGCACCCGCAACCGTAGGAATGCGCACGAGAATGCAGCAGACGGGACGCTCCGCCGCGTCCGCGCTCAGGGAACTGAGCGCAAACACTGCCGCGCTCGTCGCCATCGGCGACCTGATATCCAAAAAGTCGCCGACTGCATATGAACCGGGGGCATACGCATCGAGCGTCTCCTGCGCGGACTGCGCAAGCCCGTGCCGCCATGCACCGTGCGCGAGCAGGCTGACGCACAGGACGACCGCCGTCATGCCGACCATAATGCCGAAAAAGATGCCGTATTTCTTGCAGACCGCTTTCAGTTCATTGTCAGGCATGTTGACCGTCCTTGTGCGCCTGTACCCGCGGCAGCAGCACCGTGTGCAGGTACTGCCGTTCCGCCGCCGTCTCCGCCGCGACAATGAGCGGCGCGACCACGTTCATGACCAGCACCGTGAACGCCGCCCCCGCGCCTGAATCCCCCGCGCCGATGATGAGAAACGCGACGATGCCCGCAAAAAAACCGTAGACTGTCTTTCCTGCCGCCGTCACGGGCGTCGTGCCGTACCATTGCAGCAGGAACAGCGTACAGAACAGCGTGCCGCTCGTCAGCAGCGCGAACAGCATATCGCCCTGCCCGACCGTGCCGCCGTACCACACCGGGGCGAGGAAGCGAACCAGCAGGCAGTAGACGGCAAGGTAGACCGCCGGAATGAGTGCATTGATGAGGTCGAACGAAATGAGGAAAACCGACGTGACCAGCGTAATCAGGTTGAAGCGGAACGCCGGAATGGACGCATGGGAATCCCACAGCAGCGACACGTAGCCTTCGGGAACGGACACGCCGAACAGGCCGAACACGTGCTTGTTCAGGAACGCCGTAATCCGCGCGTCAACGCCCATCGTGGGGAACGTGCCGTTCTGAATGAGCGTGAGCGCGACGTTCTTCACCTGCAAGTCCTCCGCAGACAGCGAGAACGCGGGGAACAGGTCGGTGCGCACGAGCCAGCAGACCGCCACCGTCAGCGCGACGGGATTCACCCAGGTGTCGGCAAAGCCGCCGAGGATATGCTCGCAGACCAGCAGCACGCACAGCGCGATCAGAAAAACGGACACCGCCGGATACGACGACGGAACGAGCAGTCCGATGACCAGCCCACGCACGAGCGCGGCAATCCACCTGAACGTCCGGGGCGGCGAAAAAAAACAGGCGACGCCCGCCACGGCACACGACGCGAGTACCGCGCCCGCGACCACACCCAGCGCGCCCCAGCTCCGCGTCAGAAAAAGCATGACTACGTGCGGCAGCAGGACAAGCAGGAACGCGTATCCTTTGGCATGCACGGACGGCGTAAGGCAGGCATACGGTCGCAACAAAACGGTCGTATAATTATGTTTCATCATAGCTATCCTTTGTCAGCGCGGCGATCTGGCTGAGCGGCAGCCGAGACGGGCAGACCGCATTGCACAGCGAGCAGCCCGTGCAGAGCACGCTCGTCTCCGCGTAGCGTCTTTCCAGTTCGGTGGCATCTGCTCCATGCATGAACGAACGGTAGAACATATCGGGGTACAGGGCGACCGGGCAGACGTTCCGGCAGCCGCCGCAGCGGACGCACGGCTCGTCATGCTGGCGTTTTGCCTTGCGCGGCGGCAGGAATGCCACGGACTTGACCATAGCGGTTACCGGCACGTCAAGGCTGCTCACGGAAAAGCCCGTCACGATGCCGTTAATCACGATGTTCGCGACAGGGCGTTTGAACCCGCCGCACTGCGCCGCCAGCTCGCCCAGCGTTGTGCCGATTTTGACATTCATAATCGCGCCCGCGTTCAGGCAGTCGCCGGTCACGTGTACGTAAGTCTCCAGCAGCGGCGTTGAGAGCGCGACCGCGCGGTACGCCGCCAGTGCCGTCTGCACATCGATGAACAGGTCGCGGTTGCCGATGCCAGAAAACGGCTGCTCCGGCAGCTGCTTTCGGACGGCAGCCGCCAGCTCGTGCCGCGTGCCTGCCGGATACCGCGCCGTATTGCAGGCGATGTCATAGGCCGGGACGACGAACAGCGCGTCGTCCCTCCGGCGCGCGGCAACGTTTTTCCCGTCCGCGCTCCGCACGAACACCACGCCGTTTGCCCGCATCGCCTTCGCGATAATCGCGGCTCCCTCGACTACCTCCGCCGCATGGTGCGCGGCAATAAACGTCTCCGTCACGCGGCTGGGGTCGTCGTCAAAAAGCCGCACGACCAGGATCCGCGCGCTTTGGAGGTGCAGCTGTTTTATCTGCGCGCTCAGCGACATGCAGCGCGAGAACGTGCCGACCACGCCGCGCTCGGCAAAGAACAGCCGCAGCATACTGGCATCGTAGGCAGTCCAGTCGATTTTCCACGGCCGCTTGCCGCTATAGGAGAACGAGCCGCCCAGCGCGATTTTTGCCGCCGTTCCCAGCTTTCCGTCGGGAAGCTGCACGACCGAAACCGCCCGCACCGTACCCGGAATCGTCGCCTGCACCGAGCCGGACCTGCCCTGCGCAATCGTCTGCCCCTCCTGCACGGCATCGCCCTCCCGGACGAGGATTTCCATGCGCTCGCCCCGGTCATACCCGAACGGCACGACGGCGACACGCGGCATGAAAGCGTTGACCGAAAGGGAAAACGCCCCGCTGTCCTCAGAGAGAAAATCAGAAACTGATGCCATAATGCCTTCTTACCAACACAACATATCCGATAATTCCCGCAGGAATCAGCATGAACACCACCAACAGCGCCGAGCCGAACCGCTCGCCCGCTGTCCTTCCGCCACGCGCATACGAATAGCGCATGTCCTTGCCCTGCCTGAGCAGCATTTTTTCCAGCGCGGGATACGGCAGGTGCCGCACCGAATCATACATGGAACTGCGGAACGCGCCGTTGTACACGTATGCCGTCTTCTCACGCTCCGTGATGATACCGTTCTCCTCCGCATATTCCGGCATGACGACCGTGTCGCCGTCAACGGGAGGCTGCGCGTTTCCGTCCGACAGGCGGCGGTACGGGAACGTAATGGTCTGCCAGCTCCAGGCAAGGAAATCGTCAAGATCAGGCAGGCGCACCGACCCCGCGGCGGGAGCCGGAACAGCAGGGACGATCCCCTCGGAAACCGACGGCTGCGCCATCGTTCCCGCAAGCGACACCAGCAGCATGACCGCCGTCGCCGCCGCCAGCAGCGCGATGACCTTGATATCCCCGCGCTCCAGGAGCGGAACGAAACGAGCCCCCCGGATCAAAATCGGCGCGAACGGATGCCGCCTGCGCCTCTCATCATACACGGTTTTGAGCAGCGCGGCAAGCAAGAGTGCTGCCCCCCCCGCAACAAGCGCGACGACATAAAAAAGCACGTTCAGCGGCGACGACACGAACAGCAACGCCACCGGCGCGAACAGGCAGATGACGACCAGCGGACTGAGCGCGCCCTTCAGAAAGCCGTGCCGCCCCCATATCTTTTGCAGCATGAAAAAACCGTAACTTGCCAGGCACACCGCCGCGCCCGTCGTGAACTGCGGGCGGCTCAGCGAAAAGGCAAGCAGGAACAGGAGCGCGGGCGCAATGGCAAACCGCCGCCGGGCAAAGACAACGCACACAAGCGCGAACGCCGCGCAGACAAGCGGGCTTAGCCACGGAAACAAAGCCGTGCCGTCCGTCCCCACGACCGCGCCCGGAACTGACTGCAACTCGTCAAGCGCGCGCGCCAAAGCCCTGTCCTGCCCTTCGGGAACGTAGCACAGCAGCGCGGTATTGCTCTCATCGCGGAAAAAGACGTTGCGCTTCGTTATATAAGAATCCGCGCCCGGCATCTGCACGGGACTGTAGCGGGAGACAATCGGAATGCCCTGGTTCGACCGCGCCACCACGTCCTTGCATCCGTTCCGCGCCAGCACCGCATGAACCTGCGCGTCCGTCAGCGAATCGGAGATGACGTACAATACCCGGTAGCCTTTCCACAGGCGGCTCGCAGGAACGGTCCGGAACACGGCGAACGCGCAGAGCGCGACGGCGCAGAGCGCGGCTGTCATGATTATCGTCCGAATTGGTTTCATCGCTCCCACCACCCCACGCTCACAAGACCGAAAATGCGACGCCGACGAAAAAACCGAGCAGCACGCCCACGCACACTTCGAGCGGCGTATGCCCCTGCACTTCCTTTATCGGACGGTACGCGTGGATGTGCTTTTCCTGCAACGCCGCCCCGATTTCGTTCAGTTTCCGCGCCTGGATGCCGCTCGCCCGACGGACTCCCAGCGCGTCACGGACCGTCACGAAAAAGAAACAGGCAGAAAGGATAAAAACGTCGGAAGCGATGCCCGAACGGAAGCCGATGGACGTGCACAGCGACGAGACCAGCGCCGAATGCGCCGAAGGCATGCTTCCCGTGCGCCAGATGAGCAGCTCGAACAGCTCGCCGATGCTGCGGATTTTTCCGCTGAACAACTTGATGACCGTCTTGATGACCTGCGCGCTCAGCCAGCTGAACACACACGCCAGAAATACCGGGGAAGAAAAAAGCTGCTGCACCTGATCACGAAGACTTGCATCCATACGCTTCATTATATCCGTATGGCGGTTTTCGTCTAGTAGCAAAAGGCGGATTTTCCCGGTAGGATACTGGCATGGATTTCACGCACGTAACCGCAGGGCAGGACGACGACGGCCGCCGCCTTGACACCATCATCCGGCGATACCTGCCGGGACAGCCGCTGTCGCGCGTGTACGGCGCGCTCCGCAAGGGCTTGGTTTCCGTGGACGGCAGGCGGCGGCGGCAGGATTTCCGCGTGCGCGCCGGAAGCGACATCGCGATCGCCCGCGTCCTGCTGAGCGGGGAAGCCGCCGCCGCAGAAACGCCCGCCGCCGCGCCGATTCCGGACGACCTCGTGCTGTTCAGGAACGACGACCTCCTGATTCTGAACAAGCCGTATGACCTTTCGGTACAGAAAGCGCGGCGCGACGGACGCTCGCTCGCGGACATGGTGCAGGGCGACTACGCATTCCATCATGGCGACGGCAGAAACGGCAGCTCGCTCTCGTTCCGCTGCGGACCGCTGCACCGGCTCGACCGCAAGACCACGGGAATCGTCGTGTTCTCGCAGAGCCTGCGCGGCGCGCAGTGGTTTTCGCAGGCAATCCAGACACACGCCGTCCAGAAAAAATACCTCGCGCTCATGCAGAACGCGCTGGAACACAAGCAGACCTGGGAAGACGTCGTTGCAGAAAAAGATACACTCTCCCGCCGTTTCCGCACCGTCTCGGTCGGCGACGGCGGAAAGCACGCGCGGACACTGGCCGAGCCGCTTGCCTCCGGCTCGTTCCGCGGCATACCCGTGACGCTCGTGCAGTGCGCCATCACGACGGGGCGCAAGCACCAGATCCGTGCGCAGGCGGCGGCGCACGGTTTTCCACTGATCGGGGACACGGCCTACGGCGGAATCAGGATTGCCGGGACGCAGGATTTTTTCCTGCACGCGCACCGGCTCGTCATCGGCAAAAACCCGCTCGGCGTTCCTCCCGACATCCGCGCCGACATCCCGGACAATTTTGCGAAAATGCTGCGCGACTGCTTGATAAAGTCTGACACACGGTTATAATCGATAGAAAGAGTTCTTGCCATGCACCTTCTTGAATTTTTGGGCTTGCAGTCAAAACAGATTCAGGTTTTCGCATTCGTCGGGCCGAGCGGCACGGGAAAGAGTTTCCGCGCGAAACTGGTCGCGCAGCGGTACGGCATCCGGGCAATCATCGACGACGGGCTGCTGATCTACGACGACGAAATCATTTCGGGGCATTCGGCAAAACTGGAGCAGACCTACATGGGCGCAGTCAGGATCGCGCTTTTTGACGGCAAGGAAGAGCGCGACGAAGCGGCGCGCGCAATCCGCAGCCTGCGGCTCAAAAAACTGCTCATCCTGGGCACGTCGGAAAAAATGGCGGGAAAAATCGCGACGCGCCTGCAACTTCCGCCCATCCAGAAATTCATCCGCATCGAAGAGCTTGCCACCAAGGAGCAGATGGAGCAGGCGCGGCGCAGCCGCATCATCGAGGGGAAGCACGTCATCCCCGTGCGCTCGAACGAGGTCAAGAAAGGATACACCAAGATTTTTGTCAACGCGGTGCGCGTCTCACTCACGCGGAAAAAATGGCTCTCACGCCTCTTCCCGTCGGCACAGGCGCCGAACGAACCGTCCGCGAACGCAAAGCAGTTCGAGAAATCGGTCGTCCGCCCCGAATTCTCACGCGTCAACCGCAAGGACATCCCGCAGGCGGCGCTCGCCCGCATGACGGAGCATTACACAAAACAGTACCACGCGGAAATCAGCCTCAAGAAACTGTCGGTCTCATTCGACGCGAGCGGCTACAAGCTCGTGCTCACCGTGGACATTCCGTTCGGACAGCAGCTCACCACGTTCACGGGCGGGCTGAAGACGTTCATCACGGACATGATCGAAAAAGTGACCGGCACGCTCATCGAGGACATCGCCATCATCGTGGACAAAATCCTGCCGCCGCAGGCCGCCGTCTGACGGCGCGGATTATTTTTTGTCCGCGAATATCCGCTTGGGAATCTTTGCCGACACGCCGAACGCGCGCAACGCATCGCGGATGGCGTACTCCAGCTCGGTGCGCTGCGGGTTGATCGGCAGCACGAACTGGCGCACCTGCGTCCAGGTCTTCAGGTACAGCTCGCCCGACGCGCCCTTTGACTCGGCCTCTTTCTGCCAGTCGGTCAGCCCGGCGATAAAATCGCGCACGAAGAACGTGAGCTTCTTCCCCAGCCGCGCGTCGCTTTCCCGCGCGACCAGCCCGTCCAGCTCCCTGAGGCTGTCCAGGTACGCGCGCTCGAACTGCTTGTCGGCAGAGATCATGGCGCAGGCCGCTGGCTGCAAATGCATGTACAAGTCGGTGTCCAGAGCCTCGCGGACGATATCGTAGGCATGCCCGCTGTTGATGATCTTGAGCATCTCCTCGGTCAGGCGGGACGGAGAGACGGGCGACAGCAGGGGCGCGCACCGGCGGATTTTATGGCGCAGGCCGAACGGGATGCGGCATCCCGTCGTGACGCTGTACTTGACGGCGCGCAACATACGCACGGGGTCTTCCTCAAAAATACGGTCAAGCGGGATGACGGGGCGCAGGATGCCTTTCCTGATGTCGCTCACGCCGCCCACGTAATCGATGACCTGCTCGCGGATCGGGTCATAGTACAGCGCGTTGAGCGTGAAGTCGCGCCGCTGCACGTCCTCGTCCATCGTGCCGAAATCGTTGCCGACGCTGCCCGACTTCGTTGACCGGAACGTGCTCACCTCAAAAATCTTCTCGCCGAAGAACACGTGCACCAGCCGGAACCGCCGCCCGATAATCCGGGAGTTGCGGAACAGCCGTTTTATCCGCGACGGCGTGGCTTCGGTCACGATGTCAAAATCCTTGGGATTCCTGCCGACGAGCAGGTCGCGCACCGCGCCGCCCACGATGTAGGCATCGTACCCGCACTCGCGCAGGTGCAAGACGACGGAATAAGCGTCCTTGTCGATGGTCTCTACCGGTATCCGATGCTCTTCTTTCGTATAAATGACGGCTTTCTGCCGCAGCCTGCCATGGGCATCGGTCGAATAACGTGTCAGCACAATGTCTTATCATAATTTTTTCCCGCGCATTAGTCAATCCGCGCGTCTCTCTTGTCGCGACGGCGGAATTATGGTAGAATGGTCGCTATGAAAGGTATCATTCTCGCGGGCGGCTCCGGCACGCGACTTTATCCGCTCACGCGCGCCGTGAGCAAGCAGATCCTGCCGATATACGACAAGCCGATGATTTACTATCCGCTGAGCGTCCTCATGCTCGCCGGAATCCGCGACGTGCTCATTATCTCCACGCCGCGCGATCTCCCCGTCTTTGAGTCGCTGTTCGGCGACGGCGGCTGGCTCGGCATGCGGTTCGAGTACGCCGTGCAGGAGCAGCCGCGCGGGCTCGCCGACGCGTTCATCGTGGGGAAAGACTTTATCGGGAGCGACACCGTCGCGCTCGTGCTGGGCGACAATATCTTTTACGGGCAGAATTTCTCCGAGACCCTCAAAAACGCCGCGCGCACCGTGAGCACGCGCGGCGGCGCGGTCATTTTCGGCTATTACGTCAAAGACCCGTCGGCATACGGCGTGGTGGAGAGCGACGCGGACGGCACGGTAATCGGCATCGAAGAGAAGCCCGCGCATCCCAAGTCGAACTACGCCGTTCCCGGCCTGTATTTCTATGACAACGCCGTGACGCAGATCGCGCAGGAAGTCAGGCCGTCCGCGCGCGGCGAGATCGAGATCACGGCGGTGAACAACGCGTACCTCGCCAAATCCGCGCTCACCGTGGAGCTGCTCGGACGCGGCATGGCATGGCTCGACACGGGAACCTACGACGGCTTGCAGGAGGCAGGCGATTTTGTCAAGACCATCCAGAAGCGGCAGGGATTCTACGTGAGCTGCATCGAGGAAATCGCCTACCGCAACGGCTGGATCGGCAGGGAACAGCTTGCGGCGCTGGCGGCGCAGTACAAGACCGACTACGGCACCTACCTTCAGTTCATCGCGGAGCATTTCTGATGGCATTCGACTTTACTCCCTGCGCTATCCAAGGGCTGTGGGAAATCCAGCCCAGACGCTTCGGCGACGCGCGCGGCTATTTTCTGGAGACCTACAGCGAGAAGGATTTCTTTGCGGCAGGGCTGACGATGCGGTTCGTGCAGGACAACCAGAGCGCGTCAAAAGGCGGCGTACTGCGCGGCATGCACTGGCAGACAAACCATCCGCAGGGAAAGCTCGTGCGCGCCTTGCAGGGGACGGTCTACGACGTGGCGGTCGATCTGCGCAACGATTCGCCGACATTCGGCGCGTATCACGGCGTGCTGCTCGACGGCGAAAAACAGAATATGTTCTATATTCCCGAAGGGTTTGCCCACGGATTCTACGTCCTGAGCGACTTTGCCGTGTTCACCTACAAGTGCACCGACTTCTACCATCCTGAGGACGAGGCGGGGCTTATGTGGGACGACCCGGCGATCGCGATTGACTGGAACGCCGTCGCCCCCGCACGGCAGCCGCTCCTGAGCGAGAAAGACCGGAAGCACCCGGCGTTCGACCGGAACAAACGGTATTTCGACCGGGACGGCCGCTGGGCAGGAGGGACACGATGATCTGGCTTATCGGCGCGAACGGCATGCTCGGCAGCGAGGTCGCCGCGCACCTGACCGCCGCAAGAATCCCGTTCGCCGCGTCGGGTTCCGACGTGGACATCACCGACTACGCCGCGCTGGAGCAGTTCGCCCTGCGCCTCAGCTCACCGCAAAATGCCGACCACACGCTCGAATACATCATCAACTGCGCGGCGTATACTGCCGTGAACGATGCCGAGGACGAGGCGGAGAAAGCCGCTGCCGTCAACGCAAAGGGCGTGGAGAACATCGCGCGCGTGGCGCGCAACAACGGCGCGACGCTCATCCATATCAGCACGGACTACGTGTTTGACGGCACGGGCACGCGCCCCTACGCCGAGACCGACGCGAAGGCGCCGCTCGGCGTGTACGGCAAGACCAAAAGCGACGGCGAGGACGCGGTCGCGAAAGAGATGACCAAATTCTACATCCTGCGCACGGCATGGCTCTACGGACGGCACGGGCGCAACTTTGTCGGCACGATGCTCAGCCTGACGGGCAGCAAGGACGAGATCAAGGTGGTCGCCGACCAGAAAGGCACGCCCACCAACGCGGACACGCTCGCCTCGGTCATCACCGCGCTGGTCACGGCGAACGCGAAAGGGCATTTCGTGCCGTTCGGCATCTACCACGTGACCGACGAAGGCGAGACGAACTGGCACGAATTCGCGGAAGAAATCTACCGGCTGGGCAAAAAGCACCGGCGGATTGCCGCGGATCACGAATGCCGTATCATGCCGTGCACGACCGCCGAGTATCCCACGAAGGCGAAACGCCCTGCCTACAGCGTACTCGACAAGGCGAAAATACAGGACGCGCTGCGCATCAAGCTGCCGCACTGGCAGAAATCGCTCGAACGCTTCATAAAAGACACGGAGGCACAGCAATGAAACGGAAGCTCCACACGATACTGGTCACCGGCGGAGCCGGATTCATCGGCTCGAATTTCATCCACTACCTGTTCGGGAAATCCACGAGCGGCGAGGCGGCGTTTGAGGACGCGCGGTTCTCCGGCAGGATCGTGAACCTGGACGCGCTCACCTACGCGGGGAACGGCGAGTCGCTGGACGACATCGATGCCGAATTCGGCACGGGCGCGCGCGGCGAGCGACGCTATTTCTTTGAGAAAGCCGACATCTGCGACCGCGCGGCAGTCGAGCGAATTTTCAAACAATACGACATCGACACCGTGGTGCATTTCGCCGCCGAGAGCCACGTTGACCGCTCGATCGTCGGACCGGAAGCCTTTGTCAGGACGAACGTGATCGGGACGTACACGCTGCTCGACGTGGCGCGCACATACTGGGGCATTTCCCTCGACAACCCGCGCGACGACGTGCTGTTCCACCATATCTCCACCGACGAAGTGTACGGGTCGCTCGGTCCGGAGGGCTACTTCACCGAGGCCACGCCTTACGACCCGCGCTCGCCCTACTCGGCCTCCAAGGCTTCGAGTGACCACATCGTCATGGCATACCACCACACCTACGGGCTGCCGGTCACGCTCTCAAACTGCACGAACAACTACGGGCCGTTCCAGTTCCCCGAAAAACTGATCCCGCTGATGATCCTCAATATGCAGCAGGGGAAGAGTCTCCCCGTCTACGGCGCGGGCACGAATATCCGCGACTGGATCTACGTGGAGGATCACAACCGAGCCGTCTGGCTCATCCTGCAAAACGGAGCGGCGGGGGAAAAATACAACATCGGCGGCGAGAACGAATGGCAGAACATCACGCTGCTGGAAAAGCTGATCGAGACGGCGGCTCCCGAACTCAAAAAATCCGCGGACGACATCAGAAAGACGATAACGCACGTCAAGGATCGTCCCGGTCACGACCAGCGCTATGCGATTGACTGCGCGAAAATCAAGCGGGAACTGGGCTGGGAACGCAAGATGACCTTTGAGCGCGGGCTTGCGCTCACCGTGCGCTGGAACCTGACCCATCCCGACTGGATACGCCGCATCCTGAACGGCGAATATATGCAGTGGGTCGAAAAAAACTACGGGGAACGGGACAATCCGGGTGCATGAGCGCAGGCTTCCGTTCCGTCAGCGGCATATTCCGCTCATACGGATGTTGCTGCCTGCCGCGTTCTTCCTGCTTTCCGCCGGGCGCGCGCCGTCGGAACTGTTCAACGCCCATTTGTCGCAGGACGAGCGCGAACGGCTGTACCGGGGCGAAATCATCATCCGCCACATCAACACGAGCGAAAAAATCTGCGTCGTTCCGGGCGCGGCGGCAGAGACCGATATGGTCGCCGATGCCATGCGCGACGCTCGCGCGAACTACCTTTCCGAAGTGCTGTGGGCGCTGCCCATTGCCTGTGACGGGAAACTGACCGACCTTGCCGAATCATGCTTCCGCGACATGAACACATTCCGCGAGATTCCGTATTATTCGGAAGCGTCGGGCAAAACCGAGCCGCTTTTTACGGTCGCCGACTTGATTGAGACAGAGACGGACGGCACGGAGACGCACAGCACCGCCCGCTTCTGCATGGAACCGTTCGAGCCATACCCTGCCCGCCTGTATACGCGCAAGACACCGACCGCATTTGTCTTCCTGCACACGAACACCGACAAAATTAGGCTGGCAATCATCCGCGCCATCGCGAAAGACACGATGAAAGCCGGCGTGGCAGTCGTGCAGGACGGCGGCTACTGGATCATCTACGGCGCGGGAGGCATCCGCGGACCGAAACCGCCCTTCCTCAAAAAATCGCTGGAGAAAGCCTTCAACAACCGAATCAAGGATTTTGCGACGTTTTACATCAAAAAAGTGCAGGACGCGGAGGTTAATGCTCTTCCTGCGGCTCTGCGGCAAGATGACCGTGAAACTTGATGTTCACCGCACGGTTGACATAGTGGATGGTGATAAAAAACAACCAGACAAATCCGAGGACGACAAACGCGAGGCTTATGGACGCTTTGCGCGTCCGCATAAAGACCGCGCCGATTGCGGAAAGGCAAATCAGCAGCTGCAGGCACAGCAGAAAGGCGACCGTCGCTCCCCCCGAAAGACCAATGTTGATCAGCTTGTGATGGATATGCGCCCGGTCGGCACTGAAAATGGCGCGGTGGTCACGCGTCCGCCGTATCACCGCCGCAATCACGTCAGTCACGGGAATGGACATGAGCAGGAGCATGAGGACACCCTTCACCTCCTCGAAGCGCGCATCGGCGAACGTGCCGGAAGGCGCGAACAGCGGCGCGACGGCAATGAAATAGCCGAGCGTCTGGCTGCCGCCGTCACCCAGGAAAATCTTCGCCTTCGGCTTGTTGTACACGAGGAAGCCCGCGAGCGCGGCGCACAGCACAAAATAGATGTTGCCCGCATCGCTCCCGTAGTACGCAAGCAGCAGCCCCACCGTCAGCAGCGTCAGGAACGAAATGCCGCCGCACAGCCAGTCCAGCCCGTCAATCAGGTTGTACGCGTTCATCAGCACGATTATCCAGAAGAACGTGCCGGCCCGCCCCAGAACCGGCGGAATGGCGAACGAGAGGAACGTCCGAAAATACAGCGGGCTGAGCGCGACGATGAGGGCGACCGCTATCTGCATGACGAACTTGAGCCTCGCGCGCAGGTCAAAGAAATCGTCGATGATGCCCGTCAGGAAGATGACGAGACCGCCCACAAAAAGCGGCACGGCGAACGCGTACCCGCCGCCGGAAAAAAAGCGGATATAGAGCGCGGCGGCAATGAAGAACGCGAAGAACACGCAGAATCCGCCCAGACGGGGAACGGCGCTGTCGTGCATCTTGCGCGCGCCCGGCTCATCGTACCAGTTGTTCTTTTTGCAGAGGAAGATGACGACCGGCGTAAACGCCACGCTGATAAAAAACGCAATTCCCGCAGAAACGATCATGCTGAGATTATCATATATATGCCCAAAAAAGTCAATATTTTACCCCCCCCCATTTTCGATTTTTCCCGCGCTTTTTTTCGCTTCCCCTTGCGCTTGCAAGCCGCTAGCGCATTGCAAGCAGGCGCGATTTCCTGTATACTTGCCGCAACGGAAACAAGGAGCGCCATTATGAAAATCACGGTCGCAGGCACGGGATACGTCGGGCTATCCCTCGCGGTGCTGCTGGCGCAGCATCAGGAAGTGTACGCAGTGGACATCATGCAGTCCAAAATCGACTTGATCGCGTCGCGGAAATCGCCGATCCGCGACCGGGAAATCGAGGCATACCTCGCCGGAAAGGACCTGAACCTCAAGGCGACCACGGACGCGCGCGCGGCATACACGGACGCGGAATTCGTCATCATCGCCACGCCCACGAACTACGACCCGGCAAAGAATTATTTCGACACGTCGAGCGTGGAGGCGGTCATCGCGCTCGCGCAGGAATACGCGCCGCAGGCGGTCATCGTCATAAAATCGACCGTCCCCGTAGGATACACCGAAAGCGTCTGCCAGCAATTCGGCATCGGGAACGTGCTGTTCGCGCCGGAATTCCTGCGTGAGGGACACGCGCTCTACGACAACCTCTGGCCGACCCGCATCGTCGTGGGAACGCCCAAAGACAATCCGGGACTGCGGCAGGCGGCGCACACGTTTGCCGGGCTGTTGCAGCAGGGCGCGGAAAAACAGGACGTCCCCGTCCTGTACACGCATGCGACCGAGGCAGAGGCAATCAAGCTGTTCGCCAACACGTACCTCGCCCTGCGCGTGAGCTACTTCAACGAGCTGGACACCTATGCGGAGATGCACGGGCTTGACACGCGGGCAATCATCGGCGGCGTGTGCCTTGACCCCCGTATCGGCGACGGGTACAACAACCCGAGCTTCGGATACGGCGGCTACTGCCTCCCCAAGGACACCAAGCAGCTCCTCGCGAACTACGCGAACATCCCGCAGAACCTCATGACGGCGATCGTCGAATCGAACCGCACGCGCAAGGAATACATCGCGCACCACGTGCTGAGCCGCAGCCCGCGCACCGTGGGCATCTTCCGCCTGACGATGAAGGCGAACAGCGACAACTTCCGCCAAAGCTCCATCCAGGACGTGATGAAACTGCTGCGCGGCGAGGGCGTTGACGTGGTGATCTACGAGCCGACCATAGCGCAGGACGAATTCGAGCGTTTCCGCGTGGAGCACGACTTCGCCGCATTCAAGGCAGGCTGCGACATCATCCTCGCGAACCGCATCACCGACGAACTTGCGGACGTGCAAGACAAGGTGTACACGCGCGACATTTACCTGCGGGATTAGGGATATT
>CAZSOK010000008.1:10764-24217 GCA_964608445.1 uncultured Treponema sp. | reverse complement strand
GTCGTTCGGGGCGGAAGCGTTGCGGTTGAGGCAATCAGCATGTCCGAAAGATGATGGCAAGCGGCGGTCAATTGAAATTGCCGTGAAAAAATGGTACAGTATATGCGAGTATTATTGAGGCGCGGTCGTCACGGCGGCATCGCGCAGGGGGTTGTATGAAGATAAGCGGCGCACGCGTTGTCGTTGAGTGTTTGATCGAGCAGGGCGTTCATACGGTGTTCGGGTATCCGGGCGGCACTATTCTGAATATTTATGACGAGCTGTACCAGTGCAGCGACCGCATCCGCCACATTCTGACGGCACATGAGCAGGGCGCGGCGCACGCGGCGGACGGATTCGCGCGTTCGACGGGGGGTGTCGGCGTGGTGATGGCGACGAGCGGTCCGGGCGCGACGAATCTGGTCACCGGCATTGCGACGGCGTACATGGACAGCGTGCCGCTGGTGGCGATTACCTGCAACGTTGGCACGCCGCTTCTGGGCAAGGACAGCTTTCAGGAAGTGGACATCGCGGGCATTACGATGCCCATTACCAAGCACAACTACATTGTCCGCGATCCCAAAAAACTTGCGGCGACGATCCGCGAGGCGTTCTTGATCGCGAAGTCGGGTCGCCCCGGTCCGGTGCTGATTGACATTCCCAAGGACGTGACGGCGGCGGTGATTGATTACGCCCCGGCAGAGCCGGCGGCGGCGACCAAGGAATCGGTTGCGGCGCAGAAGGCGAGCCTGCGCAGGATCGTGAAGACTGCCGAGCCGACGGACGACGACATCAGGGCGGCGGCGGAGCTGATCAATGCGGCGGAGCGTCCGCTCATCTATTGCGGCGGCGGCGTGGTCATCAGCGGCGCGGAAAAAGAGCTGCTCGACGTGGCGCACAAGGCGCAGATTCCCGTGTGCGTCACGCTGATGGGGAAATCCGCGTTCCCGACTGCCGACGCGCTGTGCACGGGCATGGTCGGCATGCACGGCACGAAGGCATCCAACCTTGCGGTGGGCAAGTGCGACCTGCTCATTGCGGTCGGCGCGCGTTTCAGCGACCGCGTGACGAGCGATACCAAACGCTTCGCCAAGAACAGCAAGGTCCTGCACATCGACATCGACCCGGCGGAAATCGACAAGAACGTCAAGACGAGCGCGTCCGTTATCGGCAACATCAAGGAGACGATCGCCCGGCTGGCAGGCATGGTGGAGAAAAAGGATGCGGGAAAATGGCATGAGCAGATTGCCGAATGGAAGCAGCTTGTTCCTCCCAGCTGGACGAGCGCGAAGAATATGCATCCGCGCGTCATCTGCGAGCACGTCCACGAAAAACTGGGCGACGACGCGATCATCACGACGGAAGTCGGGCAGCATCAGATGTGGGTGGCGCAGTTCTATCCGTTTGCCAAGCCGCGCACGTTCATCACGTCGGGCGGTCTGGGGACGATGGGCTTCGGCACGGGCGCGGCGATCGGGGCGCAGGTGGCGAATCCCGGCAAGTACGTCGTGCATTTTGCGGGCGACGGCTCGTTCCGCATGAACTGCAACGAGCTGGCGACAATCAACCATTATAACCTGCCGATTATCATCATCGTGCTGAACAACGGGACGCTGGGCATGGTGCGCCAGTGGCAGAATCTGTTCTACGGGCAGCGGTACAGCCAGACGACGCTCGACTTCGGTCCCGATTTCGTCAAGCTTGCCGAGGCTTATGCGATCCGCGGCTACCGCGCGAAGAACGAAAGCGAATTCAAGGCGGCGTTTGACGACGCGATCCGTGAGCGCCGGAGCGCGCTGATTGAGTGTCAGATTGACCTGGACGAGATGGTGATGCCCATGGTGCCCATCGGAAAGCCCGTGGACGACCCGATTATGGAAGTGTAGCATGGCGGAAAAAAACGGCGGCCACGGCACGATGACCGGCAACAACCACGCCGCGCTCTGGCACGGGCGTTTTGCGGAAGGCCCGGACGCGGCGGCGGTGGCATTCGAGACATCGATACGTGTGGACGAGCGCATGGCGTTTGACGACATTGCGGGCAGCAAGGCGCATGCGGCGATGCTCGCGCGGCAGGGCATCATCAGCGCGGCGGAGAACGATGCCATACAAGGCGGGCTGGACAGCATCGCGCGGGATTTGCAGGATGGGACGCTTTCGGTTGATTACAGCGCGGAGGACATTCATTCGTTCGTGGAGGCGACGCTGACGGACAGGATCGGCGAGGCGGGCAAGAAAGTCCACACGGGACGCAGCCGCAACGATCAGATTGCCCTTGACGAGCGTCTGTACCTGCGCCGCGCCATTCCCGACTTGCAGAAGGCGGTGCGCTCGCTCATCAAGACGCTTGCCGACATCGCGGCGGCGCATACGGAGACCCTGCTTTCGGGGTACACGCACATGCAGCGCGCGCAGCCGGTTACGCTGGCGCATCATCTGTGTGCCTGGGCGTGGCCGCTGGTGCGCGACTGCGAGCGGCTTTCCGATTCGCTGGGACGCATTGCGAAAAGTCCGCTCGGCAGCGGCGCGCTCGCGGGGTCAGACCTGCCGCTTGACCGCGAATTCGTCGCGCAGTCGCTCGGCTTTGACGGCGTGACGGAGAATTCGCTCGACGGCGTTTCTGACCGCGACTACTGCATTGAGTTTGCGGCTGATTTTGCGCTGTTGCAGATGCATTTGAGCCGCATGAGCGAAGAAATCGTGCTGTGGTCAACGACAGAATTCGGCTTTGTCGATCTGAGCGAGAAATGGTCCACGGGCAGTTCGATTATGCCGCAGAAAAAAAATCCCGACTTTGCGGAGCTTATCCGCGCTCGCACGGGAAAAGTCTACGGTGATTTGGTCTCCCTGCTGGTGATGATGAAAGGCATTCCGCTTTCATACGACCGTGATATGCAGGAGGACAAGCAGGGAGTGTTCGAGGCGTATGATACGGTGCGCGACAATGTGCTTGTCTTTGAGGCGATGATTGCGACCGCGCAGTGGAACACGCAGCGGATGGCGGCGAGCTGTGACGGCGGTTTTGCCAATGCGACCGACGTGGCGGACTATCTAGTGCGCAAGGGGCTGCCGTTCCGTACCGCGCACGGTGTCGCCGCGCAGGCGGTGCGTCTGTGCATTGCGCGCGGGCTTGGCGCGATTGAGGAGCTGCCGCTTGCTGACTTGCAGGCACTTTCGCCGCTGTTTGCGGCAGACATCTATGCGCAGATTACGCCGCGCGCCTGCGTGGAGGCGCGTTCCGTGACGGGCGGACCTGCCAGGGCGCGGGTCGAAGTGCAGATTGCGGCGTTGCGCGCGTTTGCGGCGGCGCAATAGGAGCGTATCGTGCGTTTTCTGCGCGTGAGGCGGGCGGCTCGCAGAAAACGCATGATTTTTTCCTCAACCCGCACCCCACACTTTCCGACAATCAGAGTATGAGCAGTTTTACGGATTCGGTAGATTTATTGCACCGCGCGATGAACGTGCACCAGTTGCGCTATCAGGTGTCGGCTGACAATATTGCCAACGCGGGAACGCCCGGCTTCAAGCGGCAGGTCGTCAACTTTGAGAGCGAGTTGCAGCGGGCGTTCGAGAGCGAGGCGGACAAAGGTCGGCAGGTGCAGCTGACGCGCACGGACGACCGACATTTTTCGCTGGGCGAACCGTATGACTGGCGCGAGGTAGAGCCGCGTCGCGTGACCGACTGGGCGACGACCGCCGAGGCGAACGGCAGCAACGTCGATGCCGAGTACGAGGCGATGAATATCTTGAAGTTGCAGATGAGCTATCGTCTGCTGACGCAGGTGCAGAGTTTTGAATTCAGCCAGCTGCGGACGGCAATGCGCAAATAGGTGAGGTGAGACTATGGGAATGTTTACGAGCCTGAACATTGCGGCGACCGGCATGAGCGTCGAGCGTCTGCGTACTGACGTGATTTCCAACAATATTGCCAACGCGTCTACCACGCGCACGCCGGAGGGCGGGCCGTTCAAGAAATCGCTGGTCGTCCTTGAGCCTGTCGCGTCCGAGCATCCCGTGTGGCGAACGCCGTTCGTTTCTGCCGATCAGGACAACGGACCGGGGCAGGGGGTGCGCGTCAAGCAGATTATCAAGGATACGTCGGAAGGTCCGATGCGCTGGGATCCTGACAACCCGGACGCGTATCAGAGCGGCCCGCACAAGGGCTACGTGGAGATGCCCAACGTGAACATCGTGAACGAAATGGTCAACCTGATTTCGGCGAGCCGCGCCTACGAGGCGAACGGGACGGTCGTGCAGGGCGCAAAGGATATGTTCAGCGCGGCACTTGAGATCGGCAAGGCATAAGCAAGATAGTATAAGAAGGGAACGGTTCGGCGTATGCCGGGCAGGGGGATGACGATGAAAGTACAGACAATGCCGCTGATGTCGGCACCGGAAATGCTGCGCAGCGATACGGCGCACGTGGGGACTGCCCCGCTTACGGATCTGACGGCGAAAAATGCGGAGCAGGCGCGGCCGGCGAAGAAAACGGGCGCGTTTGAGTCGTATCTTCTGGAAGCCGTGAGCACGGTGAACGCCCAGCAGCTGGACGTGGACAACCTGACGAAACAGTACATTACCGACCCGGATTCCGTGAACGTGGAGGACATTACCACGGCGATGGCAAAGGCGCAGATGTCGCTTTCGCTCGCGCAGACGGTGATTGACCGCATCACGACGGGCTGGAACGAGCTTTCTACGACGCGCTAGGGGCTTTTTCTTGGCAAAACAAGCAGTTAGGGCTTTGCAAATTTCGCATTATGTAGTAAAATAAATGCGATATATTAGTAGTTTTTCGTTCACGGGAGGGGTCAGATGAACGAATGGCTCAAAAAGTTTTCGGCCAGCGCAAAGGAACGGTGGGCAAAGTGGTCTGTCGTCCAAAGAATCATCCTTATTGCAATCGTTGCCGCCGTTATTGTGGCGATTATTTTTGCGAGCAAGTTTTCGGCAAAGCCGACGACCGTCCCGCTGTTCAATGCCGCGATTACTGATCAGGCGACGCTCGACAATATCCTTTTCCGGCTTGACGAGGGCAACGTAAAGGCGACGAGCGCGAACGGCTTCATCTATGTTGACGACGAGCGGACGGCGCGGAAATGGCGCGCGACGCTGCTTTCGGAAGACTTGGTGCCTGGCTCAATGGATGCCTGGTCGCTGTTCGACACGACGAGCTGGTCAACGACTGATTTTGAGCGCAACGTGAATTTGCAGCGTTCGGTCACGCGCATGGTCAAGGAGCATATCGAATCCCTTGACGACGTGGCGAGCGCGGACGTGGTGATTACGCCGAAGAAGGACGCGGTGTTCCGCGAGGACGAAGAGCCTGCCAAGGCATCGGTCATCCTGACGTTCCGTCCCGGCGCGAACGTTGTCGCCGGATCAAAGAAAGTGCAGGGCATCCAGAACATTCTGTTGCGCGCCATTGCGGGCATGGTGAGCGCGGACAACGTGATTATCACCGACAGCAGCGGCACGGTACTCAACGATTTTGACAGCCTTGCGGAAATGGAGCGGCTGACCGTCATCCAGAAACAGCAGAAAGAGATTACCCGCCTGGAGACGGAACTGCGCGCGAAGGTGCTTTCCGCATTGCGCCGCACGTTCAGCGACGACCGTGTGCGGGACTTGAACGTCAATTTGCAGATGGATATGTCCGAGGTGACCCGCGAGCAGACGATCCATACGCCGTTTGAGCGCAAGGCGCGCACGCCGGGCTTGCCGTATGACGATTCCGAGTACGTCGATTCGGTGGCGATCGCGACGCAGGCAATCGACAAGGAATTTACGGGCACGGGCTATAATCCCGAAGGTCCTGCCGGCGTGGAGGGGCAGAATCCGCCCGTTATGAGCGATATGTCCAACATGGTTGGCAGGACGACCGAGCGCGCGACTACGACGAACTACGCCATCAATACCGAACGCCGCGTGACGGTGGTCAGCCCGGCGCAGGGGCGGCGCACGGTCTCCGTCAACATTGACGGCAAGTGGCGGGTCGTGTACGGCAAAGGTCACGTGCCGGTTCTGAACGAGGACGGTACGGGCATTGAGCGGAAGTACGACCCGCTTTCAGAGGATGATTTGGAGAACGCGCGCTCGCTTATCCGCGACGCGATCGGCTATGACGCGACGCGCGGCGACAGCGTGACGGTGACGAACATCATGTTTGACCGTGAGGCGGAATTCGAGAAGAAGGACGACGAGTATTTTGCGAAGCAGCGGCGCAACCGCACGATTATGATTGCGCTGGTGGGTGTCGTCGCTATTTTGGTGGCGTTTATTCTTTTCCGCTTTATCAGCCGCGAGCTGGAGCGCCGCCGCCGCCTGCGCGAAGAGGAGATGCTGCGCCGTCAGCAGGCAGAGCGCGAGAAGGCATTGTGGGACGCGCGGCAGGAGGGCATGGAAGTCACCATGTCCGTGGAAGAGCGCAAGCGCGCCGAACTGCTGGAGACGGCAGTCGCCATGTCAAAGGAACACCCCGAAGACGTGGCGATGTTGCTCCGCACCTGGATGATGGAGGAATAGTATGGCAAACGAGCCTTTTCAGATGGTCACCGGACAGTACCGTCGTCCTCTTTCGGGAAAAGAAAAAGCGGCGATTCTGTTGGGCGAGCTTGGCGGCAGCGCGGAAGGCATTTTTGAGCATCTGACCGATGCCGAAGTCAAGAAACTGCGCAAGGCGATGCGTTCGCTGGGAAAAAAAGTGAGCTGGGCGGATGAGACCGACGTGCTTGCCGAGGCGAACGAATGGGGCGTGCGCAAAGGCATCGCCAGGCCCGTGCACAGCGACGCGGAAATTGCCGCGCTCGTCAAGACGGCGGAGCGGAAAGAGAAAGAAAACGAATTCAGAAATATGTTCTTGCAGAATCCCGACGCGATAGCGAATGCTTTGGGTGCATGGCTCAAGGAGGATAAGTAAATGCCAGACGCAAAACCGGGCAGCCTCAAGCCCGCCGGCGGCGGAAAAAAAGGCACCAAAGATTATAAGAATCTCACCGGGCGGCAAAAAGCGGCTATCTTCCTCGTTTCAATCGGTTCTGACGTTTCTTCGGAGGTGATGAAGCACCTGCGCGAGGATGAGGTGGAGACGCTTACCTTTGAGATCGCGCGCCTGGAGACCATTGACGCGGAATTCAAGGATCAGGTTCTGGAGGAGTTCCAGGATCTGATGAATGCGCAGAACTTCATTACGACGGGCGGCATCGATTACGCGCGCGAGTTGCTGGAGAAATCGCTCGGATCGCAGAAGGCAATCGATATTATCAACCGGCTGACTTCCAGCTTGCAGGTGCGCCCGTTCGACTTTATCCGCCGTACCGACCCGGCGCATCTGCTCAACTTTATTCAGACCGAATATCCGCAGACTATCGCGCTGATTTTGGCGTATCTGGAGCCGAGCAAGGCGGCGGTTATCCTGCAAAACCTGCCGGTCGAAATCCAGCCGGAAGTGTCGCGCCGCCTGGCGACCATGGACCGCACGTCGCCGGATGTCCTGCGCGAGGTCGAGCGCGTTTTGGAGAAGAAACTTTCTACGCTGTCGAGCGAGGACTACACGGCGGCGGGCGGCGTTGAGGCTATCGTCGAAATCCTCAACCTGGTCGATCGTTCCTCCGAAAAATCCATCATCGAGAGTTTGGAAGAGGAAGATCCCGATTTGGCGGAAGAAATCAAGAAGCGTATGTTCGTGTTCGAGGACATCGTTATGCTGGACGACCGTGCGATTCAGAAAGTGCTGCGCGAGGTGGACACGCAGGAACTGTCAAAGGCGCTCAAATCGGTCGATACAGAAGTGCAGGACAAAATTTTCCGCAATATGTCAAAACGCGCGGCTTCCATGCTCAAAGAGGACATGGAGTTTATGGGGCCGGTGCGCCTGAAAGACGTGGAAGAGGCACAGCAGAAAATCGTCTCGACGATTCGTCGTCTGGAAGACGCGGGCGAAATCGTTATCGCGCGTTCCGGCGAGGACGAGCTTGTGGTGTAACTAGGAGTGTGGCATGGCAAGAAGACAGGTTTTTACGCCGGGTGAAGTGAAGAAAAAGGACGATAAATTTGAGTTGCGGCTGCTGCATGAGTATGCGAAGCCTGTGGTCGAAGAAGTCGTCGAGGAAACGCCTGTCTACACGGGACCGACCGTCGAGGAACTGCAAAAAGAGGCCGACGATTTCAAGGCAAAATGGGAGGCTGAGAAACAGCAGATGCTGGCGGCGGCTCAGGCGGATGCCGACGGTATCGTCGAGCGCGCAAAAGAGGCGGCGTTCAATGAGGTGAAGAATCAGACCGACCATGCGCAGGAAGTGAAAGCCCAGGCGGAGCGCGACGCGGCGGACATCGTGCAGAAAGCAAAGGATGAGGCCGCGCGGATTATTGCGGACGCGCAGGCGCAGCAGGACGCTTTGGCAGAGCGGTCGCAGAAAGACGGCTATGAGCAGGGGCGGACCGAAGGCTACGACGAAGGCAAGGCGGAAGTGGAGCGGCTGGTAGCGCGCACGCATACCATTTTGGACGAAGTTATCTCCCGCCGCGAGGAAATCCTGCGCAGTACAGAACAGCAGATTGTGGAGCTGGTCATTCTGATGACGCGGAAAGTGGTCAAGCTGCTGAGCGAAAGCCAGAAAAACGTGGTGATGGCAAACGTGCTTGAGGCGTTGAAGAAAGTGCGCGGGCGCGGCAAAGTGAATATCCGGGTCAACCTTGCCGACCTCAAGCTGACGACCGAGCACGCGCAGAATTTCGTGCGCCAGTTTGAGAGCGTGGAGGGCGTTTCCGTGTACGAGGATTCCTCCGTGGACAAGGGCGGCTGCGTTGTGGAGACAGACTTCGGCGCAATCGACGCGCGTATCGCAAGCCAGCTCGGCGAACTGGAATCGAAAGTGCTGGAGATTTCTCCCGTCAAGACGCTGAACAAAGGCGGCGGTTCGTCTGCATAGCGCAATGCAAGGGTGGGGCAGATGGAATCTTTTTTCACGAAATATCTGGATACGGTAAAAGAAACCGAGACCATTCTCTATACCGGGGCGGTGACTGCGGTCAAGGGGTTGATGATTGAGAGCGTCGGCCCGCGTTCCATGATCGGCGAGCTGTGCGACATCCGGCTGCCCGACGGAACTTCCATACAGGCGGAAGTGATGGGGCTTGACGGGTCGCTCGTCAAGCTGATGGCATACGGCGATACGAAAGGTATTGTCGTGGGCTGCGAGGTGGTGGCGAGCGGGCATGTCCTGCACGTTCCCGTGGGAGATTCCCTGCTCGGCAGGGTGATTGACGCGACGGGAAAGCCGATTGACGGCAAAGGATCGCTCGGCGCGACGGCGTACTACCCGGTCATTGCCGACCCGCCCAATCCGATGGCGCGGCAGCCGATTGACCGCCGCATAGTGACGGGCGTGCGTGTCATCGATGCGCTGCTGACGTGCGGCAAAGGACAGCGGCTGGGAATTTTTGCGGGCAGCGGCGTGGGAAAATCGACGTTGCTTTCGATGATCGCGCGCAACACGAACGCGGACATCAACGTGATCGGCTTGATTGGCGAGCGCGGGCGCGAAGTGATGGATTTTATCAACCGCGATTTGGGCGAGGCGGGCATGGCGCGTTCGGTGGTGGTGGTCGCCACGAGCGACACGCCTTCGATCGCGCGCCTGCGCGCCGCCTACGTGACGACCGCCGTCGCCGAATATTTCCGCGATCAGGGCAAAGATGTCATGCTTATGATGGACAACATGACGCGCTTTGCCCACGCGCAGCGCGAAATCGGGTTGTCTACGGGCGAGGCACCTGCCCAGCGCGGGTATCCGCCGAGCGTGTTCGATTTGATTCCGAAACTGTTGGAGCGCAGCGGCACGAGCGACAAGGGGACGATCACTGCTTTTTACAATGTGCTCGTGGACGGCGACGACATGGACGAGCCGATTACCGACAAGGTGCGCGGAACGCTTGACGGGCATATCGTGCTGAGCCGGACGCTCGCGCAGGCGCGGCATTATCCTGCGATCGACGTGTTGCAGAGCATCAGCCGTCTTTCCAAGCGCGTGAGCGGAAAAGCGTCGGTCGCGGCGGCGAACAAAATCGCGCGGCTTGTCGCCCTCTACGCGCAGAACGCGGAGATGATCAATGCGGGCGTGTACCAGCAGGGCGCGAACGCCGACATTGACGAGGCGATTGCCAAGCACGAGGCGATTGAGGCCTTTCTGACGCAGGAAGAATACGAGCCGTGCCCGATAGCGGACACGCTGCAAAAACTTGCCGCCCTTGCCGAAACCGACATCCCTGAAAGCGAATACGACGAGCAGCCCGCGCTTGACCGCAAGACGACCGCGCAGATGGTCAAGGCACTCGCGGAATCTTCTGCTGACGGAAATCCTGCCGGGCAGACGGCGTTATGAAAAAATTCTCGTTCAGCATGCAGAAAGTGCTTGATTTGCGCGACTTTGAGCGCAAGCAGGCGGAGGCAGATTTAGGCCGTGCGCTTGCCGCGGAAAACGCTATCCGGCAGGCACTGGAACTGGTCGCGCGGCAGCACGTCAGCGCGGTTGCCGCCGCCGACAGCATGACCGACTTGCACGAGCTGTACGGCGTGAACCAGTATTTTGCCCTGCTTGCCCAGCGGAAAGAGCAGCTTCTGTGCGACTTGGCGCAGGCGCAGCTCGTGAGCGAGCAGAAACGCGAAATCATGCGCGAGGCGATGAAAAAATGCAAGGTCCTGGAACAGCTCAAGGAAAGCCGCCTTTCCGCCTGGAAGAAAGAACGGCTTTCGGAAGAGGAGCAGGCTATCGACGACATCGTAACGTCGCGCTTTGCGCCTAGTATTTGAACGTGCTTCCGCCGATAAATTCGCGCACGATGGACTGTACGGGAATGTAGTCTGCCGCCATCGGTGAGAACAAATTGAGGAACTGCAACAGGCGCGACGCTTCGGCATATTCTTCCTGCTCCGGGGAGACGCAGCGGAGCAACGGATCAGCGTACACTTTGAGGACCGCAAGCTCATAGTCAAGCGCGGTGTTCAGCACGGCATCGGCGTTGTTCTGGAACGGGAAGATGTGCAGGTTTTCGCCTTTCTGCACGCTGTCCCACATGCTGATAGTCGCCGCCGCGCTTTTGCCGCGGAATTTTGCGTCGCGCACGATGCGGCGGATCAGGCGGTTGTCGCGCGAGGGCACGCGGTTGTGGTCGTCGATGTTCAGCTGGGTCAGCGCGGAAAGATAGACTTTGAATTTGTATTCGTTCTTGATGAGCGGGGTCAGCCGGTCATTCAGCCCGTGGATGCCTTCCATGATCAGGATGTCGTGGCCCTGCAATTGCATCGTCGTTCCCGTGTAGTAGGGCTGCCCCAGGTCGAAGTTGTACGACGGGACCTGAATCTCCTTGCCGGCGAACAGATCGACCAGATTCTGGTTGAGCAGCGGGATGTCCAGCGCCTCAAGGCATTCGTAGTCGTAGTTGCCGTTCTCGTCTTTCGGGTTGCGGTCGCGGCCGACGTAATAGTTGTCCAGGCTGATGACGCGCGGCGTGTAGCCGAGCGCCTGCAAATGGAGCGACAGCTTTTTTGCCGACGTTGTTTTTCCCGACGATGACGGCCCGGCAATCAGCACGACTTTGACGTTCCCCCGGTCATGGATCTGCCGCGCGGTTTCGGCGAAATTCTGCGCCTGAAAGGTCTCCGTGATGTCCACGAAATCGTTGATTTTCCGTTTGGCGATCAGCTCGTTGAGCGCGGCGACCGAGGTCACGTTGATTTGCTTTCCCCATGCCTTGTACGTGCGGTAAATCTGGAAGATTTTCGGGTGGTCGGTAAAAGCGGGCAGCTCGTCCGGGGTCTTTGTGGCGGGGAACTGGAGCAGGAAGCCGTCCTGATAGGGCAGCAGCGCGAACGTCTTGATTTTTCCCGTGCGGTTGACGAGCGGGCCGATGTTCATGTCGCAGTAGTCGCCCATCGTGTTGACGAGCAGCTGGTCGGGGTTCACGTAGTCAAGGTGCTTGCGCGTCTCGGTCTGCCCGTTTTTTTCCAGCAGCGCTTTTGCCTGCGTGTAGGAGATGACGCGGGTCGTAATGGGCGTGTCGGCGGCGATGCTGGCGCGCATCTCTGTTTCGAGCGCGGCGATCTCTTCTTTCTTGACTGCCGAGTCCGACTCGAACGTGTAATAGTAGGCGTAGCCGAGGCTGTGCCCGATGGTCAGGCGGCGGTCGGGATGCAGCTTGTGCGCCGCCGCCGCAAGCATAAAGCAGAGCGTGCGCCGGTATGCTTCTGACCCGTGCTTCGAGTTGAAATAAATCGGCTCGACGTAGGAGTCGAACGGGATGGTGCTGGTGAGCGCGGTCACCTTGTTGTTCACCATCAGCGCGGCGAGTTTCTCTTCGCCGCCGTCAAATTCTGCTGCCAGCGTCAGCGCGGCGATGTTCTGTTCTGCTGAAATTTTCTTTCCTGTCGAAAGCGTGAGCGTAATCATACGTCATTATATATCGGAACGGGCGGAAAAGAAAGCAAAATCTAGTCTTCGATGTCGGGAATGCGCTGCTTGAGCGCGGCCATGAACTGCTCGCCCGTAACGCCGGCGCGCAGGCAGGCAAAAATGCAGTTGTCGCCCGCGACCGTGCCCAGGATTTCGTCCATGTTCAGGCAGTCGAGCGCGTTCGACACGCTGTCCGCGTGGCCGCCGAACGTCTTGATGACGACGATGTTCCCGCTCCAGTCGATGCTGACGTAGCCGCGCAAAAAATCCTGCGCGAAAATCTGCGCGCTTTCCTGCCGCTCGTCGTCGCCGGGAAGCGTGTAGATGTAGCCGCCGTTCCCGTCGCTCACCTTGCCGACTTTGAGCAGCTTGAGGTCGCGGCTGAGCGTCGCCTGGGTCACGTCAAACCCGCTCTTTTTCAGGCAGGTCAGCAGTTCGTCCTGGTTCGCGATGCGGTTGTTCTTTATCAGTTGTTTGATTGCCTTGAGGCGGGCGAGTCGGTCTTTCACGGTGAACCCCGGTGCATGAATATACGGTAAGTATGGATAAAAATACGGCGCGTGTCAAGGTTGCGCTCGCGCGGATGGTTTTGCACCCCTGTAAGGGCGGGCGTTCCACCCCTCTAGGGGTGGCGTGTCATACCCCTGTAAGGGTGGAGTATCGCACCCCTATAAGGGCGGACATGCCACCCTTGTACGGGTGGGCCGCCGCAACGACGGTGACATGCTGCTGTGAACGGGATCGCCGGGCAGGCGATGACCGCCACCGTAAGGTAGGCGCGCCCGTCTTGCCGCCCCGCCTGGGCTGTCTTTTTGTCGCCCGCGTCTGCGTATGATGCCGGGCACGCCCCGCTTTGCCGTGCGGGAGGTGAAACATCCAGGCCGCAGTGCTTGTTTGTTCCGGCTGGACTGGATGGCGCAGAAATTCAGTCTGGATGGAAAGTCCATCCAGACTGCATGGGTTTTCCATCCAGCCTGAAAGGAAAAAAATCCAGTCTGGTTTTCTTTTCCATGCAGTAAGGTTTT
>CAZSOK010000008.1:0-10664 GCA_964608445.1 uncultured Treponema sp. | reverse complement strand
AATCCAGTCTGGTTTTCTTTTCCATGCAGTAAGGTTTTCTTTTAAATGCAGTATGGTTTGCGTGTCCATACGGGCAGGCAGGGGCGTTGTTTTCTGTCAAGTCGCCGACGCAGGCACCGATACTCTGAATATGTGCGAAGCGGAAAAAATCGAGGCGAAGCAGGAGCTGATCGCGGTGATGCAGAAAGAGAACAAGCTGCTTGACGTTATTTTGGAGCAGCAGTCGGTGCTGCATGAGTGCGTGTCGAAAAAGGACTGGGCGCACCTGGAGGACGCGATGACCAATTTGCAGGCGCTTTCCGATGAGTTCGCGGAGCTGGAGGACGCGCGCACGGCTTTGAGCGGGGACCGCTCCCTCGCGGCGGACGCAGACTGCGCCCCCGTGCTGAGCGAGGTGCGCGGCAAGCTGCAAAAATCGAAGATCGAGAACCGCGCGCTCAACGAATATATCAAGACCACGCGGAAATTCCTGCAAGGCGTGTTCGATTCCGTCATCCCGCAGCGCAGGAACACGCTGTATTCCCGCACGGGGAACATCGTCCGTCCCGAACTGAGCGGCGTCACGCTCGACCGCGTGTTTTAAAGGCGAATTCCCTCAAGTCGTCATTCCCGCGTTCCGACAATGAATGTGGCAGACTGTTTTCTTGGTCGGCACGGAGGTTCGGAACATGGCGAATTCATTTGGGGCAATTGAACTTGGCAAGCGCAGCCTGATGGCGCACGCCCAGCAGATAAACACGGCAGGGCACAATATTTCCAATGCGGACACTGAAGGCTATACCCGCCAGCGCGTGCAGGTAAAGGCGTTTGACCCGATCTATCGTCCCGACCTGACGCGCGCGGAGACTCCCGGACAGATCGGGCAGGGAACGGCGATCGAGCAGGTTACCCGCCTGCGCGACGAGCTGCTCGACCAGCGCATTGTGGCGCAGGAGAATCAGGAAAGCTACTGGGCGACGCGCGAGAAATACTACGTCATGCTCGAACAAATCTACAACGAGCCGAACGACGTGTCCGTCCGCACGAACATGGACCGGTTCTGGTCGGCGTGGCAGGAACTGTCGGTGTTCCCGGACAACAAGGCGGCGCGGCAGGCGGTGGTGACGCGCGGCGAGAGCCTGACGACATCGATCCACCAGCGGTTCGCGAGCCTTTCCGGCATCGGCACGATGCTCAACGGCGACATCGAGGCGACCGTGCGGCAGGTGAACGACGTTGCCCATCAGATTGCCCGCATCAACAACGAGATCGTGCGCTCGGAGGCGATGGGCGACAATCCCAACGATCTGTACGACCGCCGTGACCTGCTCGTGGAGAAACTGGGCGCGCTCGCCAACATTACGACCGACCGCCGCGACGCGGACGAATTCATGGTGCATATTGACGGGCATGTCCTGGTGCAGGGCTCGGTCGCGCGCGGCCTCGACATCCGCACGACGACCGACAACAACAGCTACAGCGAAGTCATTTGGAAAGACACGGGCAACCTTGCGGAGATTTCCGGCGGCACGCTCGGCGCGCTCATTGAGCTGCGCGACGTGGACGTGCGCGGCGAGATACAGTCGCTGAACACGATGACGATGAATTTTGCCGATTTGGTGAATGACGTGCATAAGGCGGGAATCGGCGCGAACGGCGTGACGGGGCTGGAATTCTTTACGCAGCATCCGTTCGTGACCGACGTGAACGGCAACTACGATCGCAACGGCGACGGGCAGCTGGACACGTCGTACATCTTCCGCTTTACGGGCGCGAACGCGCTGCACGGGCAGGACAAGGTGGGCCTGGAAGGCGTGATGACGTTCAGCGGGAAAAGCGGCAACGTGACCGTGCCGTATTATGCCACCGACACGGTTGACGCAGTGGTCAACCGCATCAACGACAGCGACGGCGAAGTCAAGGCGTATCTTGACCGCAACAACCGCCTCGTGCTGAAGGCGACCACGGCAAGCGCGATGGAGAATCCCGATTTTGTCATCCGCCACGTGGAGGACAGCGGCATGTTCCTGACCGGCTACGCGGGCATCCTGAACGATTCCGGCGTGTATGATTTTGCGCAGGCGGACGCGGTGGACGCGCTCGTGGCAGAGGCGGGCTTTTCCGTCGCCCCGGTGCTGAACCCGGCGGGCTATGTCGCGGTGAACCAGGCAGTGCGCACGGACGTGCTGAGCGTGGCGGCGGCAATGCCGACTGCCCGCGGCGACGTGATGGCGGGCGACGGGCGCGCGGCGGTTGAGATCGCGGCAATCCGCAACTCGCAGGTGATGATTGGCAAGGACCGCACGTTCGACGACTATTTTGCGAACAGCGTGACCAACGTCGGTTTGAGGGGAGAGCAGGCGGAGACGAACCTGCTCAGCCAGAACAAGATCATGAACGACCTCCGCGATTTGCGCGACAGCATCAGCGGGGTCAACATCGACGAGGAGCTGGCGGACATCATCAAATTCCAGCACGGGTACAACGCGGCGGCGAAATTCATCACCGTGATTGACGGCATGCTGGACACGATCATCAACCGGCTGGGCGTCTAACATCGAATAGGACAAGGAGACCGTCATGCGCAGAATATCGAGTCAGATGAACAACAACAACACGCAGTACAATCTCCGTCAGCAGGAGAGCCGGCTGAACCGTGTGACCAACCAGATCGGCACGCAGCAGCGGATTCTCAACCTGCGCGACGACCCGATTTCTGCCGGGCATCTGGTCAAATACGATTCCTATTTGACGCGCGTCGAGAATTTCGAGAAGAATGCCGCCACGCTGCGCGACCAGTTCCAGTACCGCGAAGGCTATATGTACAATTCGCTTGAGATCATGCAGCGCGTGCGCGAGCTTGCGGTCAGCGGGGCGCACGGCACGTACACCAAGGACGACCTGAGCAACATGGCGGTTGAGGTGAACGAGCTTCTGGGCGAGCTGATTCAGAACGCCAACGCGACCGGTCCTGACGGCTCGTCGATTTTTGCGGGCACGAACACGCACATGCGGGCGTTCGACATCGATATGGGCGCGGTGGAAGGCTCGTCCGTTCCGCTTGTCGCGGGCGTGCGCTACAACGGCACGATCGATGCCAACAAGGTCGAGCTTGACGAGAACCGCTACATCACGGTGGAGAACGCGGGCAACCGCACGTTTTGGGCGGAGAACCAGCGGCTGTTCGGCGGGCGCGACGCGACCAGCTGGCAGGCGACGCAGGATTCCACGGTTTCGGTGGACGGGCAGCTGATTCAGGTTGAGACGGGCGACAACATCTACGCGCTCATCGCCAAAATCAACGACAGCGGCGCGGCAGTCAAGGCAGGGCTTGATCCCGTTTCACGCGGGCTTGACCTGACCACTACCGACGCGCGCCAGCTGTGGCTTGAGGACGTGACGGGCAGCGCGCTCAACGAGCTGGGCATCATCAAGGACGCGAGCCAGCGGCCGCCGTACAACCTGGGCGACAGCGTGCGCGTGTCCGGCGGCAGCCTGTTCGACACGGTGATTGCCCTGCGCGACGCGATGTTCAAGGGCGATCATGAGGCGATTGGCGGGCGCGTGCTTGCCAGCCTGGACAGCGGTATCAGCACGCTCACGGCGCGCGTCGCAAAGAGCGGCTCCGAATACGAGCGCGTGCAGAACGACATGCTGCGCAACTCGCGCACCGCGCTGTCCGTGACGGGGCATATTTCGCGCGAGGGCGACTTGGACCTGACCAAAGCCATCACCGACGAAAAAATGCTTGAGCTTACCCAGCAGGCGACGCTCAGCAATGCGGGCAAGATGTATTCGTCCAGCCTGCTGAACTATATGAAATAGCCGCACGAGGTGGCAGAACGATTGCAGGAGTGACATGACATGGAAGTACAGACAAAGACAAGGGGCATGGTGACGGTGGACGATTCCCGTGTGCTTGACTTTCCCAAAGGACTGTTCGGCTTTGAAGAATATCACCGTTACGCGCTGATTGAGGCGGAGTACGAGCCGTTTTTTTGGCTGCAATCCCTTGACGAGGTGGGGCTGGCGTTTTTGCTCGTGGATCCGTTCCTCATCGTCAATGACTATGAGCTTGATATAGACGATAAAATGCTCGGCGATATTGGCATTGCCTCTCCGACTGACGTGTATGTGTGGTCGGTCGTGACCGTTCCTGCCGACAGCGGTCCGATCACGGCAAATCTGCAAGGTCCGCTCGTGATCAACCGAAAGACGCGGCAGGCGCTGCAAGTTATCCTTTCTGATTCCAAGTGGACCACCAAGCATAACATTCTCAAAGCGTTGCAGGCACGGGGAAAGTGATGCTCATATTGTCACGGAAAGTCGATGAAAAAATCAAAATCGGCAGCGACATTACGCTCACGATTATTGAGATTCACGGGGATCAGGTAAAAGTCGGGGTGGAAGCGCCCAAGAACGTCAAGGTGTTCCGGCAGGAAGTGTACGACTCCATTCAGGCGCAGAACCGCGAGGCAGCCGCCGGATCTACGTCGCTGGAAGCCTTGTCCAAGCTGTTGGGGCAGCATCCCCGTGAGCGGTGACGGAGCCGTGCGGCTGCAAGTGTTCCTTGCCCATTGCGGCGTGGCAAGCCGCCGCGCGAGCGAGCAGATTATCGTGCAGGGGCGCGTGACGGTGAACGGCGCGGTGGTGACGGAACTCGGCACGAAAGTGACGGCGGCGGACACCGTCTGCGTTGACGGCGAGGCAGTGTCGCTCGAAGAGACGAAACGCTACGTGCTGCTGAACAAGCCGGCCGGGTACGTCTGCTCGCAGTCTGATGAAAAGGGCAGGCAGGTCGCGGTGGATTTGCTGAAGCCTGCGTTCCGCGAGCGTCTGTACAACGTGGGGCGGCTCGATATGTACAGCCGCGGCGCGATTATCTTTACCAATGACGGCGATTTTGCCGCCACCTTGTCGCATCCGAGCGCGGAAATCGAAAAAGAATATATAGTAGAAACAAGTTATCCGTTGCCCGAAGGGCTTGCGGCGCAGTTCATGAAGGGCGTTCGCGTCGCGGGGATTTTCTACCGGGCGGTCAAGGCCGAAAAACTCAGTTCCCATCGGATGCGCGTCGTCCTCATCGAAGGCAAGAACCGCGAAATCCGCCGTGTCTTTGAGCATGCCGGGGCGGCAATCCGCAGTCTTGAGCGTGTCAGGATCGGCACGGTGCGGGTGGACGGCCTGCGCGCGGGCGAATTCCGGGAGCTGTCGCCGGACGAAGTGCGGGGGCTTTTAGCGATGTGCAAAAACTGATATAATCGTCTTGCGCGGATTCGGGCGCGGTCATCCCGGCGTGGTGTGTGCCGTTTGCCTGCCGTACCGCATGCGCGCAAGAAATCAGAAAGGAGCATCGCTATGATTATTGCTATAGATGGACCTGCGGGAACGGGAAAATCCACCGTCGCCGCAATTATCGCCAAAAAACTCGGCATTACGTACTTGAACAGCGGCAGTTTTTACCGCGCGCTGACGCTTGCCCTCAATGCCACGGACATCGATCTTGCCGACGAGGAGCGCGTCGTCGCATTCTGTGCGCGGCAAAAGCTGGAATATGTCAATTCCCGCCTCGTGCTCAACGGGACGGACGTGGAGGACCGGCTGCACGATGACGCGGTGAGCGCGCGGGTCGCCCCGCTGTCGAGCATCGTGCCTGTCCGCCATCTGGTGAACGACCGCATGCGCGAGATTACCAAAAGCCTTTCCGTCGTCTGCGAGGGGCGCGACATGACGACGGTCGTGTTCCCGCACGCGGAGCATAAATTCTATCTGGACGCTTCTATTGACGTGCAGGCGCGTCGTCGGTTTGAGCAGGGCGTTTCGCAGCTGTCGCTCGAAGAAATCAAGGCGGCTATCCAGAAGCGCGACGAGATTGACCGCGGCAAAAAAGAGGGCGCGCTAAAACGTGCGCCGGATGCCGTATATATCGACACTTCCACCTTGACCATTGAGCAAGTTTGTGAGATAATTATAGCAAATATTCATAACAAAGGGTCTAGTATGGAACAGATGGAAGTGGAAAAGGATGAGGCTCAGGACTCCAAGAGCGCAATCCAGACACAATTAGAAGAATCTCTCAAAGGTCTGAAAGAACTGGAGGACGGGCAGCTTATTGACAGTACCGTCATTGCGGTTACGGACGAGCTTGTTTTCGTGGACATCGGCTACAAGTCAGAGGGAAAGATTCCCGTGCAGGAGTTCGCAGGCAATCTGCCGAAAGTCGGTGATGTCGTCACAGTCGTCCTGGTCAGAAAGGACGGACGCAATGGACCGGAGATTTCAAAGTCCCGCGCGGACGCAAAACAACTTTGGAAAGAACTGCGCAGGGCGTTCGATGAGAAACTGCCCGTTGTGGGTGTCATCGAAAAAGAAGTGAAGGGCGGCTTTGACGTGAACCTCGGCGGCGATATCCATGCGTTTTTGCCGATCAGCCAGTCCGACAGCCAGAAAGTGGATAATCCTGAAAAACTGCTCGGACTGAAGGCGACGTTCTATATCGAGCGTCTCTATTCGGACAACAAGGCGAATGTGGTCGTCAACCGCAGGAAATATCTTGAGGAAGCAATCAGCGCGAACCGCGACAAATTCTTTGAGGTGACCCAGATCGGCGATACCGTGAAAGGCACGGTCAAGAGTTTTACCAGTTTTGGCGCGTTCATCGATTTGGGCGGATTTGACGGTCTGCTCCACATCAACGATATGAGCTGGGGACATGTTACCCGTCCCAAGGATTTCGTCAAGAAAGGGCAGGAGTATGAGCTGAAGGTCATCCGCCTTGACCCTGTGGAAAAGCGCATCAACCTGTCGCTCAAGCATTTTACCGAAGACCCCTGGGTGCATTTTGAGGAGAAATATCACGTCGATGACATCGTGGAAGGCAAGGTGACCAAGCTGACTGATTTTGGCGCGTTCATCGAGCTGGAAGAGGGCATTGAGGGGCTTGCGCATATCTCCGAGTTCAGCTGGACGAAGAAAATCAACAAGCCGGGCGATATGGTCAAGATCGGCGAGACGGTCAAGTGCATGGTGCTGGGCTATGACATTCAGGCGGGGCGCGTTTCGCTCGGTCTGAAGCAGGTGACCGACAATCCGTGGGACACGATCGCAGAAAAATATCCCGCAGGAACGAAAGTCCACGGCAAGGTCATCAAGCTGACCGGCACGGGCGCGTTCGTTCAGCTGGAAGAGGGCATTGACGGTTTCCTTCATGCGGAGGATATTTCTTGGACGAAGAAAGTCAAGCATCCGGGCAGCGAGCTGTCCGAGGGGCAGGAAGTTGACGTGGTTGTCCTGGATACCGATTCGGACGGTCGCCGTATCCGCGTGGGGCTGAAGCAGGTGACTGACAATCCGTGGGAGCCGTTCGCGAAGGACTACAAGGTCGGCTCTACGCTTGAGGGCGAGATTACGTCGATTACCGATTTCGGCGTGTTCGTCAAAGTTCCCGGCGGCATTGAGGGCTTGGTGAACAAGGCGAACTTGAGCGATGACAAAGACGTTCCGTATGAGGAAGCGGTCAAGAAGTATAACGTGGGCGACAAGATCAATGTGTACGTGGTCGATGTCAACGTTGCGAAAGAAAAAGTCGCGTTCTCTGTCCGCGAGTACAAAAGGGCACAGGAACGCAAGGAGATTTCGCAGTATATGTCATCTTCGGCAAATGATGATGACGGCGCGTATACGCTCGGCGATATGCTGAAAGACCAGCGGGGTAACTGACCGTTCTGATGTACCATACGTTTGTGGCAAAAAGCCCCGCCGTGCTGGACGTGCTTCGCATGATTGACGAAGTGGCAAAGACGCGGACTCCAGTGCTGTTCACGGGGGAAAGCGGCACAGGAAAGGAGCTTTTTGCCGAGCAGGTGCATTTGAGGAGCGTGTGCGCGGACGGATTGTTCGTGCGCGTCAACTGCATGACCGCCGCCACGGGCGCAGAGCTTGAGAAAGCGTTTGCGTCCGCTGACGGCGGCACTGTTTTTTTGGACGAGGTTGCCGCGCTGGCACAGCCGTTGCAGGAGACGGTGTTTGCGTTGTTGCAGAAAACGTCGGCACGTGTGGTGACAGCGACGAGCCGTGATTTGGAGCACATGGCGGCAGACGGCGCGTTCGACGGGCGGTTGTTCTATTGTCTGAACGTGCTACCGCTGCATATTCCGCCGTTGCGGGAGCGCAAAGAGGACATTGAGCCGCTCGCGCAGTTTTTTTTGGCGCATTTCAGCAGGGAGACGAAAAAAGCCTTTGCGGGCTTTTCGCCCGACGCGATGCAGTTGTTGTGCGGGCAGTACTGGCAGGGGAATGTCCGCGAGCTGAAAAATACGGTGGAGCGCGCGTGTATGCTCGGAACGCCGCCGCTCGTCAGTGCCGGGCAGCTGGGGCTGGTGCCGCCGGATGACGGATGTCTTGTGCCGTCCGACGGGGAGCGCACGCTGAAGGCGGCGGTCACGCGGTTCAAGGCGGCGTATGTCAGGCGGATTCTGAACGAGACGGCGTGGAATCAGACGAAGGCGGGAAAGATACTGGACATTCAGCGCACGTACCTGTCACGCCTGTTGCATGAGTTGCATATCCGCTGAAAAAAAGATATAATCAATCGGTATATTTTTGCAGGAGCAGGAACATGGCTGAAACAATGGCGCAGAAAACATCTGCCGAAAAAATCAATGCTTTTCTGACCAGAAACCGAAAAGTGATACTGACGGTCTGCGCGTGTATCGTGGCGGCGGTCATCGTGGGAACGGTGTGCGTCGTGGTCGGTGCGCGGCAGACGGAAAAGGGCTTGGCAAAACTTGACGCAATCGCTTACGCGCTCATGCAGAACGCGTCGGAGCTGGCGGGCGATGAACTTGCGGCGCGGCAGGAGACGGCACTTTCCGCGCTTGCGGCGTTGACGGGCAAGGGCGGCATTGTCGGTACGCGCGCCAATATGCTTGCCGGCGACCTGTATTTTCAGAGAAAGGACTATGAGAGCGCGAAGGATGCCTGGCTGAACGCCGCCGGGGCAAAGAAGCATGCATATACCGCGCCGATCTGCTACTTTAATGCGGCGTCGGCGGCGGAGAACGCGGGCGATTTGGACACGGCGCTCGACTGCTATCAGAAATCGGCGGACGCGGCGGGCTTTTTGCTGGCGGATCACGCGCTGTTCAGCGTGGGACGTGTGCTTGAGGCAAAGCAGGACTACGTTGCCGCCGCCGATGCCTACCGGCGGCTGAACGATGCGAGTCCTGACAGCGACTGGGCATCGCTCGCGAAGACACGCATTATCGCGCTCAAGGCAAGCGGCAGCATCGACTAGCGTTCCGTCCGTTTGGACGGCTATGAGGGAAAGGTACGGCGTATGCGGCGACGGTGTTTTTTGACAGTGTGCAGCCTGTGGCCGTGCCTTTTTTTTGCGGCGTGCGGCTTGGATCAGTTCTATCTGCTTGAAGAGCCGACCGTCGTTTACAATGAAGTCTATGCTAGCACCGACGACTATATGAAATGGTACGTTGACTTCCTGACGAACGAGACGATGAATTCCGACTATTATCCGTCAAAGAAGAATGCGTTCACCTTTCTGGGGACGGAAATCTATTACAAAATTTACGACAGCACGACGACGCTTTCCTCGCACAAGAAGCGCGTTGAGGACGTGAACAAGTCGGAGTATTATTCCAACGCGGCGACGCTGCTGACCGAGACGTTCAAGTACCAGACGCTGGGAACGGACGTGGGCGGGTGGGCGTCGCCGTTCGTGGAATGCACCGAGAAAAACACGCGGGTGCGCATCCGGCTGATGTCCTATGATGACACGAACGATGACTTGAAGGCGGGCGTCCGCTTTGACGGGGTGGATAAGGGCGTCGTGCCGCGCCGCAACGACAACCGCTATTCGTTCGATTTTTTCAACAAGGCTGAGGAGACGCCCCGCGAATCGAACGTTGAGCCTGCCGACGGCGACAGCGACTACTGGCGCACGGGGACGGGAAGCCCGGAGGCGTATTACGTGCAGCTGTATGCCGTCGCGGTGGGGCGCAACAACAACTTCACGCCGTCGTACAGCCTCGTGCTTGACCTGGGCACGATTCCCATACTGAAAAACCAGTAGCGGTGCTTGCACAAGGGGGCAAAAATCGGTATGATAGAACTGCTTGGCCCTTTAGCTCAGCTGGATAGAGCATATGCCTTCTAAGCATAGTGTCGGGCGTTCGACTCGCCCATGGGTCATTGCGGGAAAACTGCGGCACGTGCCGCAGTTTTTTGTTTTTGCGATGCGTGATAAATTTTCCGCTTGGAAGCGGACGGACTTTCTTGGAGGGAGGAAGCTCCCTCTGCTTCCGAAGCGGGGTTTTCCCTCTCCAAACGTCGCAAGGCGTTGCCTTGCTTACCGAGTTTTGCTTTGCAAAACTCGCGTTCTCCTTTTCCCAAGCCCTCGATATCCGCTACGACCGAGGCTTTTTCAAACATTGCTGACTGGAGGCTGTCAAAACAGCGTGTGGGCAGTCCTTTGCCGCCTGGCAAACAGCAGAAACTGGGGGTGTGGACAGTCCTTTGCCGTCAAACAAATACACAGATACTGCGGGTGACAGGCTGCAAGGGGCGAATGCCAGTGAAAAGCGCGGGGCTTTTGATAGGTGGCTGTGATTGGGGCAAGAAAAAACCGGCAGGAATCCTGCCGGTTTTTTGCCAGAAAGCGCGCTTACTGC
>CAZSOK010000007.1:0-26112 GCA_964608445.1 uncultured Treponema sp. | reverse complement strand
GTTACTAACGTTAGTGAGACCCTGTTACTAACGTTGGTAAGACACCGTTATCAACCTTACTAATAAACCGTTGTCATCAACATGCTCCGGCACTCCGCCAGAAAGTGCGTTGCGAACAGCGCCGGGGTATGTTGGTTGCAGGCCAAAAAGTATGTTTTCTCATGCGTAAGCCGTGTTGGGGGAGGGCCGTCGCATTGAAAAAATCTCCGTTCCGCGTTACAATGGAAGCATGAGTTTACCGCGATTATCGGGCATCTTGTTGCATCCCACGTCTCTGCCGGGGTCGTATGGCATCGGCACGTTAGGAAAGAGCGCGTTTGCGTTCGTCGATTTTTTGGAACGGGCGCGCGTCCGGCTGTGGCAGGTGCTGCCGCTCGGACCGACGGGATACGGTGACAGCCCGTACCAGTCGTTCTCCACGTTCGCGCTCAATCCGCTGCTGGTTGACTGCGACATGCTGAGCGAGCGCGGCTGGGCGCGTCCGACCGACATCGTGCCGCCGCCGTTCATCAAGCCGAAAGGCGACGTTGACTTTGGCGCGGTCGTCTGGTGGAAAATGCCCGTGCTCCGTAAGTGCGCCGAATATTTCCTTGACCACGCGAACGACGCGGACAAAGCCGATTACGCGGCGTTCTGCAAGAAGAACAAGTACTGGCTCGGCGATTACGCGTCGTTCATGAGCATCAAGACGCACCACGACTTGCAGGCGGCTGCCGAAAGCGAGAAGAAAGGCGCTTACGTTTCGGGAACCTGGAACATATATTGGAAGAAAGACCTTGCGGGTCACGACAAGGCTGCCATAGCGGCGTGGGACAAGGCGCATCGCGAGGAAGTCGAGCAGTACAAGGTGATACAGTTTTTTGCCGCCGTGCAGTGGCAGACGCTCAAGGCGTATGCGAACGGCAAGGGCATCGCGATTGTGGGGGACATCCCGATTTTTGTCGCGGCCGACAGCGCGGACGTGTGGGCAAATCAGCCGCTTTTCCAGCTGAGCAAGCGGGGCGTTCCGCGCTGCGTCGCGGGCGTTCCGCCGGATTATTTCAGCGCGACGGGGCAGCTGTGGGGAAATCCGCTGTACGACTGGGCGGCGATGAAGGCGGACGGCTACCAATGGTGGATTGCCCGCATCAAAAAACAGCTTGAGCTGACCGATTATGTGCGGGTCGATCATTTCCGCGGCTTTGAGTCGTACTGGGCAGTGCCATATGGGAATCCCACGGCAGAGAAAGGCACCTGGAAAAAAGGACCGGGGCGCGCGCTGTTTGAGGCGATAAAAAAAGCCCTCGGCGACCTGCCGCTCATTGCCGAAGATTTGGGCGTGATTACCGATGCCGTGCGCGACCTGCGTGACGGCTTGGGGCTGCCCGGCATGAAAATCTTGCAGTTCGCGTTTGACGAAAACGAACGCCGTGCCGGAAACCTGGTGAACGCGTTCCTGCCGCACGCCTATGACAAGCCCTGCGTCGTCTACACGGGAACGCATGACAACGACACCACGCAAGGCTATCTGGAATCGCTGGACGACGAAAAACTCGCGCTGATTGCTTCGTATCTGCGCGGCGAAGCCGTGGACGCGGAGCGGGCGAAGAAACTGCGGAAAAACGGCACGTTATTGCGCGGCCTGATTGCGCGGGCGTTTTCATCGACGGCGCAGTTCGCGGTCATTCCCTTGCAGGACGTGTACAAGCTCGGCACAAAGGCGCGCATGAACATGCCGAGCACGAGCGGCAAAAACTGGTCGTGGCGCATGACGGATGCCATGCTCGCGGGCGAAAAGGCGGACGCTGCTGCCGCATGGCTTGCCGAACTGGCGGTGCTGTACGGGCGCAACGGGACAGGCAGATGAAAACAAGCGTCAGGTCGCTGGGAGACCTTTTTTTCACGTTCTTTAAAATCGGTTTGTGTACGTTCGGCGGCGGCATCGCCATGCTTCCCGTCCTGGAAAAAGAGCTGGCTGAAAAACGTGGCTGGACGACAAGCGCCGAGCTGCTCGACTATTTTGCGATCGGGCAGAGTACGCCGGGCATCATCGCGGTGAACGTGGCGACATTCATCGGCTACAAACGGGCGGGCGTGGTCGGCGGCTGTGTCGCCACGTTCGGCATGGTCTTCCCGTCGATTATCATTATCACGGTGATTGCAAAGTGCATTGCCAATTTCAGCGAGATTGCCTGGGTGCAGCGGGCGTTGCGTGGCATCAACGTGTCGGTCGCGGCAATTCTGACGGTCGCCGTGCTTACGTTCTCCAAAAAATCGGTCAAATCCGCGTTCGGCTTCGTCCTGCTTGCGCTCGCATTCGCGCTCATTTTTTTCTTCGGCGTGAACACGTTGTGGGTGATTTTCGGCAGCGCGTTCTTTGGCGTCGTGGTCGCGGCGGTGCGGGGCGACTTTAGGAAGGGCAAGGCCGGCGCGGAATCGGCGGAGGCGGAGCATGACTGATTTTATCGTCGCGCAGATTCAGTCGCAGTCGGCGATGGGGCTGCTCTGCCTTGTTGCCGTCTTTTTTTATGTGGGGCTGATTACGATTGGCGGCGGGCAGGTTGCCATTACGATTATGCAGCAGGTTTTGGTTGACCAGTTCAGGCTGATTGACGGCGCGTTTTTTTACAATATGGTCGCCATTTCGGAGGCGACGCCCGGTCCGATCGGCATCAACATCGCCACGTACATCGGGACGGAACTGTACGGCGTGTGGGGCGGCTTTTTCTCCACGCTCGGCGAAGTGCTGCCCTCGCTCATCTGCATTATGATTATCGCGCGGTTTTTCGGCTCGTTTTCGGAGAAGAAAGGCGTGCAGGCGGCGTTCGCCACGTTGCGCCCGGCGGTTTCCGGCGTGATTGCGGTGGCGGCGGCAAAAATTATCATCATCGCGCTGTTCGTCGTGCATCAGGGCTTCGTGCTTTCTGCCCCTGCCACCTGGAACGGAAGCGTCCACCTGTACGGAGCCAACGCCGTGTTCTACGTGATCGCGCTGTTCGTGCTGCTCAGGACGAACGTGCATCCGGTGTTCGTCGTGCTGGCGGGCGCGGTTTTTGGCGTGATTTTCTGCTAGCGGTTTTTGCAATCCGTGGTATAATCGACGTATGAGTACACACATCAACGCGCCGGACGGCGCAATCGCTCCTCATGTCCTGCTTCCGGGCGATCCGTTGCGGGCAAAATTCATCGCGGAGCATTTTTTGGATCATGCGGCGTGCTACAACGAGGTGCGCGGCATGTTCGGCTATACGGGAACATACCGGGGCGTGCCGGTGAGCGTGCAGGGAACGGGCATGGGGCAGCCGTCGCTTTCGATTTACGCGACGGAACTGTTCAAATATTACGGCGTGCAGACGGCAATCCGCGTGGGAACATGCGGCGCGGTGAGCGAAAAGACGCGGTTGCGCGACACGATTATCGTCAACGCCGCCTGCTCGGACTCGTCGCTGTTGAACCAGCGGTTCGGCGGCCTGCACTTTGCGCCCACAGCGCATTTCGATTTGGTACGCGCGGCGGACAAGATTGCCGCGGAGCGAGGCATCCGCTATGCGGTCGGCTCGGTCGCGTCCAGCGATTTGTTCTACGACAAGAACGAGAACTGGAAGACCTGGGCGGCATACGGCGTGCTCGGCATTGAGATGGAGAGCGCGGAGCTTTTTACGCTCGCGGCGGAATACGCTCGGCGCGCGCTCGCCATTATGACCGTGAGCGACCATATCCTGCTCGGCGGCGCGACTACGGCGGAGGAACGGCAGACGACGTTCACCACGATGATAAGCATCGCGCTGGACACTATCGTGGCGACGAGTTAGGGCGTGATGACGATGATTTCGCCCGTGCCGCTGACCGTGATGTCTTCGCCGGCGGCGAGCGCGAAAATCTGTTCTTTTTGAAAGGCGGTGCTTTGGGGGCTGCCGCCGGGCTTTTTTGCGGCTATCGTGCCGCTTCCCTCGGCAATGAACACGAGCTGCCCGTTTTTTTCGCCCCGCAGCGTGAGGCAGCCAGAGACGCGGCGTTTTTGCAGCGAAAAATAATCGCAGGAAAAAGAGTCCTGCATGGGCGCAATCGGCGCGCGCTCGGCGTGTCGGACGCTCGCGAGTCCTTTTTCGATATGCAGCGCGCGCGGTCGTCCCCAGTCGTACAGCCGGTAGGTGGTGTCGCAACTCTGCTGGACTTCAAGCAGGCGCAGCCCGCCGCCAATGGCATGGACGCTTCCGGCGGGAATGAACGCAAAATCGCCTTTCTTGACCGAAACGCAGTGCAGTTTGCTTTCGAGCGTGTTGGACTGGATTGCCTGCCGCAGTTCTTCCGTGGTGCAGTCTTTCTTCAGCCCGTAGACAATCTGCGCGCCCGGCTCTGCGTCAAGCACGTACCAGCATTCCGTCTTGCCGCTTGCGCCGCTCCCTTCAAGCCGTGCCGCCGTCGCGTCGTCGGGATGCACCTGCACGGAAAGCGTGTCGTTCGCCTGAATGATTTTGACGAGCAGCGGAAAGTCTCCTGCCAGCTCGGCAAAGTCGTCCTGTCGGCTGCCGGGGAACGTCGAGGCAATCCAGTCCTCGTATCCCCAGATTTTTTCGGATCGAATCGGCGTAAGCGCGAGCATCAGTTTTCCCAGAGTCTTGCCGGGTAGTAGCCTCCCGCGATTTTCTTGGCGATTTCGTCCTTGACCAGCTGCTTGTCTTCCGGGTACGTCATGCCGAACCAGGTCTCTTCGCTCGTGAATACTTTCAGCCTGCCTTCGCCATGCCGGATGATGTCGCTTGCCGCCACGGGAAGGAGCGCCTCCGCCTTTGCCTCTCCCAGTTTGGTCGCCTTGAAGTCGTCCCAGTATGCCTGGAAACTGGCGAACGCGCGGGGCGTAAAGCCGAAGAAGTTCATGCTCACGGTCTCTTTGCCCGTCATCGGAACGAGCGTTCCGTCCAAATCGGACACGATGTCGTCCCCGCTGAAATGCTCGCCCGTGTAGTAAATCTTGGTGTTTTCGGTAATCGACGTGAGATAGCCGCCTGCGGTCTGCGCGACGCCCCGGCTGACCGAGCCGTTGCGGCTCATCGTGTTGCCCAGGATATAGCCGACCATCGCGTGATCGGTGCAGTCGTTGTCAACCGACGCAAGGTACGTGCCGAGCGTCTCGAACGCGGATCGCCCGTAATAGTCGTCAGCATTGATGACGGCGAACGGCTCATGGATTTTTTCCTGCGCGCACAGCACGGCATGGATCGTGCCCCAGGGCTTGGTTCGCGCGGCAGCCTTCTTTTTCTGCTCTTCCGCCGTCAGCAGCGAGTCAATGCTCTGGAACACGTATTCCGCGTCGAAATTCTTTGCCACGCGGTCAAACAGCCGCGCGCGGAAATCTTGTTCGATGTCTTTCCTGATGATGTAGACGACTTTGCCGAACCCGCTTTTTTTTGCGTCAAAGGTGGAAAAGTCCAGCAGGCATTCTCCGTGCTGCCCCACTGCGTCAATCTGCTTTACGCCGCCGTAACGGCTTCCCATTCCCGCTGCCAGAACAAGCAATGTCGGTTTCATCGTTATCTCCTTACGGTGCAGTCTCGTCCTCTATGATAGCATTTTCTGCCTCGGAAGTAAAGGTTGCGTCGCTTTCGTCCTCTGGCGCTGCTGCGGGCGCGGAGGCTTCCGGGGACGCGGGGGCTTCCGCAGGCACGGGCTTTTTGGGCGGCGCGATGCGCTTGAGCCTGCCCGTTATGGTCAGCACGCCGTCCGCGAACGCTGTCTTGAGCGTGCCGTCCCAGATGGCCGGCGCGCTTTCGTCGTAGTCGTCCGGCACGAACGGCAGGGTTTCCCCGGCGACGCGCGTTCCGTCCGTTTCTGCCGCCGCAGGCGCGCCGTCTTGCGCTGCCGTCTCGGTCTGTCCGTCCGGGGCTTCCGCTTTTTCCGGCGGTTCGGGGGGCGCGCCAGGCAGGAATTCCGGCTTGATCGTAAAAATTCCCGCCGTATTGTCCGCAATGTGTTCCGCAAGGGCAAAACTGGTGCGCGTGTGCAGCCGTCCTTTTTCGTCCGTGGTGATTCGGTAGGCGTTTCCCCGGTGCATGAATGAGATAGTCAGCCGTGCGCCGTCTTTTTCCACGGTCAGGCCGTCGGACTGTGCCTGCGCGGCGGGGCTGACGGCAAACAGCAGGAGCGCGTACAGCCCTTTGGGAAACGCCTTTTTCTTGTCCGGCTCCTGCAACGCGCGCAGCAATTTGGTCGATTTTGCGACCGACGCGCCCGTCACCGCGTCGAACCGGTCGGAGGTCTTCGTGTCGTCCGTCTGCCAGCGCAGGAAATTCTTGCCGTCGTCCGCCACCGTGTTGTAGCGGAACGCGATGCTGAGTTTTTCGGCGGAAAAGGCCGGTACCGCGCAGAGCAGGATAAGAAGACAGGCAAGGGGTTTCATAGGAAAAGCATACCGTTGTGCGCGGGCGCGGTCAAGCGTTTTGGCGGACATGCGCTGCCGCGGCATCATCCGCCCTGGCACTGACGGCGGGCGGCAGTGTTTCAGTTTGTTTTGCGGTATGAAACAGAGTGTTTCACGCCGTGAAACAAAGTGTTTTACCGCATGAAACAAAGTGTTTCACGCCGTGAAACACTTTTTGTGCGCGTCTTGCGGGATGCCTCTGTCAGGAAATCTTTTTGCAAAGCCTTGCCCCGCGCGGCGTTTTCGGATAAAATCAATGCGATGACAGCACTCACCTACAAGCGCAATTTTTGTATCGTTGCGCATATCGACCACGGAAAATCGACTCTTGCGGACCGCCTCATTCAGAAGGCAAAGATTATCGACGACCGGCAGATGAAAAATCAGATTCTGGACAACATGGACATTGAGCGCGAGCGCGGCATTACGATAAAAAGCCAGGCGGTGACGATTCCGTACCACGCAAAGGACGGCCACGACTACGAGCTTAATTTTGTTGACACGCCCGGTCACGTGGACTTTTCATACGAGGTGAGCCGCGCGATTGCGTCGTGCGAGGGCGCGCTGCTGCTGATTGACGCGTCGCAGGGCGTGGAAAGCCAGACCGTCAGCAACCTGTACATGGCGATGGAGCAGGATTTGGAGATTGTCCCCGTCATCAACAAGATTGACTTGCCGTCGGCGGACATTCCTGCCATAAAACAGCAGATTGACCACGACCTGGGACTGGATTCCGCCGACGCCGTTCCCGTGAGCGCAAAGACCGGCGCGGGCATTGACGACTTGATGGAAGCAATCGTCACGAAGTTTCCCGCGCCCGGCGGCGACCCGGACGGACGGACGCAGGCGCTCATCTTTGACTGCCATTATGACGAGTACCGCGGGGTCATCATTCATATCCGCATTATGAACGGGCGCATCAAAAAAGGCGACACTATCCGTTTTATGCACAGCGGCACGGAATACAAGGTGGAGCAGGCGGGAATCTTCAAAATCAAGTACGAGGAGACGGGCGTGCTTGAGGCGGGCGACGTGGGCTATATCGTTTCGGGCGTGAAGACGGTGAGCGACGTGCGCGTGGGCGACACGGTGACGCTTGCCGACAATCCCGCCGATGAGCCGCTCGCCGGTTTTAAGGAAGTCAAGCCGGTCGTGTTCTCGTCGATTTATCCGATTGATTCCAACGATTACGAGGAACTCAAGGACAGCATGGAAAAGCTCAAGCTGAACGACGCGAGCCTTGTCTTTGAGAAGGACAATTCGGTCGCGCTGGGGAACGGCTTCCGCTGCGGTTTCCTGGGGCTGCTGCACCTGGAAATCGTGGAGGAACGGCTGGAGCGCGACTACGGGCAGGCGGTCATCTTTACCGCGCCGAGCGTCCGCTACCGGATCACGCTGACCAACGGCGATGAGATGACGATTGACAACCCGACGGAGTTCCCGGAGGGGCGCATTCAGCGTGCCGAAGAGCCGTACATCCGCGCTTCGATTATCACGCCGGCGGAATATATCGGGCCGATTGTGTCACTCTGCGTGGAAAAGCGCGGCGAGCAGAAGAACATGCAGTATCTGGACGAAAAGCGCGTGGAGCTTGTCTATGAGATGCCGCTTGCCGAAGTCCTGTTTGACTTTTACGACCGGCTCAAAAGCTACAGCCGCGGCTATGCGTCCTTTGATTACGAGGTGATTGACTACCGCGACACCGATTTGGTCAAGGTTGACATCCTGATTAACGGCAAGGGCGTGGACGCGCTCAGCCTGCTTTCTTACAAGCCGTCGGCGACCGCGCGGGCGCGCAAAGTCTGCGAGCGGCTCAAGGACGAGATTGCCCGCCAACAGTTCAAGATTGCCATTCAGGGGGCGATCGGCAGCCAGATTATCGCGCGTGAGACGGTGAATCCCGTGCGCAAGGACGTCCTGGCAAAATGCTACGGCGGCGACATCACGCGCAAGCGCAAGTTGCTCGAAAAGCAGAAAGAGGGAAAGAAGCGCATGAAGATGGTCGGCAACGTGGAGCTGCCCCAGAGCGCGTTCCTTGCGGTACTCAAAGAAAAAGAAGACTAGCGCGCCGCCGCCGCCAGCTGTATGTCTTTGAGGAAAAAATCGATTTCGCTGCGCACGCGCTTCAGGAAACTGAGGTCGCCTGCGTTACATTGGTAGCCGTCGGGAAAATGCAGGTACAGGTATTCGCGCCGCGCCAAAATCTGCGCGATTTCTTCCTGCACGGTCATGTCGGGCGATTTGACGCGCTCGCCGTGCATGAGCAACGCTTTCAGCCGTTCCAGCGCGGCGCGTTCCTGCGCAAAAAAGGCATCGACTGCCCGGCATACGTCTTCTGTATATGCGGCTTCGGTCTTTGTCCGAGGACATGCCGCAGGCGGCGCGTCTGCGATGGTGTGCGCGCGGGCGATACCGAGCGGCAGACCGCTTTTTCCGAGGTCAAACAGGTTTTGTGTGCCGCCAAAAACTCCCGCGAACTGCCGCGCGTAGCCGCTCAGGGCTTTGTCCGTGCAGACGATGCCGTTTTTCCCCGCCGCAAACTGTGCGCCCTGCCGGAACGCGGCGTCGTAATTTGCGGCGGGCATGAGACGGTTTGCCGCAATCAGCCGGGCGGTGTGGGCGGGCGCGCCACGGGTATGCGTCGCTCCGGGCGAAAACGAAAAGTCCAGTCCCGTCACGTATACGGGAACAGCGGGGGTTGAGCGCAGGTTGAGCGCAAGGTAGGTTGCCGTCAGACCGACTGAACCCAAAGCAGGCACGGCCGGCGGCAGCAGTCCGCGCGCGCGCAGGTCGGCAAGGAAGCGCGTGTCCGCAAACTGCGACGCGATATAACTGACGGGACCTGCCGTGTGTGCCGTCACTTGCCGGCGCGACGACAGGTCGGCGAACAGCGTTACGTTCAGTCCCGTGCAGCCGATGTACGCTTTTTCTATGGCGAGCTGGCTTTCTACGGCGACGACGGCATGCGGCACGATGCCGTTTGCCACCAGCACGGGCAGCGCGGCATCGACGGCAAGCACAAAATACGATTTCCACTTGTCGTGCGGCATTGCCGCAATCGTCTGCCCCGCGCTTTCTCCCGCGCCGAAGACGACAATCGGGCGGTCAATGCTTTTGAGGAACGAGGCGAGCGGCGCGGAGCGGGGGAGGGCGGCGAGGTTGCGGAAGACGTTCCGGGAGAAAAGCCGCCCCAGTTTGGTGAGCGTAATCCGGTTTTTCCAGAACGATGCGATGGCGTTTTCTGCCGCAAAGGCGATGCGCCGGTATTGGTCTGCCTGGAATGCCGTGCCGCCGCTCATCTCAAGCATAATCGCGCGGCGGAACGAATGGAGCGGCGGCAGCGAAACGTCCTGCGTTCTGCCAGCGGCGATGATTTCCACGATGTCCAACATTTCATCGCGGCGCAGCAATGCGACAGGCGGCTGGCTGCCGTGTTCTGTCTGCCACTGCGCGGTCAAACGCCGCAGTTCAGTCGCCGCCAGGTCATGCAGGTTTTCGTCCGCTTCAATGCCGAGCACAAAGCAGTGGGCGGGCAGTTTTGCGAGCAGTTCGCCCAGGCCGTACCACAGGCACGGCGACGCGCACAGGATGAGCGTATGGGGAAGCACGGTCAGCCGTTCTATGGTCTGCACGATTGCCTTTTGCGGCGCGTATTTGGAATAGAGCAGGCGGTTTTGGTAGGAAAGAGAAAAGCCCTGACCAGTACGTACCAGACAGGGCTTTTGCGTGATGTCAGGCAAACGGCACTCCCGCGTCAGTCTGCCACGACATTCTGTGAGACAAACTCGTAGACGTTGCTTTTGATGTCGCTGCCGTCAAACTGTTTCGTCTGGAACGACGCGACATCATAGTTCTGGCTGTCTGTCGCCGCCGCGATTTTGCCCGCATCTGTCACGGGTTCGGTCTGTTCGCCGGTCAATTTGAGTACCAGCACGTTCTCTCCCAGCACGATCGGCTCTGAGATTTCGTTGGTCTTCAGCGAGAACGCCGTCTGCAAGAAATGTTCGTTCCTGCTTGCGCCGTTCAGTGCCGCGATGTCCGCGCCGCGCAACGCATTGCCATAATGCAGCGCGAATGCCGGGACGGCGATTTTGGTGACGTTGAATTTGCGGCTCGCCGCGTCAAAACTGGTGGTAATCGCATCCGCCGCAAAATCTTTGGCGAGGTTGACATAATACGTTTCGGCAATGCCCGCCTCGTGCGTGTCAAGATAGTTGCGCACCACGTCGATATTCTCTTCCACGTTCAGCTGGTTCAAGCCGCGTTTTTCGTCGCGGCGGAACAGCGCGTAGCTGTTGTTCGCCGTCTGAATGACACCGCTCACCGCGCCGACATCCAAATTGATGACCGCGTTGAATTCGTCCTCGTCCGGGATAATTTCCTTGATCTGATATTCATAATGCGATGTCAGCTTGCCGTCCGCATCCGTGTAATACTTCTGCGAGAATTCGCTCAGCGCGTCGTCAAACGTCAGCTCATTGTTCGTGATTTGCGCGAGCAGTTTTTCGGCTTCCGCCTTGCTGTCCACCGTGATGACGCTGACGTCGTGCGTGTTGAACAGGTCGTAGTGGTCAACGCCGTAGGCAATCACTTCCTGGTCGGGATACGCCGTCTTGCTCCACGCCACCATGTCGAACGAACGCTTTTTCGTGTCCATTGCCGCCAGGAATTCCTGTTCCGCGTCGGATGCTTTCAGCCCGTACAGGGCATAGCCGCCCAGCGTGTTCGGCGCATCGAGCTGCGACTGCTGCATATACGTGAAATAGTTCTGCGTACAGGTCAGCCCGATAAAATACGCATCCTGCGCGTGACGGTCCGTGCCGAAATAGTCGTCGAAATAATGCTGCCAGATCAGGCGGTTCGTCACGTCCTTGCGCAGGTCGTTGCGCTGTGACTCGGAGAGGGCATGGTACAGCCGCGCCGAATAGCCGTTTCTATCGGAAAAATAAGGAAGCATTTCGCGTGAGACTGCAAGCGCGCTCGGCACATACCCCGATTTCTTTACCGCATCTACGGCGGACTGGAACGAGATTGCCGCATTGAATGCGTTGCTGTACATCTGATAGTAAACGCTGCTGCGGAAATATTTCTGCTGTTCGGCGGGATACTGCTCCACCTTGCTCAGCTGTTCTTTGTACAGCGTGTCGAATACGGCGAGCGAATTCGCGACCGGCGTGCCGGGAAGCAGCTCGATTTTCTTGCCGCCGTAAGATCCCAGCGAATACGTGTTCCCTGCCGTGCGGTCAAGCATGGACGGAACGAAGATAAACGTGATTGCGGAAAGAATCAGGACTGCTACCGAGCCGATGTACAGAAGTGTTCGTTTCATAGACGGGCATTTCCCCTTTTGTCAGTAATAAAAAAGCCCCGTGTGACACGGAGCCTGTAAGTCGGGCAAGGCGGATTTGAACCGCCGACCTCTACGTCCCGAACGTAGCGCGCTACCAGCTGCGCTATTGCCCGTAATAATGAAAAAAAGACCCGCTCGGTGAGCGGGCAAAAACGGGAGCGAAGGGGCTCGAACCCTCGATCTCCGGCGTGACAGGCCAGCGCGATAACCAGCTTCGCTACGCCCCCGTGATGTTTTCTACTCTATCAAAAACATCGTGCTTGTGTCAAGCAGGATACCGCGATAAATTGAAAAATATTGTTAGATTTTTTGGTTTTGTATTCTATGGTAAAAAGCCGATGTTATATATGTAGAGTTTAATGTTTTGTAAAAGGAGCGGTTGCCATGGAGATTATGTTCGTTACGCGGGAGCCGCTTGCCTGCGCATTGATTGCCTCGCGTCTTGCAGACGACACGTTACGATACACGATAAAGGACAATGTCCTTGAATTTTATTTGAGCCTGCAAAGCGAAAAACTGACCTGCGACCTGCTCTTGCTTGATTTCTGCCATTTCCAGCCCCTGCTCGGCAGGATGCGTGAGACAATGCGCGAGTTGAAACGTTCGATTCCCTTTGTGTTCTACAATGACCCGTACCCCGACGGATCGAACCGTGTGGTTTACTGGATGCAGCAGAACGAGGCGCTGTATGAGGATCAGGAATTCCATCAGCTTGCGCCCGTGTTCACCCGGCTGAACGGCATTATCGAGGACACGGCGGTGCGCAGCCATATTTCGCTGCTGTGTCCGCCGCTTCCGCTTGGCTCGACGGGGCGGCAGGGCGATACGGACGAGCTCGATTTGGAGCAGTTCCGTGCGCGCGGAAAAATCCCGCCGGCGTTGTTCAGCCTGTTCGAGTATTTTTACGCGCGTATCAGCAAAGAAATTTCGCTCAAAGAACTTTCCCGGCAGATTTTCGGGCGGGGCGCATACGACGGCATGAAGCGCAACTGCGTCTATTCGTATGTCTCGCGGCTCAAGAAATACATGAGGGCTGACCCGTTGGTGCATTTTGACATTATCCGATCGTCACAGGAGCGGTACAAAATGGTACACGGGAGTCAGCCGCTGTAACAATCGGTCGGATTGGCTGTTCTCTGTAATGAAAGAGGTTTTTCTGATGAAGAGAGCGTTGTTGTTGTGTATGCTGTTGTCTGCCGTCCTGCTGTTTGTCGGCTGTCAGTCCGCGCCGGTCGTTTTGGAGGAGCATTCGCCGGTTATCGTGCTTGCCGTGACGGGTAACCAGTCGCTGCCGTGGAAAGAGCAGGAAAACCAGGGCGATGACGACTCCGACGAGGCGGAGGGCGAGGGCGTTCTGACTAATCTGGTGAACAGGGTGCTCAAAGGCAATGACGTGGAGTATCTTGCCGGGTACGACCGCCTTGACTATGCGATGGGCAGTTTCCACGCGCTTCTGGCAGAGAACGCCGGCGTGGAAGTGGTGGACGAGGACGATTTGTTCGCCGCCAAGTCTTATGCCACGATGCGCGAGAACATCCTCAATTTTATGGAAGCAAAGATTTCTGCGACCAAATACAAGCTGATGCTGAGCATCGGCTCGAAGCGCGCGCGCATGATAATGGAAGAAACCGGCGCAAAAAGTATGATTCTGGCGGATTTTGTCTTCCAGAAGACGAATATCCGGGGCAACCGGTGGACGGGCGAGGTCGCGGCTTTGGTCACGATGAAAATCGTCTATCTTGACGAGCGCGGAAAAGAACTCGTCAATAAAACGTACACGGCGACTTCTTTTGAGCGGCTGCCGATTACGCGCAGGAAATACGACAAGGACGCGCTGGTCGATTTGTACCCGGCGACGATTGACGCGGTGATAAATCAGTTTATCGTCGATAATTTGTAAATGCCGCAGCCGCATCTGTTCAGCCTGATTGACAAGGCGATATATGATTACGCGATGCTTCCGCGTGGTTGCAAAGTCCTTGTGGGCGCGAGCGGCGGCAAAGATTCCACGCTGCTGGTTGAGTATCTTGCCAACCGCCTGCGCCGCTTTCCCTCTCCCGATCGGCGCGACTTTTCGTTCAGTGCCATTTATTTTCAGGCTGATTTTGCGCCGCCGTTCAGCACGGAGTTGAGACGGTTGTTTGCCGGGTGGGGAGTTGATGTCATCGAGCGGCGGGTGGACGTGCTCGGTCGTCTCAAGCCGGGCAGGAGCATGAACTGTTACTGGTGCTCCACGCAACGGCGCACGGAGCTGATCCGCTACGCCGTCGCGCACGGCTATGATTCCATCGCGCTCGGCCATCATCTGGACGACATTCTGGAAACGCTTTTGATGAATATGCTGGGCGCGGGAAAGTTGAGCGCGATGCCGCCCGTGTTGCGGTATCAGAAATATCCCCTGCGGGTCATTCGCCCGCTGTGTTATGCCCCGGTCCGGCAGATTGCCCTGCACGCCGAGCAGTCCGGCTGGCAAAAAATGACCTGCACGTGCGATTATCAGGACAATTCCGGCAGGAAGGAAATGCGCCGCCGCCTTGACGCGCTGACTGCCGGGGACGAGCGCGCGAAGATACGGCTGTTTACCGCGCTGAAGCATATCAATGCGGAATACCTGCCGTGAGGCGGCGGGGCATCGCCCGGATAAAATCAGCAACGATTGAAAAAAAAACGGCGGGCTGGCTTGCCGCGCGTCGTCCGTTCGTTTCTTGACGCGGCGGACGTTTTTTAGTACAATAAATCTATATCACAGAATGTTTTTTGTGTTTGGAGTGATAATATGGGTGCTATTGGCGTTATTCTTTTGGTTGTGTTTGTCATAGTCTGCGTTCTTGCGGTGCTTTTGGTGTTGGTGCAGGATCAGGACAACAGTGGCATGGGCGGCTTGCTCGGCGGCGGAAATTCTGCTGCGTTCGGCTCTCATTCTGCGTCCGTGCTGACCAAGACGACGGCGGTGCTGGTCGTGCTGTTTTTTGTCGCCACGTTCTTTATTGCGTTGCTGAACAAAAAACATGATTCCGGCGCGGATTTGGCGGCGGCAGCCGCGCAGGTGCAGGCGGCGGAAGGTACGGCGACCGTCGATGAAAGCGCTGAGACGGCGGGTGCGGCTGAATGGTGGAAAGACGATTCCGGGGCAGCGGAAGACGGGACGTCCGAGGCAGCGGAAACTGCGGAAAACTGACGGAATCGGGTGAATACTATGGCAGGACAAGAAGCCGATGTCATCGGTCATCTTCTTGACGTTGAGCGCAACGCGACGGCAATTTTGACGCAGGCTGGTGAGGATGCGGAAAAGCGGATTGCGGCGGCTCGTGCGCAGGCTGATCAGCGTTTCAAAGCGGAGTACGATGAGCTTATCGCCCGGTTGGAGAAGCATTATGCTGAGCAGACGACAGCGGCTACCAACAGCTACACGCTGGCAGTGAGCGCATATAAAGAAAAAATCAGTGCGGCCGCAAAAGACGTTCCGGCGTTTAACGCGTTGTTGGACGCGTTGCTGTTCAAGCAGTGAGGCTTGCGCTATGGATCGCTCGGCAGCTCGTGCATACGTCTACGCAAAGGCAAGCGGAATGCTTGCAAAATCCTACACTGGTTCTCGTGCGTCCCGGTTGTTTGCGGTAAAGTCGTTGCGTGAGTTGTACGGGCTTCTGTTTGATGATGAGGTGCCTGCCGTTCCCGAAGCGGTGCTGGCAAAAACGATAGAAAAAAAAGCGCAGGGACGATTCGTCTCGCAGTTTACGGGTCTGCTCAAGAACTATACGGTGCCGGATGCCGTGCTTGTCGCGTTGTTGCGCTTTTACGATTACGACAATCTGAAAGAGATTGCAGCCGCCTTGTGCTACAAGGAATCGTCAATGCCTGACATCGTGGACATTGGCGAGTATTCGATGCTTTCGTACCGTCGCTGGCCGGATTTGGCGGGGATTACGGCGGGTTCGCCCGTCTCTTGGTATCATACCGTGCCGCGCAGTGATGAGCAGCTGATGGTCGATCTGAAACTCGACCTGCATTATACACAGTCGCTGTGGCAGTCGGCAAAGAAACTGCCTTTCGGCGAGCGTGCGGCGGTGCTTGACTTGATCCGGCGCGAAATTGTCTACCGCAACGTGATGTGGGCGTTGCGGCTCAAGGTGTACTATCGGTATGATGCCGATGACATCGTGCCGATGCTTGCCTACGAGCATGACGGCGCGGAAAAAAACGACGCGTTTGCAGGCGATGCGCTTGCCGTCGTGCATGCGGATACGGATGTGTGGGATGCATGGCGCGACTGGAAATACGCGGACTTCCTGAATCCGCACGAAGACGGCGTGGTGTGGGAAATCGACCCCGCATGGGTGGAACGCATGATGGATCGTGACTTGCAGCGGCGGTATGCGCGTGCGTTTCATCAGCAGCCCGATTCGGCGTTGGTGCTGTTCGCGTGGTTTAAGATAAAGCAGAACGAACTGCATTACATTCGCTCGGTGACGGAGGGGCTTCGGCTCAATGTGGAGGCGGCGCACGTCATGGCGGCGGCTGGCGTAGCCGGGGTATCTGAACGGTAAGGACGGCAGGATATGGCAAAGACAACTCCCATGCGGCTCGTGGAGCTGATGGTACTCAAAGATGACATCAACACGGTGGTCGCGTTTCTTGCGAAAAAAGGCAACTTTCAGTTTCAGAATCATGCGTCGGCAGCCGATGTGGCGAAAAAGACGCCTAACGAAAAAGAAAGCAAGAATCCCGATGGTGATACGTATAACGATCTGCAAAAAGCGCGTCTGTTTTTGGGAGCCGCGCCGTTTTCTGCCGAACAGCTGGCGGACGCGACGTTCCCGGACGATGACGACCGTGCGCTTGCGAAAAAACTGATTGCTGATACCGAAGCATTGCATGAGCGCGAGTTGCGGCAGAGTGAAGAAGTGAAGCGCGTCAACGATGCCTGTACCGAGGCGCATGCGTTCGCGAACCTCAAAGTGCCGTATGCGGAGCTTGATCATCTTTCGTTCCTGTCCCTGCGTATCGGGCGGATTGCACCGGGCGCACTGGACGAACTCAAGGCGGAACTGGACGGACGCGCGGTTATCGTCGCGCTCGGCGAGGACAAATCCCGTGTGCTCGTCGCGTCTTCAAAAAAAGCACACCTTGCCTTGGACGGCGAGCTGAAAAAATTCGGCTTTGTGAGCATGGAAATCCCGAAGGATTTTAAGGGCGTTCCCGACGATGTGCTCGCATCGCTTGAGCATGAGCAGCGGCATCTGGAGGCAGGGCTTGCCTCAATCGAAGAGGAAAAGCATAATTTTGCGGTGACGCATGAGGACATCCTCAAAAAACTGTCCGCGCGGTTTTCGATCGGCGCACAGATTCAGGCGGTGCGCAACAGCCTAGAATCGACGTCGCTGGTCTACCGCATTACCGGCTGGATTCCCGAAGGCGACAGTCATCAGATGATGAACGACTTGGACAAGCTGACTGAGGGCAGGATTGCCATCCGCGTGTACCAACCCAGGGAAGTGCCGTCCGTCGTCCGTGGCGAAGAGAAAGTGCCCGTCAAGCTGACGCACGGAAAACTGGTCGGCGCGTTTGAGCGCATGATTTTCAGTTACGGCTCTCCGCTGTACGGCAACATTGACCCCACGCCGTTCGTGGCGTTGTTCTTTACGCTGCTGTTCGGCATTATGTTCGGCGACGCGGGGCAGGGGCTGGTGTTTTTTGTGGCGGGGCTTCTGCTGGCGTTCAACGTGGTGCGCGTGGACGGCTGGAACAAATTCGCGCCGATTTTTATGGCAATCGGTTGTTCAAGCATGGTCATGGGCGTACTGACGGGCGAGTTTTTTGCGACCGAAAAACTGCTTGAGCCGTTCGCGCTGTGGGTGACTGGCTTGTTCGGCGAGCCGCGCGCGCGGATTTTGGATTTCAGCCCGGTCGGTCCGCAGTATATTACGATGATTTTCGGCATTTTCGGCGTGACGATCGGCATCGGCTTTATCATCAACACGGTGGGATTGCTCATCAATATTATCAACCGCATGACCCACCGGCATTTTGGCAAGGCGTTGTTCGGAAAGACGGGGCTTGCGGGCGCGTGTTTTTTCTGGTATGTGGTCGTGTTTGCCATTCGGATTGCGGCGTTCGCTCATCATCCTGCTGTGTACGACTGGGTGATTATCGCTTTGCTCGTGTTTTTCGCCGCTTTTGGCGAGCCGTTCGAGCGGCTGGTTGACGGCGAGCGTCCCGTGCTGGAAAACGGCGTGGGCGCAATGATTATTGGCGGCGTGGTGGAAATCATCGAGCTGGTCTCTACGTATCTGTCAAGCTCAATCAGTTTTGTGCGTGTGGGGGCGTTCGCGCTGGCACACGCCGTGCTGGGATTTATCATTTATATGATGGTGGAGATGGTCGGTGGCATCGGCAGCGTCGTGATTCTGGTGATCGGAAACGCCATCGTTATCGTCCTGGAAGGCATGATCGTCGCCATTCAGGTCGTCCGTCTGCAATACTACGAGTTCTTCTCGAAATTCTTTAATGAAACTGGACGCGAATTTAAACCGTTCGTGTTTGAGTATACAACGTAAGTGAGGTAACACTATGAATAAGAAAGGGTTTGTTGTCGCTGCGGCAGTGCTTTTGCTGAGCGTCGCGGGAATGTTTGCGCAGGAAGCGGTCGCTCCGCTGGAAGAACCGGCTGCTGCTGCGGTCGTGGCGGAAACTGCTCCGGCGGCTGAGGTTGCCGAGGCGGCTGACACGAACACCGTCAGGTATGTGGCTGCGGCGATTGCTGTCGGCCTGGCGTGTATCGCCGGCGGCATGGCGGTCGGCAAGATTGGTTCTGCTGCTATGGGCGCGATGAGCGAGAACGCGGAACTGAGCGGAAAAGCCCTGCCGTTCGTCGGTCTGGCAGAAGGTATCTGTCTGTGGGGCTTTTTGGTCGCGCTGCTGATTATCATTCTGTAAGACGGTACGGCTTTGGAATATTTTGTCATTGGCGAACGGGAGCTTATCCTCGGCTTTAAGCTGGTCGGCGTGGACGGTACGGTCGCGCTCAATCGTGACGAGGCGCTGGAGGCGTTCAATCGCATGACCGGGCAGGGCGGGGCGATGTCGCTTCCTTCGCCGGAACGACCCAAAGTGTTGATTTTGACGGAGGAAGTCTCCGTGATGCTGGAGGACGAGGTAATCGCGTGGCAGAAAGGGGCTGACTATCCGTTGATTGTGGAAATACCCGGTCTTAGCGGGCACATGAAAGGAAAGAAATCCCTGACGGATGCAATCCGCGAGGCCATTGGCATTCAGGTTTAGATATGGAAGAATTACGCTCAACTGAAATACTGGACAAAGAGATTGAGGCGGATGCCCGCAACAAGGCGGCACGCATTTTGTCCGATGCGGACGCGGAGTGCCAGAAACTGCTTGACGCAGTGGCGGAGCGCATAAAAGAAACGACCGCTCAGAAAACTGCCTATTATGACGCAAAAATCGCGGCGTTCAAGAAGAACCGTGATGCCGCGCTTCCGCTGGAACAGGAACGCTACCGGGTTTCGTTCTATGTAAAATCCGTCGCGGACGCTTACAATGATTATTTTGCGAAGCTGGGCGACGAAAAACTTCTTTCTTTGGTAGAGACGTTGCTCGTGCGCTCAAAGGATGCGCTTGCGGGCAGGAAAGTCCGTGCGCGCGTGTTCGGCTTTGCGCTGGACGACGCGAAAAAACTGGTGGAAAAACACTGCGGCGCAAAAAACGTGCTCTCATGCGCCGAAACGACGTTCGAGATGTCGGGTGATGAGGCGGTGCCGCTCAACAACGTGCACAAAGGCATCATCCTTGAAAGCGAAGATAATGCGGTTCGCTGCCGCCTGACGACTGATCAGCTGGTGGGCGAACTGACAGACAGATACAGTGCTGAACTTGCGACGACATTGTTTGGCGGGAGGTTGCCCCAATGATTAGCGGTAAGATAACCCGCATTTCCGGACCGATTGTCTATGCCGAAGGCTTGGAGGGATGCGGTCTGTACGATGTCGTTGATGTCGGCGAAAAAAAACTGATCGGCGAGATTATCCGGCAGGACAAGGGCAAGGCGACCATTCAGGTCTACGAGGACGACACGGGCATGAAAATCGGCGAGGAAGTGACCTCGTTTGAGCGTCCGCTTTCGCTGCGGCTCGGTCCCGGTCTGGTCGGCACGATTTATGACGGCATCCAGCGTCCGTTGGAAGCCATGTTCGCCGGCGGCGGCGCGTTCCTTGCTCCTGGTGTGCGTACCGAGCCGCTGGACGTGCAGAAACGCTGGCATTTTGATGTTGCGGACGGCATTGCGCAGGGCAGTGCGATTGCGCCGGGCTTGGTGCTCGGTTACGTGCAGGAAACGTCTTCTATCTGTCATGCCATTATGGTTCCGCCGATGATTCGCGGGCGCACGCTCAAGACCTTTTCCGGCGCGGGCGCTTATACGGTCGATGACGTTATCGCGACGACGGAATTCGACGAGGAAATCCGGCTGAGCCACTACTGGCCGCTCCGCCGTCCGCGTCCGTATCGTCAGAAACTGGCGGTGAGTCAGCCGCTGATTACGGGACAGCGTGTCATTGACGTGTTCTTTCCGCTTTCAAAAGGCGGCACGGCGGCGATTCCGGGCGGATTCGGAACGGGAAAGACGATGACGCAGCACGCGGTTGCCAAATGGTGCGACGCGGACTTGATTGTCTATATCGGATGCGGCGAGCGCGGGAACGAAATGACCGACGTGCTGACCGAATTCCCCACGCTGATTGACCCGCGCACGGGACGCTCGCTCATGGAGCGCACGATTCTGATTGCGAACACATCGAATATGCCGGTCGCGGCGCGTGAGGTGTCGCTGTATTCGGGTATCACGCTTGCCGAGTATTACCGGGACATGGGAATGCACGTGGCGATTATGGCGGATTCCACGTCACGGTGGGCGGAGGCGTTGCGCGAGCTGAGCGGGCGCATGGAAGAAATGCCCGCCGAAGAAGGTTTCCCCGCCTATCTGCCCACGCGGCTTGCCGAATTTTACGAGCGTGCCGGACGCGTGGATTCGCTGTGCGGCAAAGAAGGATCGGTGTCGGTCATCGGGGCGGTTTCGCCGCCGGGCGGTGACTTTTCCGAGCCGGTCACGCAGCATACGAAGCGGTTCATCCGCTGTTTCTGGGCGTTGGATCGGGAGCTGGCGAACGCGCGCCATTATCCCGCTATCGGGTGGATCGAGAGTTATTCTGAATATGCCGACGAAATCCGCGACTGGTGGGACAAGCTCGACCCGAAATGGGCGGAAATCCGCCTCGCCGCGCTGGATTTGCTCAAAAAAGAGCAGCGGTTGCAGCAGATTGTGCGCCTGATTGGCCCGGACGCGCTTCCCGACGGCGAGCGTCTGGTGCTGACGGTCGCCGACATGATTAAGAACGGATTCTTGCAGCAGAGCGCGTTCGATGCGGTGGACGTGTATTCCCTGCCGGAAAAGCAGATACAGATCCTTGTGTTGATGATGGCGTTCTATCACCGTGCGCTTGCGGTCATCAAGCAGGGCGCGCCGCTGGCAAAAGTGACCGCGCTTCCCGTGCGCGAGGAAATCGTGCGCATCAAATCGACCGTGCCGAACGACAAACTGGAGATGGTCAACGAGATTGAGGGGCGTCTGGACGCGCAAATGGGCGAGCTGGAGCGGATGTACCGCAAGGTGGCAGCACTATGAAAGGAATAGAGTATCGCGGGCTGACGTCAGTTGACGGACCGATTGTCGTTGTCAGGCGTTCCGAAAATGTCTTTTTCAACGAGACGGTGTACGTCCGCGACAAGAACGGGCAGAAACGCACGGGCCGCGTCATCGACCTGAATGAGAACGCCGCGGTCGTCCAGATTTTCGGCACGACGACGGGACTGGATCTGAACGATACGAGCGTGGAATTTTTGGAGCGACGGCTTGAGCTGCGCGTGGGCGAGGGGCTGCTCGGTCGTATTTTCAACGGACTGGGCGAGCCGATAGACGGGCTTGCGCCGATCGTGTCGAGCGAGAACGTTGACGTGAACGGCATGCCGATAAATCCTTATGCCCGCGTGTACCCGCGCGACTTCATTCAGACGGGCATTTCGAGCATCGACGGCATGAACACGCTGATTCGCGGGCAGAAGCTGCCGATTTTCAGCGGGAACGGACTGCCGCATAACCGCCTTGCCGCGCAGATTATCCGGCAGGCAAAAATCCTGAACAGCGACGAGCAGTTCGTGATGGTCTTTGCGGGCATGGGCATCAAATACGATCAGGCACAGTTCTTCATCAATTCGTTTGAGGAGAGCGGCGTTCTGAGCAAGGTCGTCATGTTCCAGTCGCTTGCGGACGCGCCGTCAATCGAGCGTATCATCACGCCGCGCTGTGCGCTGACCGCCGCAGAATACCTTGCGTTCAAGAAGAATATGCATGTCCTTGTCGTGATGACCGACATGACCAATTACTGCGAGGCGTTGCGTGAGATTTCGACGACGCGCGGCGAAGTGCCGGGGCGCAAGGGCTATCCGGGCTACCTGTACTCGGACTTGGCGGAGCTGTACGAGCGCGCGGGAAAAATCAAGGGTTCGACCGGCTCGATCACGCAGATTCCGATTCTGACCATGCCGAACGACGACATCTCACATCCGATTCCCGACTTGACGGGTTATATCACTGAAGGGCAGATCGTCCTTGACCGCGAGCTGAGCCAGAAAGGCGTGTACCCGCCGGTGTCGGGCTTGCCTTCGCTGAGCCGCCTGATGAAAGACGGCATCGGCGACGGCATGACGCGCGAGGATCATGCCGCTGTCTCCAGCCAGCTGTTCGCGGCATACTCAAAGGTGAAGAACATCCGCAACCTTGCCGCCATCATCGGCGCAGAGGAACTGGGTGCGGAAGACAAGATGTACCTCAAATTCGGCGACGCGCTGGAGGGCGAATTCTTCACGCAGGACGAGCGCGAGGATCGTTCGATTGCGCAGACGCTCGACCTCGGCTGGAAACTGCTCAAGCTGCTGCCCAAGTCCGACCTGACGCGCATCAAGCCGGAGCTGATTGAGAAATACCTGCCGAAGGACTGACCGTGGCAAAACTGAACATCGCGCCGACAAAATCAAACCTTCTCGCCGTAAAGGAGCAGCTTTCGGTCGCTACGGACGGTTACGACCTGCTGGAGCAGAAGCGCGAGATTCTGGTGATGGAACTGATGCGCCTGGTGGAGCGGGTGACGCTGCTTGAGCGCGACATCGACAAGGCAATCGGTGCGGCATATCCGGCGTTGCGGAATATGCTGATGACGGTGGGCGGCGACCGCACGGAGCGCATTGCCCATGCCGTCAAGTACGATTTTACGATACGTGAGAAGCCGGTGGTCGCGGGCGGCATGACGTTCTCCTCGATTGACGTGGAGTTGCCCAAGCAGCAGCTGTTCTATTCGTTCGTGGGGACGTTCGCCGACACGGACCGCGTGACGGTCACTTTTTTCCGCCTGCTGAACCTGCTGACGCAGATGGCTTCCGTCCGCACGATCGTGTGGCGGCTTGCGAACGAGGTCAAGAAGACACAGCGGCGCGTGAACGCGCTGGACAAGATGATTATCCCGCAGGACAAAGAGACAAAGGCGTACATCGAAAGCGTCCTTGAGGAGCGCGACCGCGAAAACGTGTTCGTGCTCAAGTCGCTCAAAAATCGGAAAGCAAGCGAGGCCGCCCCGTGATACAGCCGCTCCTGAAAAGGCTGCTTGTTGCCGTCAACGGATCGGAGCATTCGATCCAGGCGGCAAAGTATGCGATCATGCTCGCCAAGCAGCAGTCGTGCGCGATCAAGGCGGTGTATGTGGTGGACACGGCGACTATCCGTGCGCTGACGCTGACCAAGGTTTTCGTGCGCGAGGAAGGCTCTGAATACACGGATAACCTCGAATCCAACGGCAGGCGGCATCTTGACTATGTGGCGGAGCTGGGAAAGTCGAAGGGCGTGACGGTCGAAACGGAACTGCGCCGGGGCGCGGTTTTCTCCGAAATCATCATGGCCGCGGACGATTACAAGGCGAACTTGATTATCGCGGGCGGACGGGATGCCCGGACGGCGTTCTCACACGGCACGGACGACCTCATCGACAACGTGCGCTGCAACGTGCTGTTCGTGCATGACCCGAACGTGGATAAACTGTTCAAGCTGCTGTAGCATTTTTTCGTCCGCTGGGCGAAAAGCGGGAATCGCAAAACCGTATTGAGGAAGTCCGCGCCGCGTGGTAAAATGGGCGCGATGGCAGCGCAGAAGAGGCGGACGACCAGGACAGCCGCAAAAAAATCAACGAAGACAACCAAGAAACGCCGGGCGAAAAAGCCGAAGGTCAGGCTTTCGGCGCGGAAAGTGTACGTGCTTTCCGGCATCATCGTATGCCTGTGCGCGGCAAGCCTTGCGCTGAGCGTGGCGTTGTCTGCCCGTGCGGACAGGCAGTCGCAACTAGCGCAGGCGGCACGGACATCGCCGTCCGAAACGGTCGCGCGGCAGCCTGCCCCACAGCAAAAGACAGCCCCCACGCGGACGGCAACGCCCCCGGCACGGCAACCAGCACCCAGACAAAACCCGCAGACGGCGCAGGAAAGCCGTCCTCCGGCACAGACACCCCCGCCGCCCGCCTCATCACAGACGGCGGCAGACACGCCGCGTCCATCCCCGCCCGCCGCCCGCGAGCAGCCTGCGCCCGCGCGCCCGCGCACCGAAACGGCATCCCCGGTCGGGCAGGCGGACACGGCACGGGCGGACAGGCCGCAGTCGCCGCCCCCGGCGCTGCAGCCGATACCCGCGCAAAGCCCGTCGGCGGATTCGCCGTTTGCGATTCCCCCGGCGCGGAACGGGGCGACGCTCGTGCTCGTGCTTGACGACGCGGGGCGTTCGGCGGAGAACGTGCGCCGCTATACCGCCTTGCCGTTCCCGCTGACGATTGCCGTGCTGCCGCGCCTGCCGCAGTCACGCGCGTGTGCGGATGTCGCCCGGACGGCAGGAAAGGAAGTGCTCCTGCACCAGCCCATGCAGGCGATGAACCCACGGCTCGACCCCGGCGAGGGCGCGATCCGTGCGGCAATGAGCGGCGCGGAGATTGCCGCCGTCATACAGGAGAACCTTGCCGAGCTCGGTCCGGGCATCGTGGGCATGAACAACCACGAAGGCTCGCTCATTACGGCGGATGTCATGCGTATCGGCATGGTGCTGGACGTGTGCCGGGAACGGGGCATCTATTTCCTTGATTCGCGCACGACTGCCGAGACGAAAGCGCCGCAGGCCGCACTGGAGCGCGATATGCCGATTTTCGAGAAAGCCGGCCCGTACATCGACAACGAAATCGACCGGGACAAAATGCTCGCGCGGCTGTACGAGACGCTTGCATATGCCAACGAGCACGGCCGCGCGGTCGTCATCGGTCACGTGGACAAAAGCGTGGACATCCTGCCCGCGCTGCTGGCGGAGTTGTACCCGCACCTTGCCGCGCAGGGCTACCGGTTTGCCACGCCGTCCATGCCGTGAGCCTGCCCGCTTGCCGCGCGCTACTCCAGCGCGATGGTCTCTCCGGGCGCGACGACGAGCAGCCCTTTTACGGGAAACGATTCGGCAAAGGCGCGGTCAAAGGGATTTTCCTTGTCGTGGGGCAGGTGGTAGGGCGTGTTGTGCTTTGCGCCCACCAGTTCCGCGCAGCGCGCCGCCTCCGCAATGTCCATGTTGTACGTGCCGTCCGTGCAGAAAAACGCATAGTCGATGCCGCGCGCCTTGAGGTCGCCCATCTGCGCGGTGGTGGACGTGTCGCCGCTCAGGTAGAGTTTCGCGCCGTTGGAGAAAGTCAGCACGTAGCCCACGCATTTTGCCGGGTCGTGGTTCTTGTTCTCCGCCCGCACCGCGTCAATCCTGACGAATCCGAGGTCAAAGCTATGGTATCCGCTTTCCGTCACCGTGTCCTCATGCGTGATGACCCGGCAGCCCTCGTTGCGGTTGGTGACCAGTTCTGTCTTGTTGTGGTCCAGATGCCCGTGGGTGACGAGAATTAGGTCCGCGCCCTGGTCGTAGCCGTCTCCGGCGAACGGGTCTACGTAGATGACTTTGCCCTCTGCCGTAGTGATCCGCACGCTCGCATGCCCCTGATAATACAGTTCGGGCGCGGCGGGCTTTTTGTTACATCCGGCAAGCGCGAACGCCGCCGCGCACAGCAGCGGAAAACAAATCTTGTTCATGGTGATACCTCTTTCTGGGAAAAAATTGTTATGGCATGATACGCGATGACCCGACTGCGCGTCAAGGGAACGAGGCGAACGGGGGAGTGCCGATACCCTGCTTGCCACGGGCGGGGGCGGTGTGGTATACTGCGGGCTATGAGTACGAACCGTT
>CAZSOK010000006.1:0-27986 GCA_964608445.1 uncultured Treponema sp. | reverse complement strand
ACAGAATGCCCATTATAGGAAGTAATATAGGCTGCAAATTTGCCGCGTTCCGTCAGGTATTCCGCTCGTCGCGCTGGCGGATCAGTTCGGCGTTGATTGCCGCTATGCGTTCGTACAGCGCAAAAAAGCTGACGGCATCGGGCTTGGCAAGCGTCTGTATTTTGGCGATTGCCGCGAATTCGTACCATTTTTTCCCGAAAAACGACTCCAACGCCTCGCGGAACGGACGCTCCTGCCTGAAAGCGAGCCTTGCGGTGAGCGTCCGTTCATCCGTCGTTCCGGCAAGCTTATCGTCCCGCAGCCCGCACCCGCTGAACGCACAGGACGACGCATCCTGCAAGAACGGTCGCGCGCCGTCGCCCGCAAAAAAATCGCGCACCGCACTGTTTTCCGCGCCGAAGAACTGATACCGCCAGATGCTTCCCCACAGGCCGGACGCGAGCGACTCCCGGCGGCGCAGGTTGGTCACCGGGAACACGAAGCTGCGGCTGATACGGATGCCGGGCATGAAATGCCGGTTGAGCGCGTCGATAAAAGCCTGCTCCGAAACAGGCTCATACAGCAGCAGCGAGGCGATTTCATCGCAAGAAGTGACGCCGAGCGGCAACGTCGAGGCAAATTCAAGGCGCGGAAGCGGATTAAACCCCGCCGTATAAACGACCGGCAGTTCGGATTTCAGGATCGCCCGGTTGAACTGCTCGATGAGGCTCAAATGTGCGATGTACTCGCCGCCATCGCGCTTTGTGAACGAAAAAACGACGCGGTAAAGAACCGGAATGTTGCAGGTCTGCCGTATATTTTTTTGCACATTAAGAGGAAGCGTGTCATCAAGGTGTCCGCTTTTGTGTACAGCATCGGAATTCTTGCAGGAAACATTGTTGCCGCAGATACCGCAGCGGTGGTCGCAGCCGGGAGTGCATTTGGGAGTCAGCGTTTCGGCAAGGTGTCTCTGCCATTCTTTCTCATAAAAATGCTTCGCTGGACCGAGCGAAACGCTGTCCCAGGGAAGCGGCTCGTCATGGTCGCGTGGGCGCAGGATTTCCGCCTTGACATCATACCCCGCTTCGGCAAACGCCGCCTCCCAGAGTGGCAGGTTGCGGCGCAGGTGATCTTCCCATGCGTCCAGGCGACAGCCTTTTTGATAGGCACGGTAGATGACCATGCCCGCCCGCTCGTCGCCACGGGAAAGCAGCCCTTCCAGGTAACTCGTCGCCACGTCATGCGTGCTCACCTTGAATTTCCCGCGCGGCAGATGCTCGCGGATATACGTAAGCTTGCGCTCGGATTCCTCCGGCGAAATCTGCCGCACCCATTGATACGGCGTATGCGGCTTAGGAATGAACGTGCCCACGTTCACGTTACAGCGAATGCCCGTTCTTTCCTGCACGTCCCGCAAAAAATCGACGATGACGGATTCTTCGGTCTTTCCGTCCGTCTCAGGGAACGGCAGGCCGACCATAAAATAAAATTTCGCCTTGTTCCACCCGCGCCTTTTCGCTTCGGTGATGATGTCCACCAGATGCTGGGCATAGACTTCCTTGTTGAGCCGCAGCTGCCACGCCTCATCGGGCGTTTCCACGGCAAACGTCAGGCCGCTTTTGCGCACCTCGGAAAGCTTGGCAAGGATGGGAAGCGTGACGCTGTTCGCCTTGAGCGACGGCAGCTGAAACGACACGTTCTGCGCCCGGTACCGCCGGTTCAGTTCGTCGAGCAGACCGCCGATGTCGGGATAATCTGCGGACGAAAGCGACGTGAGCGAGATTTCCCGGTAGCCAGCCTCGTTGACGAGCCGGTCGGTTTCGGCAAAAATAAGATCCCGCGATTTGACGCGCTGCGGACGGTAATAGATTCCCGCATGGCAGAACCGGCAGCCGTTGGGACAGCCGCGCATGATTTCCACCACGCCATGATCCTGCACGGTCTTGATGTTCGGCAGCGGAAAAAAAGATTCCACCGACGGAACGCTCCCAAAGTCCGCCTGCACTGCCCGCCGCGCGACCGTATGCCCGCACCGCGCCACCGACATATCCTGCGTCCAGACCGAGGGATGCCGCGCGCACTCGGCGAGCAAATCGCGCCGCGCCGCGCCGTTCTTTTTCATCGCCGCGAGCCGCTCGATCAGGTCAAACAGCCCGCCCTCTGCCTCGCCGATAAACACGGCGTCAAAAAACGCGCTGAATACCGCCGGATTGGTCGCCCCCACGCCGCCCGCAATCACGATCGGGTCGCCGTCCGTCCGCTCGGACTTGAGCAGCGGAATCCTGCCCAAATCGAGCACGTTCAGAACGCCCGTGATGCCCAGCTCATAGCCGATCGAAAATCCCACCAGATCGACGCAATGCAAGGGCATTCCCGTCTCAAGCGTATAGAGCGGGAGGTTCTTCTGCCTGAGGAGCGACTCAAAATCGCTTTCCACGGCGAACACGCGCTCGCAGCGCACGGAATTCCGCGCGTTCAGCCCGTTATAGATGATTTTTATCGCCTGATTGCTCATGCCGATCGAGTACACGTCGGGGAACGCGATCGCCACGTTGAGCAGGCCGTCGTCCTCGCCGTGCGGCTTGACCGTCGCGCCGATCTCGCCGCCGATATAGGACGACGGATTCTGCACGGAACACAGCGCAGACCCGAATGCCTGCAAGGGATTGATTCGTTCCATTGTTTTTGCCATTCCCTGCCTCAGTTAAGGCCGTAGCGCCGGTAGTTTATGCTCATCAGAAGCCCTATGCAGACCATCGCCGTCCACAGCGACGATCCGCCGTAGCTCAGGAAGAGCAGCGGAATGCCCGTAATCGGCATGATGCCCATGACCATGCCCGTGTTGACGACAAAATGGAAGAAGAACATCCCCAAAATGCCCGCCGCGATAAGCATGCCATAGGCACTCGGCGTTTTCCGCATGATATGGATCGTGCGCAGCATGATGGTCAGGTACAGCGTGAACACGGCGACGCCGCCCCTGAATCCCCATTCCTCGGAAAGGATGCTGAAGATGAAGTCCGTGCTCTGCTCCGGCAGGAACCGGTAATGGCTCTGCGTCCCGCCCAAGAAACCGCGCCCGAAAAATCCGCCCGAACCGATCGCAATCTTTGACTGGATGATATGCCAGCCCGTGTTCAGCGGGTCGATGTCAGGATCCAAGAACACGATAAGGCGCATAATCTGATAATCCTTGAGCGCGCGGCTGGCAAAACGCGAAAGGAACAGCGCGCCGCACAGAATGCTGAAACCGTAGGCAATCCAGTAATAGTATTTTTGCCGGAAGAACGAATAGGCGACCATGCCGATGACGGCAATCAGCGCCGTGGCAAGCACGCAGATGAGCCACAGGCGGTCGTTCGTCAGCACGCGGACGACCACGAACGGATGCGCCGCAATCTTTGCCTGCCAGACAGGAAGCACGGTCAGCACCATCGTCAGCACACCGCCGGTCAGGAAGAACAGCAGGTAGCGCAGCGGAATGCCCGCCATGAAGCACATCACCAGAAAAATCGGAATGTACACGCTCGCCGTTCCCAAGTCCGGCTGCAACAGGATCAGGGCGAGCGGCACGAGCAGGATTCCTGCCGCAACGGCAAACCGCCGCCGCTCATCCTCGCGCTGGCTGCGCTCCAGGTACCAGGCAAGGAACAGGATGAATATCACCTTGCAGAATTCCGCCGGCTGAATACCGAAACTGCCGAAGCCGATCCAGCTGCGCGCGCCGTTCACGAGCCGCCCGAAAATCCGCGTATAAATAAGGATAAGCACCAAGAAGCCGTACAGGTACGGCACGTACCGGCTCAGGCGGCGAAAATCCAGCAACGCAACGACAATCATCAGGAGCAGCCCCACGCCCGCCCAGACAAGCTGCTTGACATACTCGTTCGAGACGTTGATTCCCTCCGAATTGATGCCGGACGAATAGATGAACAGGATGCCAATCGTCACGAGCGAGATCACGCAGAACAGGAGCACATAATCAAAAACCTGAAAGAATTTTACTTTCATCTATTCCTGCCTTGACTTTGGCTTGGCAAGATAGTTGAAGCCAAGCTCGGAAATCGCTTCCTCATAGGTCTGATTCTGGAAAATCCCCTGGAAAATGATGTTCGTCGCATACGGTGCCCACCATTCCCATTCGTTCACCGCCTCAACCAGCACCGCCACGACCAGCTGATCCTCCACCGGCGCGTCATACGGGCCGTAGGCGAGCATCCAGCTGTGCCAGTGGTCTTTCTTCGCGCCCGCGACTTCCGCCGTACCCGTCTTTCCCGCCAGCTTGATTTTCTTGTTGTTCATCGGGAACTGCGGCGTACCGTCGGTGATAACGTAGCGCAAATCACGCTGCACTTCCCGCCACACTGATTCGTCCACGTTCATCTCATGCAGCACCTGCGGCTTGACTTCTTCTATCACCTCGTTGGTCGCCGGGTCGCGGACTTCCTTCAGAAGGTGCGGACGGTAGATTTTTCCGCCGTTCACGACCATCGCCATCATGTTGGCGACATGGAGCGGCGTCGCGAGCGTATAGCCCTGCCCGATCGACATATTCATCGTGTCGCCGCCGAGCCAGGTGGCATGATAGCGGCGTTCCTTCCACTGCGCCGTCGGCACGAATCCGTCCGACTTTGCCGGCAGGTCAATGCCGAGCGGCTGCCCGAACCCGAATTCCTTCGCATACGAAGAAATCCGGTCCACGCCAAGATTGTCGCGCCCCGTCACCCAGAAGTAGACATCGCAGGACTGCGCGAGCGAATTCTTCATGTCAAGCCAGCCGTGTCCCCATCTCACGTGGCAGTTGAAGCGGCGGCCGCCGTAATCGATGTGCCCGTCGCATTCGATTTTCTTTTCGGGCGGAATGGATTTCTCCGCGAGCAGGGCGGTCATCATAATCACCTTGAACGTCGAGGCCGGAGGATACACGGCGTTCACCGCGCGGTTGAGGAGCGGATTGTTCTCGCTCGTCACCAGCTTATTGTACTGTGCCGACGACTCTTCCGTGTTGAAGATATTCTGGTTGTAATACGGATACGACACCAGTGCGAGCACCTCGCCGTCCGCCGGGCGCAGCACCACCGCCGCCCCTACCCGGTTTCCCAGCGTCTCTTCGGCAAGTTTCTGGATACGCATATCGATCGTGAGCACCAAATTCTTCCCCATCTGCGGCGGCTCAATGACCGGCGTATCGTCAATCACGCGCCCGCGCACATCAACCGTGCGGATCTCACGCCCCGGCTCGCCCTGCAGCAGCTCGTCGTACTGTTTTTCGATGCCCGCCTTCCCCACGATCGAATTCGACGTGTAGCGGTTCTTGTTGTACATCACCTTCAGCTCTTCCCGCGTGATGTCCCCCACATAGCCGACGACATGAGCGATCGATCCGGTCTCCACGTAGTTGCGCAGCGGCTTTGATCGCCACGAAACGCCCGGCAAATCGTTGATGTTCTCCGCGATGTCCGCGATCATTTCAAAGGGAACGTTCGTGCGGATTTCTATCTGCGTATACGAGAGGCGCAGGCGTTCCGGCACCTTGCGGTCGATGTCGCGCTTTGCGATGCCCAAAAAGCGGGCCAGCCGTGCCGCGACGGCATCATAATGCCCCTTCGGGATTTTCGCCGGCGTCAGGTCAACCGCGAAAGAATCAGAATTGATGACCATGGGAAGCGTCGCGTTGCGGTCAAAGATTTCCCCGCGCTGCGCGGCAATCATGCTGACGTTGCTCGAAATCGTCCGGGACTGCCGCTGGTACGAAGCCGCCTCCAATCCCTGCATCGTGAACAGGTGGACGACGTACACGCCATACGTGAGCAGGACGATGATCGCAAGGATGAGCATTTTCGCGTTGCGCCCGACGGCATCTCTCCCGCCCCTTGCCATTATGCGACGCCCTCCATATCCACCGCAGTAAACCGCGCGAACATATCCAAAAAGCGGAACGTGACCGGCGCGAGCACCGTGTTGCACACCAGCTCAGCCGCAAACCGGGCAGAAATCAGGTGATACGTCTGAATGCCGAACGGGAAGAACAACGAGATCAGCCAGATGGCGAACGCTTTCAGCAGCGTGGCGACCAGCCCCAGCAGCATCGGCAGCAGGACACCGCCGACGTTCAGCGTCTTGTGGAACCGACCGCCGGCATAGCCCAGCACCGTGCGGAGCAGGCAATGCAGCCCGAACGGGGACGCGCTCAGGAAATCAAGGAACACGCCCGACATGAAACCATTGGCCGTGCCGAACAGCGTCCCGTTCTGCACGGAAAAATAGAGCGTGCACAACAACAAAAAATCCGGCATCACCGGCAGGAACAGCAGGTTGGAGAGCATCGCCGCCTCAAACAGCGCGAAGCCAAGCGAGAACAGCGTGGCGACAAGGAACGGTTTTATCATTGCCCGCCCCCTGTGCTGCCGGCATCGGGATTCTTCTCTTTTATGTCAGTCACGATGACCGTCTCCAGCCGCGCAAAATCAAGGATCGGCGTGAGCTCGATATTCAGCGACGCGTCATAGTCAAGGACGGTGATCTTGGAGATCGAGCCGATGGGAATGTCACGCATATAGTTCTCGCTTTCCCCCGAAGTCACCACCAGATCGCCGAAATGCAGCTCGTCAAGGACGCGCTTTTTGATGTACTTCATTGCCAGCGGATTTTCCGCCGTGCCGCGCCCGCTGATCAGCCCGATGTCACGCGTGTTCTGGATGCGCCCGCTGACCGTGCATTTTGCGTCGTACACGGGCATAATCAGGCTCGTGCCGACCCCCACGGTCACCACCTTTCCCACCAGCCCGACCGTTCCGTTCTGAATGGCAATGACCGGCATGTTCTTGCGGATGCCGTGCCGGCTTCCCTTGTTGATCGTCAGCCCCGAATACAGCCCGTCGGGATCGCGCCCGATAATCTGCGCCGGGAAATTCTTCTGCTCGACCGACTGAGAGAACCGCAGCTGCTCCTTGAGCCGATCGTTCTCCTTGCGGATTTCCGTGTTCGTGCGCTGCAAGTATTCGTAATTCTTGAGCTTTTCGGTCAGCGCGGCGTTCTCGTCGCGCAGCCGGGACAGTTCGTGCACGGCATTCACGGTATTTCCCACGCCCGCCACAACTGCGTGCACGCCTTTTTGCAGGGAAGAGACAAGCGTAAAACCGATTCTCTCAAAGCTGATGACAAATCCGCCGGAACTGAACGCAAGCATCACGCCCGAAAATAAAATGAGAACCGTCAAGACGAATTCCGGCAGCTGAAACCGAAAACGAAACTGTCTGCGCGCCATCACGTCAACCGTCAGTCGTTCAGGCTGTCGTATATCGAACGACCCGTCGTGATATTGTCGTCAAGCTCGAACGCAAGCCCCGCGCCCACCGCGACACATTCCAGCGGCTTCTCCACCAGGAACACGGGAACGCCGGTCTCCTTTGAGATGAGGCGCGGCAGCCCCTTGAGCATACTGCCGCCGCCGGTCATCACGATGCCGCGCTCGACGATATCCGCGGCCAGTTCCGGCGGCGTGCGGCCGAGCGTGCGCTTGATTTCCTCCACGATCTCGCTCACGGGATCTTTCAGCGCCTCGCGCACCTCAACGCTGTCTATCTCCATGCGGCGCGGCAGCCCGGTAATCGCGTCGTTGCCGCGGATTTCCATCTTGCCAAGGTCTTTGTCCGCAATGGCGTTGCCGATCTCAATCTTCAGCCGTTCCGCCGTCTGCTGCCCGATCTTGAGGTTGTGCACGGAAAGGATATGCCGCACGATTGCCTCGTCAAATTTGTCGCCGCCCACACGGATAGATGTCGTGACGACCATGCCGCCCAGCGATATGACGCTGATTTCTGCCGTGCCGCCGCCGATGTCGCAGACCATGTGCCCGGCAGGCTCACCGATCGGAATCTTCGCGCCGATTGCCGCCGCCTTCGACTCCTCGATGACCTCCACTTCCTTCGCGCCGGCCTTAAGCGCCGCCTCAACGACCGCCCGCCGCTCCACCTGCGTGATGCAGGACGGAATGCCGATTTTCATCCTCGTCGAGCGGAACAACTGATGGCGCGGAATGACTTTTGAGATGAAGTATTTTATCATTTTTTCCGTGCTGTCAATGTCGGCGATCACGCCGTCACGGAGCGGACGGATCGCGATGATATTGCCCGGCGTTTTCCACAGCATCCGCTTTGCCTCTGCGCCCACCGCCACGACGCGCTTGGTTCCCTTCTCCACCGCCACGACGGACGGCTCGTCTATGACGATTCCTTTGCCGCGCACGTAAATCAGCGTGTTGCACGTCCCCAGATCAATACCGACATCCGTAGAAAAATGATCCAAAAATCCCATTATCTGTCTCCCTATTTGAACTCAGCCATTTTTTTCAGCGCGCCCGGATGATTCGGCTGTATGCGCAACGCACGCCGCCACTGAGACCGAGCCTTGATCGAATCACCCTGCTTCTCATATATTACACCAAGATAATAGTATGCGTCAGCAGAATTTTCGTTCTTTTTCAAAATTGTTTGGAAATCCTCCGCCGCGTCCGCATAATTCCCCTGCGTGACGGCGATTTGCCCGCGCAGCAGGTACCCCCGCAGCAGGATCTTCTCATCTTTGCAGTCCTGCGAGATACGGTACAGGTACTGCCCCGCCGCGACGTACTGCCCCGCCTTGTAGTACTGCTCCGCGATCGAAAGCAGGAGCAGGTCGCTCTCACGCACGAGCAACGCCTCGGTGAACGCGGATATGCTCTCCATCGTCATGTCAAGGGACGCATAGCTCAGACCCAAAAATTCAGGGATGTCGTCTGCCTTGTAGCCGTCCTTGCGCGCGCGGGTCAGATACAGCACTGCCAAATCCGCATAATAATAGTATGAGGAAAAGGCGTTCTTGTAAAAATACGCCTTGCCAAGCATATATTCCAGCTGCGGGACGGTCTTGCTCTTTGCCGTCAGCAGCGCAAGGCGCAGGGCATTTATCGATTCGTCAAGCAAATCCTGCGAGCGGGTCGTGTCGGTCTCCGAAAGCGAAAGGAAAAAGGCGGCGTATCCGTGCAGCATGAGCGCCGCATTGTTGAACGTTTTCTGCCGCAAGATATTCGCGCTGATGTCATACACGCCCTGATAATCATACGAATCCCACGTCCGATAGAGGTTGACCAGCGACGAATCGCCATGAAGCCTTGAGGAAACGATGCGGGAGGCCAGCACACCGATGAGCGCAAGCACCGCGACGACGACAAATGTAACCATCAGTCGCCTGATCAGCGTACCCTTGCGTCGCGTTACCGTGCTGCCCGTCGTTTTTCCCACCATACTTCCCACTTTATAAAACAGAAAAGACGATAAGCCGGGTTCTGTCTCGCGGCACAGCCCTCAGGCGATGCACGCTACTAACCATCTATCCGAACCACCTGTTGCCAGATGATTTCAGCAGCCTACCCGCAGTAATGCGCCCGGAAAAGCGTTACTGCTGCTCGACTTTGCTCCAAATAAGGTTTTCCTTGCCAAGACTGTCACCAGCCTTGCGGTGGGCTCTTACCCCGCCTTTGCACCCTTACCTTTTCAGGCGGTTTGTTTTCTGTGGCACTGTCTGTCAGGCACAGGGTTATGCATAATCATACAACTGCCTGCACCTGCCCGGCCGTTAGCCGGTATTTTTTCCGGTGGAGCCCGGACTTTCCTCACGCAATGCCGTTATCATCAGCGGCACTGCGCGCGGTTATATCTTTTCTGACTGTTCCTTACTCTTCAAATCCCAGCGGCTTTTCGTCGCCGTCATCACGCGCCTCGTCCTCTTCCAGCAAGTCTTCCTCGTCGCCGAAATCGTCGTCAAAATCAGCGAGGCTTCCCGCCTCTTCCTTGGGAAAGTACGTCTCCTCTTCGTTCTCCGCCACGTCCTGATGATACAGGATACGGCTGCAATACGGGCAGAACAGGATTTTCTCGCCGTCATGCACCTCATTCGCAAACTGCGCGGGCAGAATCATGTGGCAGCCCGTGCAGACGCCGTTCTTCACCGCGACAATGCCCTCGCTGTTGCGGCGGATAATGCGCTGGAATTTATACACGATTTCCTGATCAATGCCGGGGATGATGTCGGCCTCTTTTTTGTCCAGATCGCCCAAAGCCTGCCTGTAGCCGTCGATTTCTGCCGCAAGCGATGTCCTGCCGCTGTCAAGGTCGGCTTCCTGCGCCGTAATCATCGCCTCGTCCGCGCGCAGGATTTCGTTGAGCTCGGCAAGCGTCTTTTCCTCCCGCGTCAACTCCCGGCGGATGGCATCCTCGCGCTCCTTCGCCTCGGTAATCTGCTTGTCCAACGCCTCGTACTCGCGGTGCGTCGTGATGCTGTCCATGCCTTTCTCGCCGGACTCACGCGACGCCTCCGCCTCGGCAAGCTGCGCCTTCAGATGCTCGACGCTCGCCCGCACCTCATCGTACTTGGAATTCTTTTCGATATATTCTTTCTTCAGGCGTGCCAAAAGCTCGTCCTGCGAGGTCAGCTGCTTGGGAGCCTCCTCAATTTTTCCTTCGAGCATATATTTTTCCGCAAGCACGCCTTGCAGTTCTTTGAGTCTCTCAAAAACCTCTGTCATTACCATACTTAAAAATCCTCACGGTCATTTTTAGTCAGACTATTGTACAAGAAAACACGCCTTATGTCTAGCGCGTCATATCTCGATGTAGTCCCGGAGTCCCGTGGCACGGCGCGGATGGCGCAGGCGGCGCAATGCCTTTGCCTCGATCTGGCGGATACGCTCGCGCGTGACGTTGAAATACAGCCCCACTTCCTCAAGCGTCAGGCTGTAGCCGTCGTCAAGCCCGAAACGCATCTTGAGCACTTCCTGCTCGCGCGGCGGCAGCGTATTGAGTACGGTACGCAGGTGCTCCTGCAAGAGCGTGTATGCCGTCTGGTTCGCGGGATTCTCCGCTTCCTTGTCCTCGATGAAATCCCCCAGTTGGCTGTCCTCTTCCTCGCCGATCGGCGTTTCGAGCGAAACCGGCTCGCGCGCAACGTTCTTTACCTGCTTGACGCGGGCGACCGGCCAGCCGAGCTGCTGCGCGATCTCGTCGTCCTTCGGCTCGCGGCCGAGTTTCTGCATGAGCTGGCGGCTCTCGCGCAGCACCTTGTTGATCTGCTCGATCATGTGTACCGGGACGCGGATCGTGCGCGCCTGGTCGCTGATGGAGCGCGTGATCGCCTGCCGGATCCACCAGGTCGCATACGTGGAGAATTTATACCCTTTGCGGTACTCGAATTTCTCGACGGCCTTTATCAGCCCGATATTGCCTTCCTGCACCAGATCGAAGAACTGCAAGCCGCGGTTGGTATATTTCTTCGCGATGGACACGACAAGGCGCAGGTTCGCGTTGATCAGGCGGTTCTTCGCCTTTTCCATCATCCTGCGTCCCCGGGCGATTTCCTGCTCCATGTTCAGGATTTCGGTGACGTTGTTCTCAAAGTCGTATTCCATCCGGCGCAGCTTGCGGTCGATTTTCTGAATCTGCGTGTAGATGTCGCGGATTTCGTCCGCCCGCAGCCCGAGCTCCTGCTCCAGCCTCGCCGCTTCAACGGGAACGGCAAGGCGGCGACCAAGGCTGCGCAGTTCGGCAGGACTCGCGATGCGCAGTTCTTTCATGCGCTTTTCCTGCTTGTGGTGGTACTCGTCAATTTTTTTCTTCGCATCCACGAATTTCGCGCTGAAGCATTCGATTTCCTCCGACTGGATATCCATCTTGCACAGCTCAAGGAGGATTTTCTCGCGCAGCTCGATCAGCTGCGGGTTCTCAAAGATTTCCTGGCACTGCGTGGTCTCGTAGAGCTGCTTCTTGAGGGCCATGTACTGCTTCATTTCCTGGAGCACGGGCTTCAGGTACTCCGAATAACAGTTCCTGAGCCGCCGTTTTTCCGCCACCTCCTCGTTCAATTCCTTGCGCGCCTTGCCCGGCTCGTGCATGTCGATGCGGGCGAACGCCTTCTGCGCGACGGCGAAGAATTCGGGAATCATCATGCCGGACTGTTTGATCACGTCCTTGATGATATTCTCGCCCTCTTCCATTTCCTTGGACAGCGTTACTTCCTGATCGCCCGTGAGCAGTTTTTCCTTGCCGATTTCATGCAGGTACAGCCGGATGGGATCGTCAACGTTGGTGCCCTTGTCGGTGTTCAGCAGCTGACTCCGCTCGTCCTTTTCCGCTTCGTCGGCGACTTCCACATCCTCGTCGTCCGCAAGGTCGTCAACGTCATCTGCATCGTCCACCTCGTCGTCCAGGTCATCTTCTTCGATGACCTGGATATTCTGTTGCGTCAGCAGCTGCAGCACCGCTTCCATTTCGGGAGAATTGATGAAATCCTGCCCCAAATGGTCGGACAGTTCGTCCCATGAAACGATCTGCTTGTCCTTCGCGTAGGCAAGCAGTTTTGCCACGCGGGGATCCAGTTCTTGGTCCATATCTCTCAGTCCTTTTTGTTCAATCTGTTGTCGAGGTCCATTTTCTGGGCAAGAAGCTCGTTGAGCGCAGCCCTGTCTTCCGGCGTCGATGGCACGATCATACGGATGCGGTTCATGAGCGAATCGCGCCGCCGTTCCATGCCGTTCCGTTTTATCAGCGCGATACTGTCAGCGACCATTTTTTCGGTGTTCTCTGAGAATTCCCCGGAGGCAACCGCGCGGGTTATCATCCGCTGGACATTTTCGCTCGTGCAATGACCGAGTATCGCGCTGAAAGACACGTCACCCTCCCGGTAACATTCTTCCAAGACAATGAACAACTCTTTTGCCAGTCTGTCTTCAAAATCGCTTTCGGTGAGTTCGCGGCGCATCAGATCGAAAAAAGCCGTATCGGCAATGACCGCAAGGATCGCCCGCAACTCAGCGTTTAGCGGTATATCCTGCCCGTCCGCATTGCTTACGTCTGCCTGCCGCCGCTCAAGGCGTTCCCGCACCCGATCGCGATGATAAAAATCCCTGCGCACCGCCTCTGGAGAAAGGCTGAACCTCTGCCCCAACTGATCTAGGCTCGATTCCTTCTGCATTTCGGTCTGGAGCGCATCTATATAAGAAAAAAACGCCAGACAGGCTTTCGTCTTTCCCTCCGGCGTATCGACCGGGTAGGTATGCGACAGAGAATCCAAAAGATAATCGCTGTCTACTATAGCGTTGTTCACGTCGTTCGTCAAGGTTTCCGCGCCGAAATTCAGCATAATTTCTGCGGGATCTTTGCCGCCCTTGAGCCGGATGACCCTGACCGAAAGCGAATGGCGGCGGCACAGCACGATGGCTTTCCAGGTGGCAGCCTGCCCCGCCCCGTCGCTGTCGAACGAAAGGAGCACCGTATCCGCAAAGCCCTGCACCAGCCTCACCTGCTCTTCGGTGAGCGCCGTGCCGAGCGGCGCGACGGCATACGCGATGCCGCACTGATGATAGGCGATGCAGTCCATGTAGCCCTCGCAGAAAATCACTTTTTTTTCCTGACGGATTGCCTGCTTCGCAAAATTGAACGCGTAGAGCGTCTCGCCTTTCTGGTACTGGATGAGGTCGCCGCTGTTGAGGTATTTCGGGCCTTCGCCGCGCAGGATCCTGCCGCCCATTGCCACGCACTGCCCGCGACGGTCAAAAATGGGGAACATCAGCCGGTCGGAAAAAAACGCCACGTCGGGATAGTTGCGGCTGAACAGCCCCGACTTCGCCAGGAATTCGTCGCTGAAGTTTTTTTTCCGCAGGAACTGCTTGAGCCAGCGGCGGGCGGCGGGCGCATAGCCCAGCCTGAATTTCTCGACCGTCTGCATGGTCAAGCCGCGCTTGGTGATGTAGTCGAGCGCGAACGCGCCGTCCTCGGTCTGCGTGAGGAAATAATGGAACATACTCGCCACGCGGTCGTACAGGCTGACCAGCTCCGCTTTTTCCGTGTCCTTTCTCGCGGTATCGGGCTGATGCCCCTGCGCGTATTTGACTTCAATGCCGTGTTTTTTCGCCAGCTGCGCGATCGCCTCAGGATACGTCAGTTTTTCCATCTCCATGACGAACGTGATCACGTCGCCGCCCTTGTGGCAGCCGAAGCAGTAGAACATGTTTTTGCCGGGCGTGACGCTGAACGACGGCGTTTTCTCCTGGTGGAACGGGCAGCACCCCCACCAAGTCGCGCCTTTCCGCGTCAGCTGGACGTACTCGCCCACCACCGACACGATGTCCGCGGCACGGGAAACGGCATCAATCGTCTCTTTCTGAATAAAACCTGCCATTTACTTTGCGGCCGCCGTCTTTTTCGTCTTGAAATTCGCGCCCGCCGACGTGTGGGAGCTGAGCGTCTCGGTGAACGTATGCGTCCCCGCGTCAGCATCGGTGAGCGTAAAATAAAAGTAATCGGTGCGGGGAGGATTCGCCGCCGCCCGCAACGCCGTCATGCCCGGATTTGAGATCGGACCGGGGGGAAGCCCCGCCCACTTGTACGTGTTGTACGGGCTGTCAATTCTCAGGTCGGCATAGGTGATGACTTCGGGGTGCGGCCTGCCCAAAATCTCCGTGATGATATAGGCGATCGTCGCGCACGAATACAATCCCGAACGCGCGTCGATACGGTTGGCGAACACGCCCGCGATCAGCGGAGCCTCGCTTTCCACGCGGTACTCGCGCTCCACAATCGACGCGAGCGTAACGATGTCGTGCAGACGGCCGGAAGAAAGCGTCCCGTCCGTCTTGTAGCGGTCCGAAACGTCAACGGACTGGAACCGCCTGAAGAACGTGTCCGCCATGATGCGCACGACTTCCTCGCCGCTCATCTGCGGCGCGAAGAAATACGTGTCGGGGAACAGATACCCCTCAAAGCTGTCTTCGGTGTTATACACGCCCACGGGAATGTCGTATTCCCGCAGGAGCCGCACGTCCGTCACGGCAGCCTTGAAATCATCGGCAGAGCATACGCCCTTGTCCTCCAGCACTGCCGCAATCTGCCCGATCGTCAGCCCCTCAGGAATCACCGTGGTGATGTACGTTCCCTTGCCATTCCCAAACATATCGAGCAGCCGCGCGACGCTCTGCGAGCTTGAGACATCATACACGCCCGACTTGAGCACGAACGCGCACGTCCTGCCCGTCAAAAACGGACAGCGCGCCGCAAGATAAAACGCGGTCTCCGAACGGACAAGCCTTTCCCGCGCCAGCCGCGCCCCCAGCGCGCGCACGCTCATCCCCGACGGAATTTCGACCCGCACGGAGACGGCATCCTTTTCGCCGTCCAAAGGCGAAAGCGCATACAAAAGCAGCGCGACCCCCGCACCGGCAAGCGCGACCAAAACGGCGCACACGCAGAGAAAAACGACAATCGGACGGCATTTTTTTTCTCTCATAAATAAAACGCTTCGGCCTCGTCCACGGACATCGAGTCGTACACGGCCGCTTCCACCGCCTGCGCAAAATCCTCTAGCCCGTCGGGCAGCAAAGCCTGATTATTCCGCAGGAAACGCGCCAGAATGCGTACCTCGCGGCAGGTAAAATGATAGTCCAAGTGCAGGTCTCCCGCCGGCACGAACGGCTGCGGCACGACGGTCATACCTTGCATTCCTGTCCTTCGACCGCCAGGTGCACCGACACCGCGTCATGGGCGATGTAACTGGCATACCATCGCGCCGACTGCAATATCGCGTTCACCTTGCGGTCATCGTAGGCGGGATCATGATGAAACAGATACAGTTTCCTGATGTTCCACGCCGCCGCAAAGTCAATCGCATAGCAGAACGGGGAATGCCCCCACCCCTCCTTTTCGCATGCCTCCTCCACAGTATACTGTGCGTCATGAATAAGCACGTCCGCGCCCTCAAAGAATGCCACGTGTTCGCTCGTGCGGTCAAAGTCGCATGCGCGCAGCTCCACGTCGGTGGCATAGATGACTTTATGCCCGTTCTCCTCGACTGAAAACGCGTAGGAATCGCCCGGATGGCTCATCTTCATCGTGCTTACCGTCACGTCACCAACCCGAACCGGCTTTGACGGCTCAATCGTGTTGAAACGGATGTTCTTGGTGAATGAATCCATGCGAACCGGATAATACGGCTCCTGCATCTGCCTTTCCAGATGCTCCCTGATACGATCAAACGGCGAATAAATGTCCAGCACGGTCTTCGGATGATACGCAGGACCGAAATACGGCAGCCCCTGCACGTGATCCCAGTGGAAATGCGACAGGAACAGATGATAATGCCTGTCATCGGGACGCTCGCCCAACATTCCCATGGCGCGGATGCCCGTGCCCGCGTCAAACACGAGCTTTGCCTTGCGTTCCGTCGTGACTTCCACGCAGGGCGTGTTGCCGCCGACCGTGCCGTACAGCCAGTCGGGAAGCGACGCGAGGAATCGCTCGCGCGCGCTGTCCGAGGCAATATCCTTCGGCTGGATGCGCTGGATTGCGGCCGCGATTTTTGCCTGCACCTGCTGCGGAGACAACGGCGCAGGCAACGACCCCCTCACCCCCCAAAAACGCACGTTCACGCCCTACAACTCCTTGACGAGTTCGCTCTTATGTATCGGCAGGTTGCGCTCATAGTTCTTTCGTTCCCTTTCTATCTCTTCTTTTGTCCACAGCCGCCCCGTACCGATTCCCGGACAGGATTCAGCGCAGGCATCCCACTGCCCTTTGTCCTCCAGAATCCATGTCCAGAACGGAAAGGTGGAGCACTGGACGGGGCGGGCATCATACGCCGTGCAGCCGTCACGCTCATTCCACAAAATGCAGTCGCAGTTCGTCTTCTCTTTGAGGCACAGGACGGGCGTATTGTCGTAGTATTGCACCCACCGGCAGTACACGCCGACAAATTCCTTTACCGTCATTTTAAACCTTTGGCAGAGATTTGTCAAATCCGCGCGGGAAAGATAAACAAAGCCGGGATCGATACGGCAGCAGTTCGAGCAGCGCCCGCAGGAAAAATGAAGTCCGTTCTCGTAATACACGCGCTGCTCCTTATGCAAACAAAAAGGGACTTAAGCAGACACTTAAGCCCCTCTGGGGAGTGTAGGATTCGAACCTACGAAGGCGGAGCCAGCAGATTTACAGTCTGTCCCCTTTGACCACTCGGGAAACTCCCCGTTCTCTTAGCTGCTTGTAGGACTTGAACCCACGACCCCGAGATTACAAATCACGTGCTCTACCAGCTGAGCTAAAGCAGCAGACATTCCTGCGGAACGAATATTAATATAGCAGAAAACCGCCGTACTTGTCAAGCGGCGCGGGCGCGAATTCTGGCTATCTCCGCACGAAATCAGGGCGGAGTTTTTCCGCGCCGTTGATGTAGACGTGGCGGGGCGTCGATCCGGCATCCAGATACGCATGGACGAGCACGCGTATCATACCGGCGGGCGCGCCCGCAATGTCGGCTTCCTGCGACGTAAACAGGGCGCACCTGCCCACGTCAATGCCCACGTCGCCATGCCGGAGCGCGAACGCGGGATTAAGGGCGGTCAGATCCTTTGTCTGCGTAAAATGGACGGAAACGATGTCCTGCGGCTCAATGCCGTTCTCCGCGAACAGGCGGCGGCACATCTCCGTCACGCCGTCCTGCATGGACTCCTTGGTGTTCGCCGCGCCCGTCGCGCCGCGCAGTCCGTACAATCTCTTTTCCATATCGTGCTCCTACTGAACCCGTCCGTTCAGCGACTTGATGAAATCGGCGGAATCGCCGTTCCTCAGGATTTCTGACAGCTCAGGGTATTTTTTCAGCGTCTCGCCAATCTGCGTCAGGCGGCTCACCGCCCGGTTGTCGGACAGAATCGTGTCCGCCTGATGCTGCGCCGACGAAATCAGCGCCTCGTCCACGTAATCCTGGAACGTCATGTAGGTCCGCTTGGCGCGCGCGTACAGCTCCGCGTCGGGAATTTTCGCGTCCTTCACGATTATCGAGACGACTTCGATGCCGTCCAGCGCGTCGTCCGCGCCGATTCCCGCCAGAATCTGCCCGGTGCTGCGGGAAGTGGCGATGCCAGTCGGGTCTGCCGCGCTCTCCGCGATGAGGTAGGCGGCGACCAGCTCGGCAATGCGGTCGGCAGACTGACGCAGGAAGGTCTCCAGCTCTTCGTCCGTGGTGATTTCCGCCGCGCCGGCTTTTTCCAGCAGCGCGTCTTTCTTCATCCGAAGCGCGATGTCGATATCGAACGCATAGGCAAAATCGGGCGCGCTCTTTACCTGCGCGGAATAGACTTCTGCGGACGGAAGCGCGCCGCGCACGGTCGTATGATACGTATGGGGAACCAGCCGGAACGTCAGCAGGCGGGCGTTCGTCGGCAGCAGCGGCTCCCACCGCCAGCAGAACGTGCCTTTTTCGATGATGCGGGGATACACGCCGCTCGTCTTGGAGACGAGCACACCGCATTCGTCGGTCTTGATCTTGAACTGCACCCAGCCAAAGTAAAAGACTGCCCCGCCTATCAGCGCGACCACCAGCACCGTGAAAAAAACATGATTTCCCTTTCTCATACCCTGCCTTTTGTGTATACTAAGACTATGCGCGACGACCATTATACCCCGAAACCCGACGATAATGCAAGATTGCCGGCGCATCCCGCGCTGACACCGGCAGAACAGGGCGCATCGCCCGAAACGGCGGACGCATATCCGCAACGGCGCGTTCCCGTCTTGCTGCGGCTTATCCGCCGTGCGGTGCTATTCCTGGGGCTTGAGACTTTCGCGCTCACGCTGTACTACGTCTCAGGCAACCAGCAGCATTTTCTGGAAGCCGATATTATGACCATCCTCCGGGCGACGGGCATCTCTGCCATCGCGCTCGCCCTGTTCTGCGCGGCGGGAATGGCAGCGAGCATCTGGTTCACGGTCTCGCAGAAACGTCCGCTGCTCCTGCTGCGGCTGATTCCCTACGGCATACTGCTCGTGCTTGCCGCCGCGCTCACCGTCTTCGTACTGACCGTCGATTTACTGTCGGCAGGGCTTGCCTGATTTTCGCACCCGCGCCGTGACCGGCAGGATCAGCACGAATTCGCCCTCCTGCACGGAAATGCGCACGTCCTCATGCTTTTCGTAGCACGACGGCGCGATACGGTTGCTGATGCTCGGCATTCCCTCCGCGCGGAAGCAGTCGTATTCCCAGAACAGGCCGCACGAACGCACCGCGCCGCCCGTGCGGGAATTCGTCGTGCGCGCGACGGAGACGACATCGCGCAGGGCGAGCGCGCCGACCGAAAACGACTCCCCCGCGCCCGCGTACCAGAACGCCTGCGCGCCGCAGAGCCAGCAGTCGGGGCGCAGACCGGAGGCGAACAAATCGAACACGGCGAGGAAATGGTCGGCCCGCGCGCCGCCGCCCGCCCCCACGAGCGTAATCCAGTCGCCCCGCTTCGAGCGTCGGTGCGCGGCATCCAGCGCGAGCTCCGTATCGGTCGCATCCTTGTCCTGCGCGAAGGTCCGCACGATGTCCGGCGGGTACCGCGACAGCAGCGACGGTTCGGCAAGGCTGTCCATGTCGCCCAGAATCAGCTGCGGCGAAAAACGGCTGCCAAAATACCGCGCGTACTGCTCCATCGTGACCAGGCCGGAATCCGCCGCAATCACGAAATCGGGCTCCCGCCGTGAGAAATACGGCTCGGCTTCGGCAGGAGCAGGGCTTTCCCCGCCCGTAAAAATAACGAAATGCATGGCACAAACTATCCTTTTCTGCTACCATAATAGCATGAACCGCGTGTCAATTCCCAGCGAACTCAAAAAAATGAACGCCATTTTCTCGGCGAACGGCTTCGAGGCATACCTTGTCGGCGGCGCGGTGCGCGACATGATACGGGGAACGCCCGCCTCAGACTGGGACGTCGCCACCAACGCCACGCCCGAAGACGTGATGCGCCTGTTCCGCAAAGTCATCCCCACGGGCATCGCGCACGGCACGGTCACCGTCCACTTCATGGGGAAAGAAATCGAGGTGACCACCTACCGCACCGAGCGCGGCTATTCCGACGGACGGCATCCCGACCAGGTATCGTTCGCCGCCACGATCCATGACGACCTGAGCCGCCGCGACTTCACGATGAACGCGATCGCCGCGAGCCTCGCCGACGGCACGATCACCGACCCGTTTGACGGACGCGGCGACATCAGGAAGCAATGTATCCGCACCGTGGGAAACGCCCGCGACCGCTTCCTTGAGGACGGGCTGCGCCCTATCCGCGCGATACGGTTCAGCAGCCAGCTCGGCTTCAGCATACAGGACGATACCTACGCGGCGATCATGGAAGGCGACGTGCAGGAGAGAATCCGCTCCATTTCGGCGGAACGGTTCCGCGACGAATTCTGCAAAATCATGCAGTCGCCCGTCCCCTCGGTCGGGCTGCACCGGCTGGAGGCGACCGGCATCCTCGCCTACTTCACTCCCGAACTTGCCGCAGGACGCGGCGTTGCCCAGGCGGACGCGCGGGGGTTCCACGAATTCGACGTGCTTGACCACAATATCTACGCCTGCGACGGCTCCCCGCGCGAAAACCTGACCGTCCGCATCGCCGCGCTGTTCCACGATGTCGGCAAGACGTTCACGCGCACGACCGAAACGGCGGTCATTGGCGGGCAGGACGCGACGCTGATCCACTTCCACGGGCACGAGGCAAAGTCGGCGGAAATCACCCGACACGTGCTGACCCGGCTGCGGTTCTCCAACGCACAGACCGAACGAATCTGCCACCTGATCCGGCAGCATATGTTCTTCTTTGAGCCGAACTGGACGGATGCCGCCGTGCGCCGCTTTGTCGTCCGCATCGGCACGGAGAATATCGACGACCTTTTCCTGCTCCGCTGCGCCGACATCTACGGCATGCACCGCATCCCCGTCGCCGCAGGCAGCGCCACCCTGCGCGCGCTGGACGAGCTGCGCGACCGCATCGCAAAAGTCGAATCGGAAAAATCCGCCCGCAGCCTGAAAGACCTAACGGTGAACGGAAACGACCTGCTCGCAATCGGCATTCCCGCCGGCAGGCGCATCGGGCGCATACTGAACGAACTGTTCCAGTGCGTGCTCGACGACCCGGCGATGAACGAGCGCGAACGGCTCCTGCGCGTGGCGCGGTCGCTCGCAGAAAAGCAGATTCCCTAAATCTCCATGTTCATCACGCGGCGCACTTCCGCGAGCGTCTTCTGCGCGATGGCACGCGCTTTTTCCACGCCGTCGTTCAGCACGCTGCGGATAAACTCCGGCTGCTGCTCCAGCTCGGCGCGGCGCGCGCGCAGGGGACGCAGCTCTTCGTTCAGGGCTTCGGTCGCCATCGCCTTGAGCGCACCGCCGCCGCCGTCACCGATTCGCTCCGCCACCGCCGCAGGATCATCGCCCGTGCAGAGTGAGATGATGCGCAGGAGATTCGCCACTTCCGGGCGGTTTTTGGGATCGTAGGCAATGTGGCGGTCCTGATCGGTCTTCGCCTTTTTTATCAAGCGCGCCGTCTCGTCCTCCGTCGCGGAAAGCATCACCGCGTTCCCGAGCGACTTGCTCATCTTCGCGCCGCCGTCCAGCCCCATAATCATCGGCGTCTCCGAAAGCAACGCGTGCGGCTCAGGGAATACGGGGTCGGCATGCTTGCAGAAACGGGCATTGAAGCGGCGGGCAATCACGCGCGCCATCTCAAGGTGCGGCAGCTGATCCTTCCCGACGGGGACGACGTTGCCCTTGCAGAACAGGATGTCCACCGCCTGATGCACGGGATACGTGTACATTCCCGCGTTCAGCGCGACCTCCGACTTCGCGATCTCGTCCTTGACCGTCGGGTTGCGGCTCAGCTCGGCATTGGACACGAGCGTGAGGAACGGGATCATCAGCTGGTTCGCCTCAGGGACATGGCTGTGCGGGAAAATCGACACCGTATCGCCCGGCTCGATCCCGGCGGAAAGATAGTCGATGGTCAGCTGCCTCGTGTTCTCGCTGATGCGGTCGAACGCGTCGTGGTCGGTCAGCACCTGATAGTCGGCAATCACGATCATCGTGGGAACGCCCAGCTTTGAGAGGCGCACGCGGTTCTTGAGCGAGCCGAAATAATGCCCGATATGCAGCCGCCCGGTCGGACGGTCGCCGGTCAGCACGCGGTAGTCCTCCGGATGCGCCCTGATGCCGGCCTCAATGCGCTCGCTCTGCCGCATCGCCGCCGCAAGGATTCTGTCGATGTTTGTCTCAAATTCGTCTGCCATGCCGTCCAGTATAGCAGACGGCCGGATTTTCCGCAACCTTTCCATTCCCGCCGAAACACGCTATACTCTTTCCATGGCTCATTACGTATGTCTGGACAGGCTGCAAACCTGGCTCGATTCCTACCTGAATTTTGAAAAACGGCCGCAAAAAAACGTCTTCTGGCTCGACACCATGTCATTTTTGTGCAAGCAATGCGAAGACCCGCAGGATGCCGCCCCTGCCTTCCACGTTGCCGGGAGCAAGGGAAAAGGCTCGGTCGCGGCGATGATCGCCTCGATTCTTGACGCGGCGGGCTACCGGACGGGACTGTACACGTCCCCGCACATCGTCGATTTTTCCGAGCGGATTGGCGGCGCACGCGGAGCGTTCGGCGAATCCGTCTACGAAAATGCCGCAGCCACATTGCGGCAGACCATAGACGCGCTCCGCACGGAAGACTTGCCTGACGGCAGGGACATCACCTGGTTCGAACTGGTCACGCTGTACGCGTTCTTGTGCTTCAGGGAGGCAAAAACCGACTACAACGTGCTTGAAGTCGGCCTTGGCGGGCGGCTCGACGCGACGAACGTCATCACGCCGCGGATCTGCTGCATTACGCCGGTCGAACGGGAACACACCGAATTCCTCGGCGATACGATTGCCCAGATTGCCGCAGAAAAAGGCGGCATCATCAAAGACGGCGTTCCCGTCGTGCTTTCGCGGCAACATCCCGACGCGAAGGCAGTTTTCGCACGAATCGCGGACGAACGAAACGCAAAACTGTATGTTATTGATGACATCGTGCAAGAAATTACGACAGCGTATGTTTCAGAAAAAGAAAAACGCACCGAAAAAAGTCTGAAAAATAATACATCCTGCGGCGATGCCGATGGCAACCAGCCGCTCATGCGAACGACCATTCGGTCGTCTCTTTTTGTACGTCCGCTGGTAGCTTACTTACGGTTGTTAGGCAACGTGCAGGCAGAAAATGCGGCGCAAGCGGCGGTGGCCGTCAAGCTGGTAGTGCCTGACCTGGACGAGCGCACGATTGAAAAAGGACTGGAAAACGCCACGCTCCCCGGACGATTTGAGATCATCACGCGCAAAAAAGATGGCTCGTGTGCCACGAGGGGCAGACGACCGTTCGTAATCATGGACGGCGCGCACACAGTACGCAGCATCGCCAGCACGATTCAGACGTTCCGCGCGGTATTCGGCACGAACGATGCGCATCTGCTGTTCGCCTGCGCCGCCGACAAGGACATCGCGGACATCGCGCCGCTGTTCAGGCAGGGCTTTTCGCGCATCACGCTCACCAAGCCGGGGAACGTCAAGCAGAGCAATCTTGCCGCGCTCACGCAGGCTTTTGACGCGGCAGGGCTGCGATTCACGAGTTCCGAAGATTTTTCCGCAGCGATCAGCGACGCGCTGTGCGCGGCAGAAAAGGCGGGCGTTCCGCTGCTGGTGACCGGGTCGTTCTATCTGCTTGCGGAGGTGAAAAAAATTATAGGTACAGCCGCGGAACGCGCTTGGTAATCGCGCTCGTTATCTCGTAGGAAATCGTGCCCGTCGCGTCGGCGAGCTCCTGTGCGCTCTGTGCCGCGCCGCTTTCTTTCGGACCGAACAGGACGGCCTCGCTCCACCGCTCCACGGTATCCGTACCGAAATCGATCATGCACTGATCCATGCAGATTCGCCCGCGGATAGGATAGGTCGCCCCGTTCACGCCCACTTGCATGACCGGGGCAAACCGGCGGAACAGTCCGTCCGCGTACCCGACCGGCAGCACGCCGAGCATCGTGTCGCGCGCCGCCGTCCAAGTGCGCCCGTAAGAGACGGACATTCCTTTTTCCAGCGGACGCACGGCAACAACGCTCGTCGCCAGAGCCATCACGGGACGCAAGTCGATGTCCATGCCGATGCCCGCGTAATATGTGCGGGGCTTTCCGTCGGGATAATACCCGTAGACGATGATTCCCGGACGCACCATGTCCCCGTGGAATTCGGGGTACTCTAGCGTCGCGGCGGAATTGCAGCAATGGCAGATGCCCGGATCTATCCCTTCCGCCCGCACGGATGCCACAGCCTGCGAAAAACGCGCGAATTGGGCGTCGGTATAAGACTTGTCCGCCGCCGCAGGCGAATCAGACACGGCAAAATGCGTGCACATCCCGCCAAGCGCGAGCGCGTCCGTGGCGACGATTCTCCGGGCAAGCGCGGCGGCATCAGGGGGATAGCAGCCGATTCTTCCCATGCCCGTATCGACGGCAAGATGCACGGGGTAACGCGTTTTTCCCGCACGGCGCACCGCACGCGCGACGGCATCGGCATATTCCGCATCGCCCGCGAGCGGTGTCAGGTCGTTCGCCACCAATTCGTCCATCTCGCCCGGCTGGCACAGGCTCAGAAGCAGCACCGGCGCGACGATGCCCGCCGCGCGCAACTCCGCTCCCTCGCTCACGGCGGCGACCGCAAGAAAATCCGCCCCCTGCTCCAGGGCGATTTCCGCGCATTTGACCGCGCCGTGCCCGTAAGCGTCCGCCTTGACCGCCACGCACAGTTTTGTCCGGGGGGAAAGCCGCTTCCGTATCTCACGTATGTTGTGCCGAAGATTTTCCGTGTAGATTTTTGCCACCGTCGCTCTCATAGCCCGCATTGTAAAACTTTCGCGCCGATTGTACAATATTTTTGTGGATTTTTGCCGATATATTGCATAAGAACTTCATTTTAGATACACTGGAAAAGCTATGATTATTCGCAAAAGTTTCTTTATTATTTCTGCGGCGGCAACGTTGCTGGTGACATCCTGCCAGACCACGCAGCCCGTCGCCAGCACCGCCAAGACCGATGATATCCAGGTCGAGCCAGTGACGCCGGAACCTCCCGCACCGGTCATCGTCCCCAAGTCCGAGACCGTCACGGCGTACAAACGGTACAGGGATCTTATCGACGGAATCGCGCTCACGATGGCTTCCGCACCCAAGGCGACGACAAAAGGACACGCATTCTCATCTCCGTTCAGCGTCAAGGTGACCAAATCGGCGGACGGCACGCCCGCGGAAGGCATCGTGCTGACCGTGCGCTATCCGGTCGCAAAAACGAACGACGACATACAGTACGCGGAGACGACCATCACCAGCAACGGGAACGGCACGGCGAATTTCACGCCGCCCGTCCCGCAGGTCACAGTAAACGGCACGGTCACGATCTTCCCGGCGGGCGACACCGGCGACCCGGACATCGCGGCGGCGGCGCAGCTCGCGTCCGTAACGGCGGCGTATCAGGTGCGCACCAATTTGTTGCAGTCGGGCGGATGCATCGCCATCGTCGATTACACACCGAACGGCACGCCGATCACTGCCCGCTCGGATTCATCGTCGGGCGTGCTCACGGAAATGATGAAAAAGGGATTCGTGCGCGTGGGCAACATCGATTTCGTCACGGAAGTCGTGTCGGGCGACAAGAACCGCGTGTACAACGCCGCAAAGCCGATGATCGGCGGATCGACCGCCTACCTGATTTTCGGAACGGTACGGTACGGACAGCCGACCCAAAAGGCGGCAGACGGCTGCACGTGCACGCTATCCGGCGACATCACGTGCCTGAGCATGAAAGACGGCTCGGTGCTGTACCACACGACAAGGCAGGCGACGGCGAGCGACGCGCGCGAGCAGCAGGCCCTGACAAAGGCGCGCGCAGACATGGCAAGGCAGATTGCGGATGCCGTTTACTACGGACTGTAACGGAAGGACAGACAGATGATATACACAGACACACGCGACAAGAGCGTCAAGACCGATTTTAAGACCGCTGTCATGGGCGGCATGAACGAGGCGACCGGCGGGCTGTATCTTCCCGTCGCATTCCCCACGCTCCCGCAGGAATTCACCAACAAGACCCCGGAGCCGAATTTCCGGGACATCGCGTTCGCAATGGCAAAGCCGTACGTGGCGGGCGAAATTCCCGACGCGGACTTGGCGGCAATCATACAGGACGCATACCCGTTCGCGGCGAAAATCCTGCCCATCGATCCGACCGCATACGTGCTCGAACTGTTCCACGGACCGACCTGCGCGTTCAAGGATTTCGGCGCGCGGTTCATGGCGCGCGTGATGTCGTACTTCAACCGCAACGAGGACACTCGCCTGCATATCCTCGTCGCCACGAGCGGCGACACGGGAAGCGCCGTCGGCAGCGCGTTCCACCATGTGCCGGGGCTTGACGTGACGATCCTCTATCCCGACGGGAAAATCAGCCCGTTGCAGGAAAAACAGCTATCCACGTTTGATGACAACGTGCGCGCGCTCAAAGTGAGCGGGACGTTCGATGACTGCCAGAAACTCGTCAAGACCGCCTTCACCGACGCGGAACTGCGCGGAAAGCTTCGGCTTTCGTCGGCGAATTCAATCAACATCGCGCGGCTCCTGCCACAGAGCTTTTATTATATGTATGCCGCGCTCGCCGTCCGCAACCAAAGCTGGCGCGTCAGCAAGATAGAAAACCCGGCAGTCATCGCCGTCGTGCCGAGCGGGAACTTCGGCAACCTGACGAGCGGCCTGATCGCCCGCGAGATGGGCGCGCCGATCGCCGGATTCGTCGCGGCGACCAACACGAACCGAACCATTCCCGACTGGATCGCGACCGGCACTTACGCCCCCCGTCCGTCCGTCACCACCTATGCCAACGCAATGGACGTAGGCGCACCGAGCAACTACGAGCGCATCGCGGCAATGTACGACATAGAGACGGTGCACGGCCTGTTCTCATCGTACTGGCTCGACAACGACGGCATCATCAATGCGATAAAAGACTGCTTCACCCGCACGGGCTACACGATTGACCCGCACGGATCCGTCGCATGGAAAGCGTGGGACGACATCCGCAACGGTGCGCTGCAATCGCTCAAAGACGGGAATAAAGGCGATTTTACCAAGCCAGGACTGACCCCAAGCCTTCCCGCATGGGCGGACAGCGTGCTGAACAAACAAGCCGTCGGCATCATTCTGGAGACTGCCCATCCCGCCAAATTCGGCGCGACCGTCGCGCAGGCAATCGGCAGGGAACCTGCCATCCCCGACCGGCTGGAAAAAGTGATGCACCTGCAAGACCGCGCGATTTCAATGGAAAACAGTTACAAGCAGTTCAAGGACTGGCTTCTGGCGACGCTGTAGGCATCGCCTATTCCGCCCGGAACACGTCACATATCCCTGTATGTCTGCACTTCGTCCTCAAGGTGTTCGACCGTAATGTCCGCCTCGTCGAACATCCGCAGGCTGTCTGCCTCATCGTGATAGTGTTTTTCGCAGACCACGCGCCGGATGCCGCAGTTGATGATGAGCATGGCGCAGGTCATGCACGGGGTCATCTTGCAATACACGGTCGCACCGTCAATCGTAATCCCGCGCTTCGCCGCCTGACAAATGGCATTCTGCTCTGCGTGTACCGTGCGGACGCAATGCTGGCTTATCGTACCGTCGGCATGAATCACCTTGCGCATCAAATGACCCACCTCGTCGCAGTGCGCCAAGCCCGCCGGGCTTCCCACATAGCCAGTCACTAAAATTTGGTTGTCCCGTGCGATCACGCACCCGCTCCGCCCACGGTCGCAGGTCGCGCGCTTGGCAACCGTGCGGCAGACTTCCATAAAATAATCGTCCCACGTCGGGCGGACATACGACTCGCCAGTCATATCCATGAACACCTCCGCGCCTTGTCCAAAAAGGCATGACAGTATATCACGGCTGGACAGGAAAAACAACTACAAAAGGGGCGAGGGTATCAATGACTTGGTATATATTCGTCATTAGGACAAAGAATGTCGCGGTAAACGTTCGCGTGTCTTTGCCCCGAAGAACGGCTGTGCAGGATATTGAAACGGGGTTCGGCACAGCCGCTTTTGTGGC
>CAZSOK010000005.1:23480-29675 GCA_964608445.1 uncultured Treponema sp. | reverse complement strand
TTGTCGGTTGCGGGGAAGGAATTTGCTGTACCAACTATCGCTTTGTGAAGCCGTGGGGCGTATGCGGGGTCGCTTGCAACGGGGCGCGGGCGTACAGTACAATGAGGCGGCAGCCGTTCGCGTATCGTCGTGGGGCTGTCTTGGGGGTATGATGGCTTTTTTGGGGGCGGTGGCGCTTGCGTTCGGTATGTTTTCCCGTATTCCCGTGCCGCGCGTGGCATGGAGCGGGCGGAATATGCGCTTTATGCTGTGCGCGTTTCCGCTGGTGGGCGCGGTGATCGGCGCGGCGGTTGCGGCGGCGGTGCTGTTCGTGCGTGACGGGCTGCTCGTGTCGCTGTGCGCGGTGGTTTTTCCCGTTGCGGTGACGGGCGGCATCCATGTCGATGGTTTTATGGACACCTGCGACGCGCTGGCAAGCCATGCCGGGCGCGAGAGAAAGCTGGCGATCATGCAGGACAGTCATGCGGGGGCGTTCGCGGTGCTCGGCTGTGTGCTGTATATACTCGCGCAGTTCGTGCTTGCGCTGGCGTTGTGGCGGCGGACGGACGGCGCGGTCGGGCGGGAGCGGCTCATGCCGTGGCTGTGCGTCTGCGCGTCGTTCGTGCTTTCCCGGCTGCTCAGCGCGTGTTCCGTGGCGGTGTTCCCGGCGGCAAAGGACAGCGGCCTTTTGCGGACGTTCGCCGACGCGGCGGCGCGGCGGTTTACGGCGGCGTGGAGCGTTTTTTGGTTCGTGGCATTCGGTGCGGCGATGGCGTGGTTTTTCGGGCGGTACGGCGTTGCGGCGGCGGGGGCGCAGGCGTTCGCGTTCGTCTGGTATTTTTTGCTGGCGCGGCGGCACTTCGGCGGTATTACGGGCGACACGGCGGGCTGGTTCGTGCAGGTTGCCGAGCTGGCGAGTCTTGCGGCGGTGACGCTGGTGGCGGTGAGCGGGGGCGGGCGATGATACTGGTGCTTGGCGGCGCGCACAGCGGGCGGCACGATTTTTGCCGTTCGCTCGGCGTTGCGGCGGCGGACTGCTGGACGGTGACGGCGGACGACGCGCGTGATTTTGCGGCGGAACGTGCGTCCTGTCCGGCGTTCTCATCCGTGTGCTGCCGCATTGCGTCCTACCGTGCGGTGGTCGCGACCGAAAAGGGGCTGGGCATCATTCCGGCGGACGCGGCAGCGCGCGCTGACCGCGAGGCGAACGGCAGGCTGAACAGTGCGCTTGCCTCCCTTGCGGACTGCGTGGTGCTTATGGTGGCGGGGGTCGCCCGCGTCATCAAGGGAAGCCTTGCCGTGGTTGCGCGGGCGGACTGGCAGCTGCTGGTGTTCCGCCACGGCGCGACGCGGGCAAATCTGGAGCGGCGGTATGCGGGCGGCATGACCGACGATGGTTTGTGTGCGCGGGGCAGGGAGCAGGTGCTGCGCGGGCGCGATCGGCTTGTCGCCTTTGCGCGGGGTGTTTCGCCTGCCGTCCGCAATCAGGTGCTTTCGCCGCGCGTCGTGTACGTTTCTCCGTTGCGGCGGGCGGTGCAGACGGCAGCGTTGCTGTTCCCGCAGGCGGAACGACGCGTCGTGGCGGATCTGCGCGAGATGGATTTTGGGCTGTTCGAGAACCGCACGGCGGACGAGCTGTGCGCCGACCCCGCGACGGGCGCGGCGTACCGGGCATTTTTGGACGGCGGCGGGAGCGTTGCGTGTCCGCCGTCGGCAGTCAGTCCGGGCGAGAGCGTCGCGGATTTCCGCTCGCGGCAGGCGGCGGCGTTCAGGCACATCATGCGGGAGCAGGCGGCGGCGGGGGACGGGACGCATCTGGTGACGGTGGTCGCGCACGGCGGCACACAGATGGCGTTGTTCAGTCAGTTCTGCCCCTGGCAGGTCGGCGGCGCGGAAATCGACCCGTACTATGCCTGGCAGACCGCGTGCGGCGGCTTCCGCTGGGGGCGCGTTGCGGCAGACGGTGTGCGGTGACGACGGTCGTTCTTTCGGCTACTTGCGTGGCGGTACTATCGTGATTAGAATGAAGGCATGAAGTGTTTCCTGTTGTATCAGCTGTTCCGCCTGCCGGTGGCGTTCGTGCTGGACGCGCTGTTGGGCGACCCGCGCTGGCTGCCCCATCCGGCAGTGTGGTTCGGCAGGCTGATTGCGCGGCTGGAGCGGGTGTTCAGGGCGGTGTTCCCGGCGACGGCGCGGGGCGAGCGGCTTGCGGGGGCTTTGTTCGCGGCGGTGACGTGCGCGTATGCGTTCGCCGTGCCGTTTTTGCTGCTGTACGCGCTGGCTTTTGCGGGGATGCGGCTGCACTGTCGTCCGCTCGTGGCGGCGGCCTGTCTGCTTGATGTGTTCTGGGGCTACCAGTGCCTTGCCGCGCGCAGTCTGCGGGACGAGGCGATGAACGTGGACGCGCAGGCGGGAATGTCGGTGGCGGCAGGGCGCGTGGCGGTCGGTCGGATTGTCGGGCGCGATACGGCATATCTAGACGAGGAGGGGATCGTCAGGGCGTGTGTGGAGAGCGTCGCCGAAAGCACGTGCGACGGCGTGGTCGCCCCGATGATTGCCTATGCCGCCGGTGGCGCGCCGCTCGCGCTGTTGTGCAAGGCGGTCAGCACGATGGACAGTATGGTCGGCTACCGGAACGACCGCTACCGTTTTTTCGGCACGGTCGCCGCGCGTCTGGACGACTTCGTGAACTATCTGCCCGCGCGGATTTCCGCATTCTGCCTGATTGTCGGCGCGGGATTGCTGCGCGGGATTGCGCTGTTTTCCCGGCGGCTGTTCCGCTATGATTTCGTCCGCGCCGTCTGCACGTACCTGCGCGACCGTTCCAAGCACCAGAGTCCCAATGCCGCCCAGAGCGAATCTGCCGTTGCCGGTGCGCTCGGCCTGCGGCTCGGCGGCGGCGCGTATTACGGCGGGGTCTTTGAGGAGCGTCCGCCGTTGGGCAACGCCGTCCGCACCCCGGAGCGTGCCGACATCCGCCGCGCCGTCACGCTGATGTATGCGGCTGCCGTCATCGCGCTGGTCATCTGTACGCTCGTCAGGCTGGCGGTGCTGCGGCACGGCAATCCTGCATGGTTTTAGTCGTGCGGCGAGACGATGAAAGGACGGTGAGAGAACGATGACAAGGAGCGAACGACGATGAGCCACGGCGGCGCACAGCCCGGTCTGCTTGATTTTTCCGCGAACGTCGCGCCGCTGGGCGCACATCCTGCCGTGCAGTCGGCGTTGGCTGCGCTCGCGCTCGATACGGATTCGCTGGCGCGCTATCCCGATTCGTCGTGCGCGGCGTTGCGTTCGCTGATCGCGCAGTTCTGGTCGGCGGGCGCACGGTCGTCTGCCGCGCTGGACGCGGATTGCGTCGTCTGCGGCGCGGGGGCGGTTGACGTGCTGTACGCGCTCGTCCGCTCGTCTTCCCGTGCGCACCAAAAGATCGTCGTCGTCGAGCCGGCGTTCAGCGAATATGCGCGCGCGGGGGAACTGCACGGCCACGCGGTGGAGCATTTCCTGGGCGCGCCGGAACACGGTTTCGCGCTTGTCCCGGCGGATCTGCCGCGCCTTGCGCCCCTGCTTGACGGCGCGGACATGCTGTTTCTGGCAAGCCCCGCCAATCCCGCCGGAACGCTTACCGATCTTGACACAATCCGCGCCCTTGCCGCGCTCTGTGCGCAGAAATCGGTGGTATTGGTGCTGGACGCGTGCTTCGCGCCGTTTTCGGCGGCGGCAGAGGACGGTATCCGCGCGCTGCTTTCCTGCCGCCATGAGTTTCCGACGCTGGTCGTGGTGGGCGCGTTCACCAAGTTTTACGGCATGGCGGGCATCCGGCTCGGCTACGCGCTGTGCTGTTCGGCTGCCGTCGCGCGGCGGCTTTCGGATTCGCTGCGCCCCTGGGCGGTCGGGGCGGTCGCGCAGGCGGCGGGCTGCGCCGTCATGCGGGCGGAGCTGGCGGAAAAACGGTCTGCGGCGGGGCAGTGCGGGCCGTCATCCTGGGAGACGCAGGTGCGCGGTGTCGTCGCTGCCGGTCGCGCGCGCATGGCGGATTTCCTGCGCTCCTGCGGCTGCCGGGTCGTCGCGGGCGCGGCAAATTATATCCTCTTCCGTGCCGACGATACAAACCTTGCGCAATCCTTGCTCCGCCGTGGCATCGCCATCCGTTCCTGCGCGGATTTTTTCGCCCTTGACGCGCACTGGTACCGCATTGCCGTCCGCACGGAGGCGGAGAATGCGCGGCTCGTCGCGGCGTTGTCCGCGTGCCTGGGGACTGCCGCGCCGCCCGTGCGGAAGATGCCGCGCGACCTGCCGCAGGCGGCGAACATCATGATACAGGGGACGATGAGCAACGCGGGAAAATCGGTGTTGGTCGCCGCGCTGTGCCGCATTTTCGCGCAGGACGGCTACCGCGTCGCGCCGTTCAAGAGCCAGAACATGGCGCTCAACAGCGGCGTGACGGCGGACGGACTTGAGATGGGACGTGCGCAAATCATGCAGGCGGCGGCGGCGGGCATTGCGGCGGACGTGCGCATGAACCCGATCCTGCTCAAGCCGACGGGCGAGACGGGCAGCCAGGTGGTGGTGAACGGCGTGCCGATAGGAACGATGGGCGCGCGCGACTATTTTGCGCGGCGCACGTCGTTCGTGCCGCAGATTATGGCGGCGTACCGCTCGCTTGCGGCGGAGAACGACATCATCGTGCTGGAGGGCGCGGGCAGCCCGGCGGAAATCAACCTGCGTGACGGCGACATCGTGAACATGGGGCTTGCCGATCTGACGGACGCGCCGGTGCTGCTCGCCGGGGACATCGACCGCGGCGGCGTGTTCGCGGCACTGTACGGAACGGCCGCGCTCGTCACCGCGCGGGAGCGAAAGCGAATCAAAGGCTTTGTCATCAACAAATTCCGCGGCGACGTGTCGCTGCTGCGCGGCGGACTGGACGATCTGCGCGCGCTGACGGGCATTCCCGTGCTCGGTGTCGTCCCGTTCCTCCCCGACCTGCTCATTGACGACGAGGACAGCCTGTGCGGCACGGAATCAGGCGGCGGGGACGGAAAGAAAAATGCCGTGCTGCACGTCGGCGTGGTGCGCCTGCCGTACCTGTCGAACGCCACCGACCTGCTGCCTTTTGCGCGCCTGCCGTCCGTGCGCGTCACTTTTTTTGACACGGCGGCATCCTGCGCGGCGGCGGCCGGCGGACTCGACCTGCTCGTGCTTCCCGGCACGAAGAACGCCGTGCGCGCGATGGACTGGCTGCGCGACACGGGGCTGGACGCCGTCGTCGTGCGCGCGGCAGCCGACGGCGTGCCGGTCGTCGGCATCTGCGGCGGCTTCCAGCTGCTGGGGAACGCCCTGCACGACCCGGACGGGAACGAGGACGAATCCGCCCGCCCTTCGCTCGCCGCGCTCGGCCTGCTCCCCGTCCAGACGACGTTCACGCCGCAGAAGACGCGCGTTCGCGTGAGCGCGGAACTGCCCGTGCTCGGCGGCGTGTTCTCCGCGCTGTCTGGCCGCGCCGTGGAGGGCTACGAGATCCACCACGGGCAGACGGCCTTTCTGGACGGGAGCGCGTGTCCCCGTGCCGTCGCGCGCGGCAACGTCCTCGGCACGTATGTCCACGGGTTCTTCGACGGCGACGCAGTGTTCCGCGCTGTCCTCACGGTGCTGTGCGCGCGCCGGGGCATTCCCGTGCCGTCCTGCCGCCCGTACCAAAGCGAGCGCGAGGCCGCCTTCGACCGCCTTGCCGCCGCCGTGCGCTCCGCGCTCGATATGGACGCAGTGTACCGGATTGTCTTCGGCGCGGGACGGTCATAGCGGCTGCCTGACCTGCGCCGCCACCGCCTCGGCAATGCCCGCGCGGATGTCGTCCCGCAGCCGTTCCTGGACGCGCCCGGCAAGGGCATCCACCAGCTCGCCGGTCCGCGCCGTCATGATGTTCTCCGGGCTTTCCGCCGCGCCGAACAGCTGCGCGGGGGTCACGCCCAGCACCACCGCGAGCCGGTCAATCGACTCCGGCGACGGGAACGCCTGAGCGTGCTCTATCTGGTTGACGTAGTTCTTGCTCATGCCTGCCGCGCGGGAAAGCCGCTCCTGCGAGAAACCGAGCCTCCGGCGGAAATACCGCAGGTTCCTGACAAAAATATCGCGTGTTCGTTCGCTCATACCCCCAGTATACGCCGTTTTCCGCAAAAAGTCATCAGGAAAACGATAAAATATACCACGAATACC
>CAZSOK010000005.1:0-23380 GCA_964608445.1 uncultured Treponema sp. | reverse complement strand
ATCATGGAATAGCATAGAAAATCCGCAGAAATGGGTAAAAATACCACGAATATCGTGTTTTCATGGCGATGTTTCAGCAAATTCCGCAGAAGTGGGAACATACATCTGTCTTATCGTGTTTTGTCATGGAATATCGCAAAAAATCCGTAGAAATAGGCTGTGTTACCACGAATGCCGTGTTTCTATGATGATATTTTTGTAAACTCCGCAGAAACGGGAAGATACATCATGAATACCGTATTTCCGTTCGTGTTTCAGGCGGTACTCCGTGAATACGGGGAAATCATTGCCGTTCCGCCGCGTTCGCGCTGGGGAACGCGCGGCGACCTGTCAAAAAACCGTTCCGTGTGGTATACTGGGCGCATGGTGCATTTGTATTACGGCGACGGCAAGGGCAAGACGACTGCCGCGCTCGGCATGGCGGCGCGGGCGGCGGGGAACGGCTGGCGCGTGGTGTTCGTGCAGTTCCTCAAGGGGCGGCGGACGGGCGAGCTTGCCGCGCTCGCGCGGCTGGGGGCGGTCGTCCTGCGCGGCAAGGCGGGCGGGCGTTTTGCCGCGCAGATGACGGCGGCGGAGCGGGAGGAGACGCGCGCGATCGGTGACGCGAACTTCGCGCGGGCGCGGGAGCTGTGCTCAGGCAGCCCTGCGCCGGTGCTGCTCGTGCTGGACGAAATCTGCGCCGCCTGCGCGCTCGCGCTCGTCGATGCCGCCGCGGTGGACGCGTTCCTTGCCGCCGTGCCCGACGGGGTGGAGGTGGTGCTGACCGGGCGCGAGCCGCCCGCGCGGTTTATTGAACGCGCCGATTACGTCACGGAGATGCGGTGCGTCAGGCATCCGTTCGCCGCGGGCGTGGCGGCGCGGGCGGGGGTGGAGTTTTGAGCGCGCTGGTTTTGTTCCCCGGCGACGCGCTCGCGCAGTATCCGTCCGTGCGGCAGTGCGCGCCGCGCGACATCGAGCCGGAGAGCTTCCGGGTGATTGCCGGCGAGCTTGCCGCGCGGGGAATCGTTGTCCCGGAGGAGCGGCGTTCGGTCGTGTTCCGTGCCATCCACGCGAGCGCGGACTTTGATTACGCGGAGAGCCTCGTCTTTTCTCCCGGCGCGCTGGATGCCGCGCGTGACGTGCTTTCCCGCCGCCCGGTCATCGTGACCGACACGAACATGGCGAAGGCGGGCATCAGCGCGCTTTCGTGCGCGCGGCTCGGCATAGAGACCTGCTGCTTCATGGCGGACGACGACGTGGCAGAGGCGAGCCGCCGCAGCGGCCTGACGCGGGCGGCGTGCGCGGTGGACAAGGCGGCGCGGCTGTTCGCGGGCGGGGAGCGGCCCGTGCTGTTCGCCTGCGGGAATGCGCCGACGGCACTGGTGCGGCTGCGGCAGCTGCACGACGCGCGTTTTTTCTCGCCCGCGTTCGTGGTGGGCGTGCCCGTGGGGTTCGTGAACGTGGTCGCCGCGAAGGAGCTTGTCCTGCGCAGCGGCCTGCCGCATATCGTCGCGCGGGGGCGCAAGGGCGGCTCGTCGGTTGCCGCGGCGATCGTGAACGCGCTGCTGTATCAGGCGTGATTTTGCTGGCGCGTCGCGTCGTCCTGTGGTATACTGGGCGGGAATGCGGCGACGAGGAACGGCGGCAGTTCCTGTCGGCGCGGGGAGGCGGCTTATGAGAAGGTATTCGCGGCTTGCCATCGTGTTTTCCCATGACAGCCCCGACGACGTGGAGTCGGGGACGACCGTGCAGCTGACGAACGGCGCGAGCGTGATGGATGTCTCTGATTTCCGCATTGCGCTCGGCCTGCTGCCGCCGGGGAGCGAGGTCGTCGTGGCTGCGGACGGCACGGTCGGCGACAAGACGGTGCACCGCATCAGCGCGGCCGTCCGTGAGAGCCGCGTGTTCGTCTCCCTTGATTTGTCGGCGGTCACCGAATGCTCGCGCGTGTCCGGCAGTCCGTTTGCGGGCAACCGGCAGCTTTTCTCCATCCGTTTTCCGGGCAACCTTGCCGCGATCAGCCGGCGCGCGTTCGCGGGATGTACGGCACTGGCTTCCGTCCAGGTTCCCGCCGCGTGCCGTGAGATTGGCGCGGAGGCGTTCAGCGGCTGTGCCGCCCTGCGGCGGCTTGGTTTTGACGACCCGGACGGCTGGCGGTGCGGCGGCGTTTCCGTCACGGATTTGGCGCGCCCTGCGGAGAACCCGCCGAAATTCGTCAGCGCGCTCGGCGCGTATCATGCGCTCGTGCTGACGAAAGAGCGCGTTTGTGCTACCATGCCGTTATGAAGATTATCTCTTGGAACGTGAACGGCATCCGTGCCGTGGAAAAGAAAGGGTTCGTGGACTGGCTGCTGGGCTGTGGTGCCGATGTGGTGTGCATTCAGGAGACCAAGGCGCATCCGTCCCAGCTCTCGCAGGAATTGCTCGCGCCGGGAAGCGGGGGGCAGGCGTTCTTTCCCGTCCCCGAAAAAGACGCGGTTTCGCCCGTTGCGGTGGCGAACAGTGCGGCGGCGTTTTGCTCCTGCTGGTCGTCGGCAAAAAAGGCCGGGTATTCGGGGACGGCGATCTACTCCCGCCGCGTGCCGGATGCCGTCGAGCTGCTGGGCGATCCGGCTTACGACGATGAGGGCAGGGTGACCGCCGCCTATTTCGGGAAGCTGGTCGTCGTCAGCGCGTATTTTCCCAACAGCCAGGGACCGGGGCTGCGGCTTGGCTACAAGCTGGGATTCTGCGCGGCGATGTTCGATTATCTGAACGCGCGCGTCGCGGACGGGTATGATGTCGTGCTCTGCGGCGACTACAACATTGCCCACAAGCCGATTGACTTGGCGAATCCCAGGGCGAACGAGGGCAACGCCGGCTACCTTCCTGAAGAGCGCGCCTGGATGGATTTTTTCACCGCGAACGGCTACGCCGACGTTTTCCGCGCGCAGCATCCTGATCCGGCATTGTACACCTGGTGGAGTTACCGCTTCCATGCCCGTGAGAAGAACATCGGGTGGCGCATCGACTACACCTGCGTCAACGACGCGCTCGTGCCTGCCGTGTCGTCCACGCGCATCCTTGCCGACGTGCCCGGTTCCGACCACTGCCCCGTGGAAATCACGGTGGACGCATAAAAAGAAAAGCCCCGCGTGAGCGGGGCTTTCGTCTTAGAGTTTCGCGAGCGTTATCGCCTTGACGGTAAACCGGTAGGCATGGCCGTTAATCTCAAAGTCAAGCTCGTCGCCGAGTTTGTGGTCGAGCAGCTCGTTCCCGAACGGGGACATATAGGAGATGATGCCGTTGTCGGTGTCCGATTCCCACGGTCCGAGAATCGTGTAGGTCTCATCCTTGCCCGTGTCCTTGTTGGTGAGCGTGACCATCGTGCCGAACGAGATGTATGACGTGGTTGCCGTCGTGGGGTCAAAGATGACCGCGCGCGCGAGCTCGCCTTGCAGCTGCGACAGTTTTTTGTTCAGGTAGTGCTGGTGTTCCTTTGCCGCCTGGTATTCGGCGTTCTCTTTCAGGTCGCCTTTCGCGCGCGCTTCGGAGACTTCCTGCGCGTTCTGCGGAATCTGCACGGTCTGCAAGTCGGTCTCTTCGTCCTGCTTTTCCTTGAGCTTCTTTGCCGTGACCAGCATGCCCTTGGGCGCGGAGGACTTCTCCTCGGCCTTGTGGAATTTATAGTCCGGGTATTTCTCAAGGATCTTGTTGCGCAGCTGCGCCTTGATGCTTCCCTCCAGGTCGGCGATGTCGTCAACGAGCGTGTACAGGTGGCTCATCGTCGCCTCGTCGCTGTCGAGCATGTAGCCGAGCAGCGTGCCGTTGTCGAACAGGAGGCGTTCCGCGTTCCTGATGACCTTGCGGTTTTCCGTGGTGTCCACGTGGCTGTTGATCTCGCGGTAGGAGTGCGCGATGATGTTGAGCAGCGCGATGAGCTGTTTCTGGTACGGAATGTCCGTCTGCACGAACCAGTCCTCGTCGCGGCAGTGCTCGAAGAAATACAGGATCGCGTCGCGGTAGCCGCGGAAGTCGTCGAACGCCGTGCCGGCGAGCCTCTGCACTTTTTCGGTCTCTCCCGCCTGGATGAGCGTGTCGAGCATGCGTTTTTCGAGCACGGCGGGGAACAGCATGATGTACTGGTCAACCCAGTCCGGCAGCATCTTGATGTCGTTCAGGTAGACGTCGCGCAGCGTGGGGGCATCGGCCTGCTTGCCCTCGCGTACCAGCGTGATGGCTTTCAGCTCGTCGTACATGGCGCGCGGATTCTTGATGCGTCGGTACAGCTTGTCGAAGCTGTATTTTATCGGGACGGAAAGGGTGGGGTACTTCGCGGTCACGGTCTGCACGACCAGGTACGAGGCGACGACCTGCTCGTTCGCGTCGTTCGTGGTGTCGAACGACTTGACGTAGCCCGTGAAGTAGCTGAACATATCGGCGAACAGGTCGCTCTCCTTTTCGGTCGTCTCGTCGTTCAGGTAGCGCATCAGGATGTCGATGCGCTCGAAGAATTTCTTCTGCGCCTTGAATTCGCTGTTCAGCTTTTCTTCCGTGGTGATTTCGCGGTCGCGCACGATGTATTCGTTGATGTTGTTCGGATTCACGCCGAACGTGGCGTCGTTCTCCAGGATTTTCTTTGCCGCGCTGTTCCAGCCGGTCCATTCCTTCGGTGAGAGGATCGCGTCAACGAGCTCCGCCTTGATGCGCTTGAAGTCGCAGCTGCCGTTGAAGCTCTTGATGATTGTCTTGAGCGCCCATGCCTTGTCGGCTTTGACCTGCTTTGCCAGCTCGTCCTTTGGTCTGGTCGCCTTGAGCACCCAGATGTGGTCGTCGGCGAGCGGCTGGAGCGCGTCCACCGCCATTTTGAGCGACATCTCGCGCACGCCGTTCTTCTTGCCGAAGTTGATCGTGAGCGTGTCGTTCTCCACCTTGCGGATAATGCCCACGTGCCAGGTTCGGTGGTACACGAAATGCTTCACGTCGAACGCGATGTGCTTTTCAAAGTCGTTGATCGCCTCGAACACGTTGCGGAAGCCCTGGCCCAGGTTTGACGAGCGGACATAGTCCGCCACGTTGCTGTGGTCGGCATATTTCCCCGTGTAGCACTCGACCAGCTCGCGCCGCGCCCAGTTGTCCTTGGGGTCGATCGAAAGGATGAGCTTGAGGATGTCGATGGCGATGTCCCATTTTTTGGTGTCCTTGTACCAGCCGTACAGGTCCTGCATCAGGAGCGCGCTCTTGTCCGCGCTGATGGTCTTCGCGATCTTGCGCTGCACGAGCATGAAGAAGTCGATCTCCTCCGGCACGAGCAGGACGAGTTTTTTCCAGACCTCGCTCACGGCGGTGTAGTTTTTCGCGTTCACGTAGCGCAGCAGCGCCTTTTTGTAGTAGTCGATCGCAAGCTCTTTGTCGTCCGGCTCGTAATGGTCGCCCAGCAGTTTTGCGGCGTCCGCCTCCTCAAAGTCGATTTTCACGAGCCTTTCGTAGATTTCCCAGATTTTTTCGTTCTTGTCCTCGCGGTAGCAGCCTGCGAGCGTGCGCAGCGCGAATTTGTTGGACGCGTCGTCCTCAAGGATTGACTCGCACAGGTAGATGACCACGCTTTCCTTGTGGTTTTTCCGGAAGATGTCCACGAGCGTTTCCAGCGCGGAGGTGTCCAGCGTGCCTTTCTTGAGCGCGAGCATGCCGGAGATATACAGGGCGATGATGCTGTCCCGGTTGCTTGCCAGCTGCTCGTCGCAGATTGCCTTTACTTCGTCGGCGGCATCTTCTTTCTTCGCCTGTTCCAGGATATTCGCCAGTTCAATCAAATTGCTCTTGGTGTAGTTGCTGATTGTCGCGCGAGTCCACGTCTCTTCTTTGAGCATCTCCTGAACTTTTGTTACGAGTTCTGACATAAAATCTCCTATCAGCCTATTTTGCGTCGTACAGGCTGTAAATATTCCTATCTATCATTTTTATTTTGAGCAGTATCTCATTGGTCTTGTCCCGGTTGTCCTCCGTGTGGACGTAATGGTCAATCAACCAGAAATACATGTTTATCAGCTTGGGCGTCAGGACGGCAAGGTCGCTTGACGGATCGCAGCGTTCGGATTCCATCGCGTAGATGTTCCGCTTGAGGATGCCGACTTCCTGCCCCTTGAGCTTGCGCTTCGCGCTGAACACGCCGTACACCGTGCCGTACACGGGAATCCACTCCTGCAAAGCCGCGCCCGTGTAGCCCTTGCCCCGCACCTGACGGATCAGGCAGCAGATAAGCTCGCTGTCCAGGAAATCGAGGTCAACCGCCTGCGCGTCCTGGAAGAACGCCTCGCGGAAGAGTACCCGCGCTTTTTTCTCTTCGCCGCACAGCGCGTAGCAGTCCGCCATCTCCGCTATGATCGGTGCGGAAAGCGGCGCGCGGCGGTTCGCCTCGGTAAGGCAGCAGAACGCGTCGGCATAGTTCCCCAGCTTCTTGTGGCACAGCCCGGTCTTCCGGAACGTCTCCGCCTGCTGCGCGTCCTGCCTGCCCGCGTCCGCATAGCTGGCAAGCGCGAGCGAGAACACGCCCCGCTGCATGGCGTACACGGCTTTTTCCGCCGTGTCGCTGCGGAGCGCGGTGTCGCGGAGGAATGCCTTCCAGTGCGTGACCAGCTCCTCGCCGCGCTCAAAGGCATCCATCGCTTTCAGGGTATCGATGAAATGCTCCCAGAAAGAGCAGCACCACAGGGCAAACGATGCCTCCTTGTTCTCCAGGTCATACGGGATGGCTTCCGCCAGCACGTTCCTTGCCTGCGCGGGGTTGCCTGCCTCAAGCAGCGCGTATGCCTCTGTCAATGCTTCTTCCGACTGATAGCCCATAGCGTATACCGTCTATTATATCGGAATGCAGGTTTTAGTCAATAAGATACGAATATTTTGCAAAACGAGGGCAAACAGTAAACTGCTTTTTTCGCGTTGTGTCAATATACCCCCGGACGGATTGCGCGGCCGGGCATGAAAAAATCACCCGAAACTGTCAAAAAGCTAGGAGCTTTTGGGCAAAAACCTCGGAACTTTTCATGCAAAAGCTTATAAGGTTTTTGGTGAAAAGGTAGGAACTTTTGGGGCAAAAGCTCCTACCTTTTTGGGGCGGAGGGCATAAAGAGCGCGTTGCCGCCGCTTGCGCCCGCCGCGCGCGGTCGGTTGACATGTCCCGCCGGTTTCTATTATAATGCCGCATACGAGGTGACGAGATGATATTCCCCCTAGAGGCGTTGGTCAAATTTTCCGGGAACGTGTACGAGATTACGTGCGCGTCGAGCCGCCGTGCGTTCCAGATGTCAAAGATTGAGGATCCGGCAATCGAGGCGAACGATGGGAAAGTCGTCTCGCTCGCGGCGAGCCAGCTGTTCAACGAAAAAGTGCAGTACCGCATCGAAAAACAGTAGCGGTCAGCGGAACGCCACTTGACGAAAGTGCGTTTTCTGCTATAATAGCAATATATTTTTACTAAGGAGTGCCGAACGTGCCCTGCGGAAAGAAAAGAAAACGCCAGAAAATGGCGACGCACAAGCGAAAGAAGATGCTGCGACGCAACCGTCATAAGAGCAAGTAAGTTCTTTTGCGACGGAATTTAAAAGACCGCGAAAGTAATCGTACTGCGCGGTCTTTTTTTCGGGAGGACGGTTACGATTCTTTCAGGCATTCACTCACCGGACGACCTCAAGCGCGTGCCGGAATCTGCGCTTCCCGAACTCACTGATGAAATCAGGCGGACGATTCTCGCCGTCGTCGCGAAAAACGGCGGGCATTTGGCGAGCAATTTGGGGGCGGTCGAGCTGACCGTCGCCCTGCACCGCGTGTTCTCCTCTCCCTCTGACGCGATTATTTTTGACGTGAGCCATCAGTGCTATGCCCACAAAATGCTGACGGGCAGGTATGATGCGATCGGCACGTTGCGGCGGCGCGGCGGGCTGTCAGGCTTCACGCGCACGCAGGAAAGCCCGCACGATTTTTTTGACAACGGCCATGCGTCCACGTCCATATCGCAGGCGCTGGGCTTGCTGACGGCGTGGGAGCTGCGGGGAAAGGCGGGGAAAGCGGTCGCGGTGATTGGCGACGGCGCGCTGACGGGCGGCATGGCGTTCGAGGCGCTGTCGCACGCAGGGCAGCTCTCCAAGAATCTCATCGTCGTGCTGAACGACAACCAGATGTCCATCAGCGCGAGTACCGGCTCGCTCTCGCGCTATTTGAGCCGGCTTACGATGTCGCGCACATACCAGTCGTTCCGTTCCTGGGTTGACGGCATCGTGGACAAAATCCCGTATTCCGAGCGTCACCTGGGTAAATTCATCTATCGTTTCAAGCGCGCGCTGAAAGGCTTGCTGCTCTCCAATAATTTTTTCACTGATTTGGGCATGGAGTACGTCGGTCCGCTTGACGGGCATGACATTGCCGAGCTGGAGAACGTGTTCCGGCGCGTGCGCACTCTGCCCAAGCCCGTCGTGGTGCATGTGCGGACGGTCAAGGGCAAGGGGTATTCTCCTGCCGAGAACGACCCGGCGACGTTCCACGGCGTCGGCCCGTTCCAGATTTCCGACGGCACGTTCGACCGGTTCGATACGGTCAGTTTTACCGAAAGCTTCAGCCGCTCGCTCGTCGCGCTGGCTGAGGAATGCCCGCGGCTCGTGGCGATTACGGCGGCGATGCAGAAAGGCACGGGGCTGGACGCGTTCTCGCGCCGTTTTCCGGGACGTTTTTTTGACGTGGGGATTGCCGAGGAGCATGCGGTGACGTTTGCGGGCGGTCTTGCGGCGGGCGGGCTGATTCCCGTGGTGGCGATTTATGCGACGTTCATCCAGCGGTCGGTTGACCAGATTATCCATGACGTGGCGTTGAGCGGCCGGGGAGTGGTGCTGTGCCTTGATCGGGCGGGCATCGTTCCCGGCGACGGCGAGACGCATCAGGGGCTGTTCGACATCGCGCTGCTGCGTCCCGTTCCCGGACTGACGCTGCTCGCGCCGGTCTCTGCGGCTGACTTGTCGCGGTGTCTGTCCTGGGCGGTCGCGCAGAAGACGCCGGTCGCCATCCGCTATCCCAAGATGTCGTGCCCGACGGAGACGGCCGCGTTTGGCGCTGCGGTCGAGGTGGGGCGGGGCATCCTTGTCCGCTGTGAGGATTATGCGCCGTCGCTTTCGGCGGAACGGAAGCCGTCGGTGCTGTTCGTGACGACGGGCGGCTATTACGGCGAGGTGGTGCAGGCTGCCCGTGCGCTCGCGCTGGACGGTATCTGTGCCGACATATACAGCCTGCGTTTTGTCAAGCCCGTGGACGAGGATTTTTTTGCGGGCATCGCGCAGGGCTATGTCGCTGTCATCCTCGTGGAGGACGGCGTGCGTTCCGGCGGCGTGGGCGTTTATTTGCAGAACGTGCTCTATGCGCGCGGCATGACGCATACGGCGGCGCTCGCGTTTCCCGACGCGTTTTTGGCGCACGGCACGCGCGAGGAGATTGCCGCGGACGCGCAGATGAGTCCCCGGCATATCGCGCAGGCGGCACGGGACGTGCTTGCCTCGGCAGGGGCGTAGCGCGTGGGCAGGATTGAAGGGACGGTGCGGCGCATCGTGCTGGCGGATCGGGTCGTCACGACGGATCGTCCCGCGTTCGTAATGGGCATCGTGAACGCCACGCCCGATTCGTTCTTTGCGGAAAGCCGTGGTTCTGCCGACCGTGCGTTGCGGCTTATCGACGAGGGCGCGGATATGCTGGACATCGGCGGGGAGTCCACGCGGCCGGGCGCGGACTATGTGGATGCCGACGAGGAAATCCGCCGTATCGTGCCGGTACTGCGCGCGGTGCGCAGGCACAGTCCGATTCCGGTAAGCGTGGACACGCGGAAATCCGTCGTCCTGCGGGCGGCGTTGGACGAGGGCGCGGATATGCTGAACGACGTTTCGGCGTTGGAGGACGATGCGCAGTCGGCTGCCGTTGCCGCGCGCGCGGAAATTCCCGTCATACTGATGCACAAACGCGGCGTTCCTGCTATAATGCAGCAGAACACCGCCTATGGAGACGTGTTCGCCGAAGTCGATGCGTATCTGCGGGGACGCGTCCATTATGCGCTGGGGCGCGGAATTGCCGATAATAAGATCATCATTGACCCCGGAATCGGCTTCGGCAAGGATGCCGGGGCGAACGGTACGCTTATCCGCCGGTGCGGTCAGCTGTGCGGCGGGCGGTATCCCGTGCTGATGGCGCTCTCGCGCAAGAGCGTTATCGGCGACCTGACGGGACGCGCGGCGGAAGGTCGGCTTGCGGGAACGCTTGCGGCGAATATGCTTGCGGTCATTGCGGGCGCGTCCCTGCTCCGGGTGCATGACGTGAAGGAGACAGTGGACGCGCTGGCAGTTTTGGGCGGAATAGGATATAATTGAGCAGGAAAAGGAATCGACCGTGAACGCGTTGGATGTTTTTTTACGCATATACAATCAGTATTTCAGCCCGGTGATCGACATCGGGATTATGGCGTTTCTGCTGTACAAAGTGCACCAGCTGTTCATCAAGACGAACGCCGTGCTGCTGATAAAGGCGGCGGGGCTGGTGGCGGGGGCTTACGTGCTCGCGGTCGCGCTCAACCTGCAAATGCTCCGCTGGCTCATGAACATCCTCGCGCCCGCGCTCGCCATCTGCTTTGCCATCGTGTTCCAGCCTGAGCTGCGCAAGATTTTCCTCAAGCTCGGTCAGACGGAATGGCTCACGTTCGGCAACCGCTCGCGCCACACCTACGTTGATTCGGTCATCATCGCGGCGGAGATGCTCTCCAAGCAGCGGCGGGGAATGCTCGCCGTGTTCATGCGCCACACCAAAATGGACGACATCATGGACACGGGGACGCGCATCAACGCGGACGTGTCGTCGGCGCTGCTCGTGACGATTTTCGGGCATGACACGCCGCTGCACGACGGCGCGTGCTTCATCCAGAACGGAAAGGTCGTCTCGGCGGGGTGTTTCCTGCCGCTTTCGGAGCAGTACGACATCAAGAAGACGTTCGGGACGCGGCATCGTGCCGCGCTTGGCCTGAGCGAGGTGAGCGATTCCGTGGTGCTCGTCGTTTCGGAAGAATCCGGGGCGCTCAGCCTTGCCTATGATTCCAAGCTGCATTACGACCTGAGCACCGACCAGCTGACCAAGATTCTGGAGAATCTCCTGGAACTCACCCCCGACCAATATACGATAGAGGATACTGTCGATGAAAGCGCGTCGAATTGTTGATTCCGTCAGGAAGAACTGGCTTCCTATTATCGTGTGCGTGGCGCTCGCGCTGCCGTTCTATATGTTCTACCTGTTCTCCACGATGGATCGGAAATCGTTTGTCGTGCCGCTGGCAATCGACGCGCAGAACGGCATGGTGGCGGCAAGCCCGTTCCCGCATACCGTGCGCGTGATGGTGCGCGGAAAGCCGGAGAGCATATCCACGCTGCATGAGAGCGATTTCTCCGCCTACCTCGACCTGAATTACGTCGCGCGGGAGGGCGAATCCAGTTTTCCCGTGCTGATTACGCTGAGCGAGAACGCGATGCTCATCGAGCCGATGGAAATCCGGGTGAGTCCCGAAGAAGTGCGGCTGACGGTGGAGGAGCAGGTCAGCGCGTTCGTTCCCGTGAGCGCGCTCGTTTCGGGCGAGCCGGCGCACGGCTACGAGAAGGGCGCGGTGACGCTGAACCCGGGCGAGGCGAAGGTGACCGGTCCGCGATCGATGGTCGAGCATTGCACGCGCTTGCAGACACGGCAGGTCTCCGTCGAGGGCGCGCGCGGCGACGTGACGATGAAAGTCTCACTCGACAATCCCGGCATCTTTCTGAAAGTCGCGCAGGGCACGGTGGTTTCGGTGACGGTGAAGGTGGCGGAAGCCATGACGACCAGGACGTTTGCGTCCGTTCCCGTCCAGTTCTCCGCGCTCAGCAGCACGCTTGAGCCTGCGGGAAGCATTGCCCCGGTCACGCTGACCTTGCGCGGGTCGGTGCTCGCGCTGGAGCAGTACCGGCCGGGCATTTCTACGGTGCTCGCCGACTGTAGCGGCATTTCTGCGGCGGGAACGCATACGGTGCCGCTGCGGTTTTCCCTGCCCGCGGGCGTGACGGCAGCGGACGGCGCGCGCTCGGTCTCCGTCACGGTGACGGCTCGGTCGCTTGAGCCGGATGCCGGAACGGCGCATACCGGGGGCGGCGAATGATTTACGGCATCGGCACGGACATCGCGAAAGTGAGCCGCTTTGAGAAATGGGTGCGGGACGATGAGCTGCTGTCCCGTTTCTTTGCGGATGCCGAGCGTTGTGCGGCTTCGCCCCGGAACATATCTTCGGCGAGCCAGCATTATGCGGTGCGGTTCGCGGCAAAAGAGGCGTTCGCCAAGGCGCTGGGAACGGGATTTGCCGGGCTGTCGCTCAAGGATATGTGGGTCGTCAACGACGATCGCGGCAATCCCTCGCTCGCGTTCGGGGAGGACACCCGGCGGATTCTTGCCGAGCGGGTCGGCCCGTGCCTGGTGCATCTTTCGTTGAGCCATGAGAAGGAATTTGCGACGGCGTTCGTCGTGATAGAAAAAGAGGGGGGCGGCAATGTACGCGAATGTCTCTAAAAAGCCGGCGGAGGACGACGGCAAGAAGCCCAAGGTTTCGTACTGGTCAAAGACGAAAGTGCGCTGTCCGTGCTGCCAGCGCGATTTTGCCCGCGAGGAGATGCTTTCGGGGAGCGGGCGCATGATTGCGGGTGAACTGACCGATGAGCTGCACCGCCTGTACGAGCCTTCGGCAAAATACGGCAAGATTTATCCGCTCATCTATGCGGTCGGGGCGTGTCCGCGCTGTCACACCGCGTTTTTCTGGAACGATTTCCCCGTGATAACGGACAAGGCATCGATTGACGCGCTGCGCGCCGACGAGGAGCAGCGCATCAAAACCGTGAGCAATATTTTCCCGCATTATCAGCTGGATACGGAGCGGTCGCTGCTGGACGGCGCGGCGATGTATTTCCTTGCCCTGCTTTCCTACGGCAAGGTCGATCTGGGCTACGCGCCGACGGTCAAGCGCGCCGTAATTTCGCTCCGCCTCGCGTGGCTGTGCAATCACCTGAACGAAGAGATTCCGGGTCATAATTATGACTGGGTTGCCAAGGCATTTTACCGCAAGGCGCTCTTTTTTTACGAGCAGACGCTGATAAACGAGATGGCGCGCACCGAATCGCTCGGCGTGATGACCAACCTTGGTCCTGACACCGACAAGAACTACGGCTACGACGGGCTGATTTATGAGGTGGGGCTGCTCGAATTCAAGTACGGGCAGACCGACGACATGCAGCAGCGGCTCAAGAAACTGGACGAATGCAAGCGATCGATCGCGCGCGGGTTCGGGCTGGGACGGTCGTCGAAGGCAAAGCCCGGTCCGCTCCTGGAAAAGTCGCGCGAGCTGTACGAGCGAATTACCAAGGTGATCGCCGACGCGAACGACCTGGATTTTGTGCCGTCGGACGACGATGCGTAATATCCTGCTCACGCTGTCGTATGACGGCACCGATTTTTGCGGCTGGCAGCGGCAGGACCGGGCGGACGGCGGCAGGGCTGTCCGCACCGTGCAGGCAGAGGTCGAGGCCGCGCTCCAAAAAATCCACAAGCAGCACACGCCGCTCTACGGCAGCGGCAGGACCGACAGCGGCGTACATGCGGCGGCGCAGGCGGCGAATTTTTTTAGCCCGGTTGATTCGATTCCGGCGGAGAACTACGTGCAGGCAATCAACGCCTTTCTGCCGCATGACGTGCGCGTCAATGCCGCGCGGATCGTGGGCGGCGATTTCAACGCGCGTTTCAGCGCGACGGCACGTACCTACCGCTATGTCATCTACTGCGGAAAAAGCCCTCGCGCGACGGAAATGCGCTATGTGTGGCAGATCCATCATCAGCCGGATATCCGCGTGCTGAACGAGATGGCGGCGCATCTGCACGGCGAGATTGACTGCGCGACCTTTGCCGCCGCCGGGGACGCGAGCGCATCGACGTTCCGTTTTATCGAGCAGGCCGTTTTTTGCCCCGACGGCGACAAGCTTGTCTTTGAGATCACCGCGAACGCATTCCTCTGGAAAATGGTGCGCAGCCTGACCGGAACCTTGATTCAGTTTGAGAAAGAAAAAAGAAGCCCCGATTATTTTCGGCACGTGCTTGACAGCCGCGACCGCAAGCGGGCGGGCGTGACCGCCCCGGCGTCAGGGCTGTTCCTGTGGAACGTGCGCTTTGACGGCGTGCGCCGCCACGTCTGATTCAGAGCAGGGCGACGGGATCCACGTCGCATTCGATGTAGACATCGCTGTCGTGCTTGTAGTTGTACAGCAAGTCGGCGGCGACAGCCTGCATGACGGCGCGGTTGTTGCCGCGCAGCAGGAGCTGGTACCGCCAGTTCGCGGCGATTTTGGCAATCGGGCAGGCGGCAGGTCCTAAGATTTCCGGCCCGTCAGCGGCGCGCGCGTTCTTTTTGAGCGATTCGCGCAGGATTGCCGCCGCGCCCGCCGCCGCCTGCTCAGCCTGCGCTTCGGTGGGCGCGCGGAATACCAGCCGCACCAGGCGCGAGAACGGCGGAAAATCCAGTGCGGCGCGCTGCTTCAGCTCCTCATCGTAGAACTGGGCGGTCGCGCCCTGGACGGCACAGGCGATCGGCATGCGGTCGGGGGCATAGGTCTGCACCAGCACGCGCCCGTCGGGGAAAAACCTGCCCGCGCGTCCCGCCACCTGCGTGATGAGCGCGAACGTCCGCTCCTGCGCGCGGAAGTCGGGCAGGTGCAGCCCCGTGTCCGCAAGGATAACGCCGACCAGCTGGAGGCGGGGAAAATTCAGCCCCTTGGCGACCATCTGCGTGCCGAGCATGATGTCGTACTCGCCCTGGCGGAACGCGTCCAGCTTTTCCTGCAATTCGCCCTTGCGCGTCACGTTGTCGGTATCGACGCGGACGATGCGGGCGTGGGGGAATTTCGCGCGGACTTCCTGTTCGATGAATTCCGTGCCGAATCCCGAATAGCCCACGTCGAGCGATCCGCATGCGGGGCATTCCTGCGGGGGGACGGTCTGCCAGCCGCAGTAATGGCAGCGCAGCCGTTTTTCGTTTTTGTGGAACGTGAGCGCGACCGAGCAGTTCTTGCACTGCATCTCAAAGCCGCATGAGTTGCAGCGGAAGAAATGCGTGAACCCGCGCCGGTTCAGGAAGAGGATGACCTGCCGTTCCTGTGCGAGCGTCTCCGTGATTGCCCCGGCGAGTTCGGGGGAGATGCAGCTGTCCAGCGCGAGCGCGGAGAGGTCAATCGCCTTGACGGCTGGCTCCGCGCCGCCTGAGAGCCGCCTTGTGAGCGTGTGGCGCATGATCGTGCCGTTTGCCATGGCGTGCCATGCCTCCGCGCTCGGAGTCGCGCTGCCCATGACGAGCGGGATGCCGCGTTTTGCCGCGCGGTACATCGCCACCTGCCGCGCATGGTAGCGCGGGGTCGAGCCGCTTTTGTACGAGCCGTCGTGTTCCTCGTCGATGATAATCATGCCGAGGTCGGGGACGGGCGCGAACACCGCGCTCCGTGCGCCGATCACTACGCGCGCCTGGCGGTGCAGAATGCGCTTCCATTCGCCGAGCCGCTGGCTGGGAGTCAGCCCCGAATGCAGCACTGCCGCCGTCTGCCCGAACCGCGCGACCACGGCTTCGATGACCTGCCTGGTCAGGCCGATTTCCGGCACCAGGTAGATGACCCCTTTGCCCTGCGCGAGCAGTGCTTCCGCCGCCTGCAAGAAAACTTCGGTCTTGCCCGTGCCGGTCGGCCCATAGAGGTAGTGCAGGTGCGTTTTTGCCTGCGCGTCGAGGATGCCCCGCACGGCGGCGGCCTGCTCGTCGCTCAGGGTGCGGGCGGTGGTGTCGGGGGCTTCCTCGGCGAATGCGAAGCTGCCCGCGTCAGTCTCACGTTTCCCGCCGGGGAGCATGGCGGCGAGCGCTTCTCCCGTGGAGCAGAGGTAGAACCGCGCGATCCACCGGGCAAGGTCGATCAGCTCGTCCGTGAACAGCGGCTCGCGGTCGAGCAGCCGCAGGATAGGGCGGATTCTCGTCTCGTCCACGCCGCAGTCCGCCGGAAGCGTGTCCGACTCCCCGACAATGAAGCCCGTGGTGCGCCGATTGCCGAATTTGATGTCAGCCCGGTAGCCGACGCGGCTTTCTGCTTCCGCGTCGTCCGCGCAGTCAAGGTACGTGAACGCCTGGTTGATCGGCACGTTCAGCACGATGTGCAGGTATCGTTTCATGGGCGGTATTCGGGGGCGATTTCTTGCAGGCGCGCGCGCATCATCTTCAGGTCCTCCCACGCGAACCGCTTCTGGCTTGCGTCGCGCAGCAGCGCGCTCGGATGGAACGTGACCGCCACGGGAATGCCGTTCCAGTCATAGAATTGCCCGCGCAGCCTCGTCACGCCGTTCTTGGTCTTGAGCAGGTTTTTTGCCGCCGTGCTGCCCGCGCACAGGATCATTTTCGGCTTGAGCGCGAAAAGCTGCGCGTGCAGGAACGATTCGCAGGCGGCGGCCTCTTCGGGCAGAGGGACGCGGTTGTTCGGCGGGCGGCACTTGACGATGTTGGCGATGTAGCAGTTCTCCGTGCGCGAAAGCCCGATGGACGCGAGCATCTTGTCGAGCAGCTGCCCTGCCGGTCCGACGAACGGCTCGCCGCGCTTGTCCTCCTCGTAGCCCGGTCCTTCGCCGATGACGGCGACGAGCGGATTTATTACGCCGGTGCCGGGAACGACGTTCGTCCGCGTCCGCGCGAGCACGCAGCGGTCGCAGGCGGCAATCTTCTGCGCGATAGAATCGATCTGGCGGCGCACGGACGACGCGTCGCTTTCCGCAGGATGCGCTGGCGGCTGCGGGGTGCCGGCTTCCTGCGCGGGAATGCCTGCCTGTGCCGTGGTATCCCGCGTCCCGTCTGCGGCTTGCGCGGCACGTTCGTCGTCCGTGAAAGGCGGCATATCGCCGGAGAATGCGGGCGGCACATAGCCGTATGCGTTTGTTGCCGCCGTCCTGAGGAGCGTGTAGAGGGTCGTTTTTTCTTCCGCCGTCATGGGGTCGATTGTACCAAATCCTTGAAATTCGTGCAACAATTTGGTAGGATAGCAAACGCTATGAACATCGCGTTGTTTTCTGATTCCTATCTGCCGACGAAAAGCGGGGTCGTAACGGTGGTGGTGCAATTGCGGAAAATCCTGACCGAGCTGGGGCATCATGTTGTCATCGTGACGGTCTCTTCGCACGAATCTGGGGGCGGGGATACTGACCCCGACGTGCTGCGCGTGCATTCCATTCCCTCGCCGTTCGGCGACAATCAGTACATCGGTTTTCCGCACAAACGCGCGGTGGTCGCGTTCTTGAAGGAGCATTGCGTACAGATTATCCATTCGCACACGGAATTTTTTATCGCCCACGTGGCAAAGCAGGCGGGGAAGGTGCTGCGCATTCCGGTCGTCGCGACGACGCATACGATGTGGGAGGATTTCTACCGATATTATCTCATGGGCGGACGGCTGATCCCGGTAAAGGTCATCAGAAAACTGGTGCAGCGGCTGTACAAGAAATTCTACGCGCTCATCAACGTGTCGGAGAAGGCGCACGATTATTTCAAGTCGCCCGCGATGCTGCCGCGCACGCCTTCGGCAGTCATACCGAACGCGATAGACACGAAATCGTTCCTCGCAAAGAAGCCCACGGACGAAGCCCTGCTCAGCCTGCGCCGGAGCCTTTCGATACGGGACGACGACGTGACGCTCGTGTTCATCGGGCGCGTGGTGGAGGAGAAGCGGGTCGAGGAGCTGTTCTCGGTCATCGTGCAGGTGCTTGAGCAGCGTCCGCAGGTGAAGATGCTGTTCGTCGGTTCGGGCGGCGCAAGCTATGACCTGGAGCGCGCGACGCACCGCCGGCATCTGGAGCAGCGCATTCTCTTCACGGGATTCATCAACTGGGACGCGCTTTCGCTGTATTATCAGCTGGGCGACATATTCGTGACGGCTTCGCTTTCCGAAATGCACTCGATGACCGTGCTTGAGGCGCTGGTCTCGCGCCTTCCCGTCGTGTGCCGCCGGGATGAGAGTTTTTTTGACACCGTGTTCCACGGGGAGAACGGCTATCTTGCGGACAGCGACGAGGCGATGGTCTCCCATATCATCGATTTGGTTGACCATCCCGAAAGACGCGCGGCGTTCGCGGCGCGCAGCCATGAGCTTGCCAAGCATTTTTCGCTCAGGACGCACGGGCTTCGCACGGTCGCGTTTTACGAGGCGGTGCGCGCGCGGTATCCTCAGGCGGTGCCTGACGCGGAACTTCAGGCGGCGGTCTCTGCCGTGCGGCAGGAAGAGGACTGGTAAGGAGCAATCATGCGGAAAACATTGCTTGCCGGGCTGTGGCTCGGCATGGTCGCCGTTCTTTCGCTTGGCGCGGTGCCGCGCGGCGGTCGCCGTGGCGGGCAGGAGCTGATTCCGAGCGGGCACTGGATTTATGACGCGCTCATGGCGGTCTCGCTGGAAAGCCGCACTGTCAATTTTGCCGACAGCGCGCCGCTGACCGTGCAGGAACTCACCCTGTACCTGGATGAGATTGACTACGACGCGCTGAGCGAGGGCGGCAGGGCGCAGTGCGACCGTATCCGCGCGTATTTTGCCGAGCCGGTGTTCTCTTTCGGGTCGGACCTGATTTCTGTGGGGGCAGAGCCGTCGGCAAACCCGGAGGCGTTCTTCAAGACGAACAAGGGCATCGACTGGACGTTCGACCGCTACCGGCGGCTGCCGCTTCTGTCCGTCCCGGTCGGCATAACGGTCGGCGACTGGGTGTCGATGAAAGTGGACGTGTCGCTCGGCGAGAACAAGGGCGCGATGCTGCACCACGACAACTACACGAACATTCCGTCGGCGGCGAGCGAGGTGGACGTCAACTTCCCGTCCTACGGCTACCTGAGCGCAGGCGCGAGGATTTCGGAGAAGACGGGCATCGGCTTTCAGGTCGCGCTCGGTCCGCAGTCAATCGGGCGGTCGCTCAACGGCTCGGTCATCATGTCGGACTACCTGACGGGGACGACCGCCGCGAAGCTGCTGTTCTATTCGCCGAACATCAAGTACACGGGGTCGGTCACCGAATTCAACGTGGACAAATATCTGTATATGCACCAGATTGACGTGCGGCTGTTCAAGCGCGTCACGTTCACGGTGCTGGAGGGCGCGCTGGTCTACGCGCCGCTTGAGCTGCGCTTCCTGAACCCGCTGACGATTTTCCACGGCTTTTCCCCCTGGCGCGACTACGGCGACGACGATGGCGACCGGAACGTGGACGACGTGGAGTCGCACGTCTGCGCGTACCTGGGGCTGAAGTCGGAATTCGTGCCGATCGACGGGCTGCGCTTTTACGGCATGTTCGCGATGACGCAGTTCCAGACGCCCTATGAGCGCAGCAACTGGCCGGACGACAAGACGCCGAACGGCCTGGGCGGGCAGCTCGGCTCGGAGGCGTACGTCCCGTTCCGCGGCGGCTACCTGCACTTCGCGCTGGAGGGCTACTACGCGCAGCCGTTCCTGTACATCAAGGAAGGACCGAACTGGACGCTCGTGCGCACGTACAGCGAGAACATCGGCGACCACGCGCTCTTCTATGAGTGGGTCGGCTCGCCGTTCGGGCCGGACACCGTGTCCTGCGAGCTGACGGCGGGCTACGAGAAGCCGGGGCTGTTTTCCGTGGACGGCATGTACCTGTTCATGGCGCGCGGCGAGTACTGTTCGGGCAGCCGCGCATTCACCAAGGAGCTTGGCTGGGGCGGCACGGATTCCGTGGTCGGCTCGGAGAATAAGGACAAGGACTTCAAGAACTGGATTTACCCGCGCAAGAACCAGGACGACTGGCGCGAGCGGCGCGACTGGGTGACACCCACGGGAACGCCCGAATTCGTCAACCGGCTGGCGGTGCGCGCGAGCTGGTACGCGAAGCCCTGGCTTAGGCTTTCCGCGCAGCCGGCGTATGTGTTCGTGTTCAACCATAACCACGAGCGCGGCGCGTTCGCGCACGGGTTTGAGATGTCGCTCGGCGTGGAGTGTTCGTTCTTCCGCCTTTAGAATCTGACGAGGTTGTCTATGCAGAAACGATGGATATGTGGTGCCGTTCTTTTCCTCGCGCTTGCCGCCGCAGGCGCGCAGGTCTCCGTCGATCCCGGCGATCCGTTCTACCTGACGGCGCAGGCATGGGAGATACAGGGCTTGGTTTCGCCCCTGCCGCAGCTGCGCCCGTACCCGGCGAACGCGATCCGGCGCATCATTGACGAAGTGATCGCGGCGGGGACGGACGAGGACGGCGCGGTCATCCCGCAGTACGCGCGTGAGGTCGCGCGCGCGAAGGACGAGTACGCGCGCATTTTCTCGCGCCCGTACCACGTGACGGTCGCCGTCGGCGGCACGCTCCGCGCCGGCTCGGACATGACGAATGATGACAGCACGCTGCGCAAGCAGGTTGAGGGCGAGGTCGCCGCGGAAGGGGACGTGGTGCTCCCGTTCACCCGCATCGCGACGGCGGGCTACCATTTCGGTATCTGGGGGACGACCACGGAGTACGCCAACATCGCGCAGCGGTACGTGAACCAGCGGCAGGATTCCGTGTACGACGCGGCGAGCGTCGGGCCGGTGGACGGCTACCTGAACGTGAACTGCAATGTCGCGCTCGGCACCGACCGCTACTATGCGACGGGCGGCATCCACCGCGTGGGCTACGGGCCGTTCCTGCGCGACGGGCTTGCGCTCAACGACACGGCGTACCATGCGGCGAACGTCACGCTCAACGTGAGCCGCCCGCGCTGGGACTTCACGACGCTGTATGAGGTCATCGGCGCGACCAACAACCTGGGCGAGGATCTGAGCGACAACAAGTTCCTCGCGTTCCACGCGCTCCGCCTGAACATCACGCCGAAATTCGCGCTCTCCTATTATGAGAACCTCACGATGGGGCCGCAGTCCTCGCTCCTGTACGCCTTGCCCGCCCCGTACATGGCGATCCAGAACCTCGGCGGCGCGGGCGCGAATTTGCAGATGGGGCTGCTCTTCGAGTACAAGCCGGTGCGGACGGTCAAGCTCGCCGCCGATATTTTCGTGGACGACTTTGACGTGGAGGAGGTGGCGAAGCTCAACTTCGACAGCAAGATCCGGCTCGCGGGACAGGTGGGCGCGGTGTACACGCCGCTCGGCTCGCCGCTCTCGTTCATGTCGTTCTCCTACCAGATCGTGCTGCCCTACGTCTACGCGCACTGGGAGTACGACTCGGAGTCCAGCGGCCACGTGTCCGGCACGTCCTGGAACTACCAGAACTACACGAACAACGGCATCTGCATGGGCGCGTCCATTCCGCCGGACTCGGACAAGGTGTCGTTCTTCGCGCGCTTCAACCCGGTCAGCCATTTGCAGCTCGACGTGAGCGCGAATTTTGTCCGGCACCAGAACGTGGCGGAGTCCTTCTCGGACGACGACAAGGTGCGGTATATGCTCGCGGAGGCGGGGCAGTACCGCACGGACGGCTCGGTGTTCACGCACCAGCAGTTCGCGCAGGGCGAGCACGTGGACGCGGCATGGAACCACCTGAGCTTCATGTCGGGCGCGCACACGATGCTCGTGTGCCAGTTCGGGCTGGCGGGGCAGTACACGTTCCCGCGCGTGCTGAAGGGGCAGCTGTCAGTCAGGCTGGGCTACGCCCTGGAGTACATCCACAACGACGGCGTGCAGAACGACATCTACTGGAGAGAGAAGGCAGATTACCTGAAGTATTTCGATGAGGACGGCAATCTCCGGAAGGATTTCGACCGGGACAAGGTGCTGGATGACGCGAAGGCAGCCTATGAGAAATGGGCCGGCAAGCTCGCCGACAAGGTGAACCATTTCGTCACGCTGTCGGTCAAGTACGCGTACTAGTCGCCCGCCGTCAGGCTTTTTCCGTTCTCCGCCGCAAGGCGCGCCGCGTTCTCGCGCGTGCCGAACGTCCCTGCCACGATACCTGCGCAGTCGAACCGCTTGATCTCGCGCTTTTCGTATGCCGCGCGGATAAGCTCCTCCGCGTCGAGCGATTCGTATATCCGCCGCGCCTCCGCCAGGTCGGCGTGCAGGACGGGGTGACGCGGTGAGAAGATCACGCAGCAGTCCTCATACGGTAAGATAGAAGTCTCATACGTGCCGATGCGCTGCGCCGTGGCGATGATGTCCTCCTTGTCCATGCCCACGAGCGGGCGCAGCAGCGGGTAGCGCGCCATGCTCTCGGTGACGGCAAGGTTCTGTATCGTCTGGCTCGCCACCTGTCCGAGGCTCTCGCCCGTCACGATGCAGTCCGCGCCGAGCCGGGCGGCGAGCATGTTCGCGCACTGCATCATGCACATGCGGAGCATGAGCGTCGTGAATTCCGCCGGCGACTTCTGCTTTATCCGCATCTGCACGTCGGTGAACGGTATCACGTTGATGTGCGTGGTCAGCCCGTAGGCGGCGAGGATCTCTGCCAGCCGCTCCACCTTCTGCTGCGCCTCCTGCGACGTGTACGGGTAGGCGTGGAAATAGCAGCACTCGATTTTCATGCCGCGGCTCATCATGCGGTAGCCCGCCACGGGGCTGTCAAGCCCGCCGCTCAGCAGCAGCAGCCCCTTGCCGCTGCACCCGACGGGCAGCCCGCGGTGTCCCCTGTTCTTGTTCGAGTACACGAAGCAGCGGTCGCGCACCTCCACGCAGATCGTCACGTCGGGCTTGTGCACGTCCACGGCGAGGATGCCCTGCTGGCAGACGAGCGACGGCGCCTCGCGGCAGATGCCGTAGGAGTCGAGGCAGAACCCCTTGTCGCTGCGCCTCGCCTCTATCTTGAACGTCCGCGCCCCGCGCTCCCGCGCCCCGGCCGCCTCTTTCAGCACCTGCGCGCGGATCGCGTCGATGTCCTTATCCACGACCGCCGCCTCCGACCAGCCCGTGATGCCGATCAGGTGGTCGAGCGCGAATTCCACGGCCCGCGCGCCCTCGTCCGCGCACTCCACGTAGAGCCTCCCCGCGTACAGCGACACCTTCGCGTCCACGGACTGCAAGAACCGCCGCGCGTTCCCGGTGAGCAGCCGCTCGAAGTCGCGGATATTCGAGCCTTTCAGCACCAGCTCGCCCAGTCTTCCCAAATACGTTCGCATGGGGAAAGTATAGTGCAAACCGCCGCTTTTGGGAATAAGCGCGCGCGGGGTAAGGGATTTCAGGCGGTTGTTGGCGTGTCGTCAATTGCTGTGAAGAAATTTCAGCCTGTTCCAGCGTCTCGTCAGTCGCGAGGAATGAATTTCCGGCGGTTGCCGGCATCCCGTCGTTTGCTGAGGACGAATTTCAGGCAGTTGACGGCATCCCGTCGTTTGCTGAGGACGAATTTCAGGCGG
>CAZSOK010000004.1:0-31128 GCA_964608445.1 uncultured Treponema sp. | reverse complement strand
GAATTCTTCAGCGACCGCAGGAAATCTCCCAAACGTCACCTTTTCTGCGGGCGATATCACAGAAAGAGAACATCTTCCCACGCCCGACAGAATTGCCACAACCTTTGCGAAGCTGCTGTACGTAGCTTATTTCCCTTTGCCAGAGATTAGAATTGGTTTCCGTTACTCGTAGAAAAGACCGTTTTTCAGCCTGTCAAGAGTGTCTGTACCACCGACGTATAGGGGAAATTTTCCCGTTTTCTCAATGGTAAGCCCATTCAGCATACCCGTGTGTGTGGAAATATGCCTGAATTGCCGAAGAACAAGCTCCAACCGAGTGTAGGGACAGTTTTCGGGCTTTTCCGCAAGCATTTCGTCCGTGAGTCCGTCAATATACTGTAAGGTTTTATCTTTTACAGCGGAAAGATACTCCAAAAGCTGTTCATCGCTTAATTCAACAGAGCAGGGATTGTCGGGATTATCCATGCCGTCCTCATGCCCTTGTGGTTCGGTGTAAACAAACGGGTTAAAAAACCATTTGTCCGCCGAGTGAATGGCGTGGTAAACATACCTCCATGCGGGAGAACCACATACAAGAGCGTTTCGCTCATAGGTCTTTATTGCCGTTTCAAGGTTTACAAAATTCGGCACGACCTGTTCTTTAATTATTTCACAAAGCTTTCTCATAGCGTTACCTCACAATTGCATAAGTCATATATCTGATATACATAAACACAAAGATAATACCCTCCAGTCGGTTGACCTTTTTCTGTGTAACGCAGAAAACATAGGTGAGAACCGTTACCTCTTTATCCCTTTTTAGCCGCAACAATGCTTGTAACAAGATCTGGCAGGGAAGTACCTACAGATACAATGGTAAGTCCAACAAGAGTCTCGCCCATACCCAAACGGAGAGCTATTTTTTCGGCATTTATCCGCGCGGGGCTTTTGCGGGGTCAATCGGCAGGCCGTTCTGGAACACCATGAGCGACATCTGCGGCTTTGCCGTGTAGCTGTCAAGTCCCGCCGTGCCGATCTGCGCCCCGAACACGCAGTAGTCGCCTTTGCTCACTTTGACCGTCCCCAGGCCCGTGTAGGCGTAAATATGCCCCGTCTTGCTCTGAATGAAGACTACGTTGCCGAATCCACGGTATGTCCCGCTGAACATCACCGTGCCCGCGCGGATTGCCGTCACCGACTCGTCTTTTTTCGCGCTCAGGTTGACACCGCTGATTTTGCCCTCAATATAGGTGACAGACGGCGACTGTACCGGCCATGCGAGCGAGGGGTCGCCTTTTTTGTCCGAATACGTGCGCGGGTCTTCTATGCTGATTTTTCCGCCGCTTTTCGGCGCGGCAGGCGATGGTTTTGCCGTGTCGGGCTTGGCGGCGACCGTTCCGCCCGGCACGATGACGGTCTGCCCTACTTTGAGCGTCGCCGTGCTGTCAACGCCGTTGAGTTCGTACAATTTGTCCACGTTCGTGCCGAACCGCCGCGCAATGCCGTACCAGGTATCGCCTTTTTCCACCGTGTATGAGCCGCCCGATGCCTGATCCTGTTCCGCCACCGCCGCGGATTTCGTGTCGGGAATCATCAGTTTCTGCCCTGCCCGTACCGAAGATCCGTCCGCAATGCCGTTCGCCGCGCAGATTGCCTGCACCGTCGTGCCGTAGGTGCGGCTCAGCGAATACAGCGTCTCGCCCTTCTGGACAATATGCGTCGTCTCAGCAACGGCAAGCGATGCCGCGGCAACCGAAACGGAAAGGATCGCCCGCTTAAAAATGGTACAACTCATAGCGTATCTATTTTCGGCAGGAAAAGAATGGTTGTTTAGCGTGAAAGCGATTATTTCGCCGCCGCAATGCGCCTGAGCAAATCCGCAATGGCAATGCCGTTGATAATGCCGCCCGGCTCGTACATCCCCAGGATATTGTCGCGCCCGCTCGTCAAGTGGCTGCTCGTGATGCCGTATTTTATGGATCTGTCCGCCTCGATGAACGCTGAAAGATGATCGGCAAGGCGCACGGTGCGTCCGTCCACGGGGGAATACGCGTCGCCGTTGAAAGCGGCGTTCAGTTCGTCCCAGGTCACTTCCCGCACGCCCCCGTTCTCCGTGATTTTGTTCAGGAATTCGTCGCTCGTAAAATACATCAGCTCGTCCCGGTAAAAGTCTTCCATGAGCGGCACCAGCTCGCTTTTGACGATTTCGTCCTCGATGTGCTTGACCACGGCAGGAAGCTCGTCGGTCGCCTGCTTGACGGGAGAGATGATGTCGCGCGTGACGGCTTCGGGCAAATCGTGGAAGAGCGCGCAGAAAAAGTCGTTGAACAGGCGTTTCGCGCACAGGGGCGACCCCGCGTCGCGCACCAAAAGCAGCGTGCAGATCGCCACGAAAAAGCAATGGCCGAGCACGCTCGTGTGCGGCACGCGCGGCGTCTGGTTCCAGCGCGTCTGAAAACGCAGCTGCTCAACGCGCATCATAAAATCAAACGGCCGCTGCCGCGTGACCAGCAACTGCAAGCCGCGCAAATCAAGGAATTCCTGAATGTCCTCGTTCAGTTCTTTTTTGATCCTCGTCAGCCGCTCCCCTTCGTTCACGACGGAAAGCATCTCCAGCTCGCGCAGGGAAGAAAATTTGTGCGCCGCCCGCAGCACGCGCGCAGAAAGCGATGCCTTTTCTTGCAGGGCGAACGATCCCGCCGTCTGCCCGATGTATATCGTAAAGCGCGAAAACAGGTCATTGTCCCGGATAAGGTGCTTGTACTGCGCGAGCACCCATTCGTTCAGGCGGATATATTCCTGCGGATACTGCTGGCGGATCATACGCTGCACGGGACTTTTGATGTCGCACAGCGCGATTTTTTTGAGCAAATCGAACAGCGAGGCGTACACCATCCATTCCCAGTCAATCTGGCGTCCCTGCGCTTCCTCGTACTTCCCGATAATATACGCGGCGACCATTTTTTCCGCCGCCTTGTCCATCTCCACGATCTCAAACGGGCGCACCAAATCGTTCCACCGCTGGATCGAGAAGCCTTCAAATATCTTGAGGATCAGGCGTTCGTCTATCATCGCTTTGCCGGTACGGTCAGCCCGCTATTTCGCCACGCCTTTTTTCTTTTCCGCGTCCAGCTTGTCTTTCCACACCTGCGCCTTGCTCTTGAGTTTTTCCGCGTCCTCCGCCTCGCTCAAGGCAACGCAGATACGCCGCTCGGCAAGCACGAACTGAATGGCGAGCCGCAAGTCGTCCACGCGGTGCGTCGAAAGCTCGTATTTGTCGCGGTGCTGCGTGGCAGACTGGTCGAGCAGCTTGCGCACCAGGCGGATATAATGCATCGTGCTGTCAAATTCGGGAAGCGACGAATCAAAATAGACTTTGCCCGCCTGCTTCCAGTCAAGGAGATTTTTGGTCACCACGGCAGCCCGCCCGTGAATCTCAATGAATGACATCTTCCATTTTGAATTTTCGCCGAACGCGTCTTCCAGCAGCTGAATCGTCAGCCCCAGCTTGCGCACCAGATAGTAGCGTTTTTCCACCGTGATGTCGGCAATCCTTTCGACTTTATCCTCAATCTCACTGTACCCGACATCAACGATCGGAGTCACGATTTCTTCCAGATAGATAATCGACTTATAGATGATTTTCCGCGCGTCGTTCAGGGCATCGTTGTTTTTGGCGTTAATCATTTCCACCGACAGATTGTTGATCTGCATATAATCTGCGGCAATCGACAGCATATCCTCGCTCAGCTGGACTTTTTTGTACGGCAGCTGCGATTCGTCCTCGTTGATTCCCGCAAGCACCGCTTTTTCTGCGGCAATCGCCTGCTTGATTCGCTCCTGATACGGCTTGCACTTTTCCCTGAACAGTTCCCGGTCTTCAACTTTGACCTTTCTTTTTACGATTGCCATGGTCACGCTCCAAAACGCTGCAACATTGAACGCGCGTGTTCCAACGATTCCGCGCTGTCAGAATCGCCGCTCAGCATACGGGCAATTTCCTGCACACGCGCGTCGGCGGCAATCGGGAAGACACGGGTTTGCGTCGCGCCTGCGTTCATGCCTTTTTCAATTTTCACTTGATTATCGGCACAGACTGCGATGCTCGCAAGATGCGTAATGCACAAAACCTGCCGATTTTTCGCCAGTTTTTTCAGATGTGTGCCGACGCTCACGGCAACCTCGCCGCCAATGCCCGTGTCGATTTCGTCAAAAACAAGCGTCTGCACGGGATCGCTTCCGGCAAGAATCGTCTTGAGCGCGAGCATCACGCGGCTCAGCTCGCCGCCGCTCGCAATCTTCGCAAGCCCCCGCAACGGCTCGCCGCTGTTCGCGCTGATGAGGAATTCAATATTGTCGATGCCATACGGCCCGCATTTCTGCTCCAGCTCCGTCCCGTTTTTTTCCACAATGCTGACCGAAAAACGCGTGCCCTTCATGCCGAGCTGCGACAGCACCTGTTCCACGCCCTGCGCCATCGCGACGGCGGCAGTTTTCCGTTCGGCACTGATTGCCTTTGCCTCAGCGTAGACCCGTTTTTCAAGCGCGGCGATTTCTGCCCGCAGCTGCTCTTTCCCCGCCGCGCCGCCGGCAATCGAATCAAGCTGCCGCTGCGCGTTTTCGGCATAGGCAATCACGTCCTCAACGGGCGCATTCACGGATGCCGCATATTTCTTCTTGAGATTATAGATAAGCGTCAGCCGCTCCTGCACCTGCGCAAGCCGATCAGGATCAAAGACCAAACCATGCTCATAACGCTTGTATTCGCCCGCAATGTCGTCCAGCTCATAAAACACGGTCTCCAGCCGCTGCTGCAACGAGTCCAACGATTTGTCCAAAGCACACGCATGCTGCGCCGTGCCGCGAATCCGTTTGAGCAGAGCGACCGCCCCCTCACCGCCCGCGTCCAGCGCGGCATTCAGCGACGTGATGTCGGCATAGAGTTTCTCAAAGGACGACAACTTGGTTTCCTCATCGTCCAACGCCTTGTCCTCGCCCGCTTTCAGTTTTGCGTCGGCGATTTCTTTGATCGCAAATGTCAGCATTTCGATTTTCTGCGCGCGCCCCGCATCGTCCGCGTCCAGCTCAGCAAGCCGCTTGCGCTTCGCGACCAAATCGGCATATAACGTCGTAAACGCCGACACGCGCTCGTGCAATCCCGCAAACGAATCCAAAAAACGCCGGTGTTCGGTCACTCTCATCAGCGACTGATGTTCGTGCTGCCCGTGAATGTCCACCAAAAATGCGCTGAATGCCGCCAAATCCGCGCGCGTGACCGCCGTATCGCCAATCCATGCGCCCGTCTTGCCGTTGTCGCGCACATACCGGCGCAGCAGAATACGGTTGTCCTCCGCCTCAATGCCGTGGCGGAACAGCCATTCCGCCGCGCTCCGGCACTCGTCATCGTCCTGTGCCGCCAAATCCGCCCGCAAAGCCGCGTCACGCCCGTCAAGCAAGAATGTTCCGCTCACGGTCGCCTCATGGCATCCCGCGCGAATCTGTTCCGCGCCGCTTTTTCCGCCGAGCAAAAAAGAAAGCGCACCAATCAGCAACGACTTTCCCGCGCCGGTCTCGCCCGAAAGCACCGTAAATCCTTGCGAAAAATCAATATGTGCGTCGTCAATCAAGGCAAAGTCCTTGATATGCAAATCCTCAAGCAAACGAAGGACCTCCCGACCAGTTCAGTTTTGAGCGCAACGCCTGATAGAATTTTTCCGACGTGCAGCCGACCAAACGCGCCCGGTCATTCGTCCGGCGGATTTTGATGATGTCGCCGACGTGCAAATTCACGGGAATCTGCCCGTCCACGGTAATCGTCACCTCGCTCGTGCGCGACGGCAGGATAGTGATGCCGATTTCCCCCAACGGACTGAGCACAATCGGACGGCTCGAAAGCGAAAATGCGTTCATAAGCGTCAGCACAAGCGCGTCCAGATCGGGGTCGATAATCGGTCCGCCCGCGCTCGCCGAATACGCCGTGCTTCCCGTCGCCGTCGCAATGATAATGCCGTCCGCCTTGAATTCACCAAGCGGAATATTGTCATACGTAATGTCAAAAGAAATCGTCCGCGCGGCATTCTTCGCGCTGATAACGATGTCGTTCAGCCCCGTCTGATTGAACCGGTTCGCATTGCCGCGCACCAACGCCGCCTTTATCATCGACCGCTCGGCAATAATCGATTTTCCCGCAAGAAAACGGTCGAGCTCACGCTTCCAGTCAGGTTTCTGCACGCTCGCAATAAAACCGAACGTCCCGAAATTGACGGGAAAAATCGGAATGCCCAACGCCGCACACCCTCGCGCCGCAAACAGCACCGTGCCGTCCCCGCCGAGCGTAACCACAAAATCGTAATCATGGAACGGATTTTCCTCACCAAACCCGTTGTACAAAAAAATATCGCCGTGCTTGCCCAAGGATTCCAAGTATTCCTTGATGGTCACGCCCATTTTTCTCGATTCTTCTTTATAGGTGTTCACGATGATAAGCGCTTTGTTCAATTCTTTCATTGTCTCCTCCTATAAAATAGTCACGCCGCACGGCATCCGCGCCGACTACGGAAGCGTCCCCAGCACTTTGACGATGCTCGTCACCGACTCGCTCCCCAGCCGCGGATACAGCGGGAACAACGCCGTGCGCAGGAACAACGATTTCGCCTTCTTGCACGTGCCAGAAAGTTCCTCGTCCTTATGCGCAATCACAGAATCTTCATACGCAGGGCGGATTTCGATATTCTTGCGAGCCGCATACTGCTTCGCATCCTTAAAACTGCCCGCAAGCACCACGGGAAACGACCAAATCGTCGAGCCGTCACCATGCTCACGTACAAAAGTACGATTTTTCCCGCCCAACAGCGCGTGCTGAAAACTCGCGTAAATTGTCTTGCGGATATCCTCGTTGCGCCGAAATTCTTTTATCTGCACGAACGCAAGCGCGCTGTTGATATCGGGAAGCATATCCGTGCGCGGCGCATTGTCCGTAACGTTTTTAAGCGCACTCCATTCACGACGGCGCGGCGCGAGCAACACTGCACCGCCACCGGCCGTAATCGTGTCGAATTCTTCCAATCCCATAATGGCATACACGCCAAACGAACCGGCAAGCCTGCGCTTCTGCGCGTCTTTCCCCTGCGCCTCGGCATCCCCGTCCTCGTTGGGAACGACCGCCGCGCCCACCGAATGGGAAATATCCTCGATTATCGGAACGCCCAGCGCGGCAATTTGCGCCAAATCGGGCAGGATTCCCATCGTCTCATGCAACAACAGCAACCGCCCGCCCGCTTTCATGCCCTCCGCCACGATTTCTGCGGTCACCAGCCCAGTCTCTTCGCTCACGTCCAAAACGAGCGGCGTATATCCCAACCGCTCAACCGCGCTATACTGCCAACTTGGCGCAAGCGCAGAAAGCATAATCGGACTTTCGACGGGCATATCCAGTGCCTGAAGCGCGTATGCCAGCGCAACCATCGCACTGCGAAACGCAATCGCACCGTCACAGCCCGTCATTTCCTTTACTGCCTGCACGAGACGCGCGTTCAACTCGCCCGGACCAGTTCTCTCATCGACCATACAGGTGAGCACGGCATCCATTTCCTTTCTGCGGATCGTAGAGCTGAATGTCTGAATCATGTGTTACCCTAAAAATACAGAATCGACTTATTCTTCTTCAGGGTCTGTGCCGCCGTTCATAATCTTCTGCAATTCCCTTGCACTGAAGATTTTCCGAATATCAAGCATAATCAGATAACTGGAATCACGGCGAACAACACCGTTGATGTATTCCGTACCGATACCGCTGATCATCTGCGGCGGCGGCTTAATCTCATCCTTATTTATCGTAACGACACGGGCAACGCGGTCAATAATAATCCCCGCTTTCATCCCGTCAATGTTCAGAATGATAAAACCACCCTCAAATTCCATGCCGTCCTCATCAACGGCCATTTTTTTGATCCCAAACCGCCGGTGCAAATTGATGACGGGAATAATCTCACTGCGAAGATTGAAAATACCTTCAACGTAATAAGGCGCATTCGGGATAGGACGCACCGCCATCACTTTGACAATTTCCTTTACGTCCATGATGTCCACGCCATATATTTCCTCGCCAAGCTGAAAGGTTACTTGTTGAGTCTGCATATGTTCTGCCATAATTCCTCCAATGCGGTTTATTAGAATACACCGAAAAACGTTAAAATACAAGACAAAAAGCGGCGATTTTTTCGCCGCCCGTCTCTTTTTCACGCATCCGGGGCAGGTTTGTTCGCCTTGATGTATGCCATCACGCCGTTTGCGACACGCTTGCCTTCGCGCATTGCCATGACGACCGTTTTCGGTCCATGCACGATATCGCCGGCAGCAAACACGCCTTTTTTCCCCGTCATGCCGTAGAACGGCGTACCGTCAGCCGTCTCCGTTTTGATCAGTTTTCCGTCATCAAGCGCAACGCCTTTAGCCCCCGCCGTCGTCACGTCGTTCGGCTCCGAGCCAATAGCAATGACAATCTTGTTGACAGGCATGACGATTTCGCCTTCCGGGGTCTTCGTCCTAAAACCGATGACCCTGCCATCCTTGCCCTCGAACGAAACGGGCACATGCTCCCACCTGAATTCAACGCCGTCTTTCACCGCCTCGTCATATTCCGCCTTTGCCGCTTTCATGAATTCAATAGTACGGCGATAGCAGACATAGGTATGACGCGCACCCAGGCGGGCAGCCGTCCGGCAGGCATCCATAGCAACGTTGCCCGCGCCGATGACCACAACCTCATCGCCCTCTTTAATCTGAATCTTGTCGCGCGTGATTTTTCCCGTGTTGTAGTCACGCATATCATGCAGCAGTTTCAGCGCGTCAACCACGCCGTCCAAATCCTCGCCCGGCAAGCCAAGCCCTTTTGCCTGCACCGCGCCCGCACCAATCAGCACGGCATCGAAGCCTTCCGCAAGCAACTGGTCAATCGTAATGTCCGTGCCGACTTCCGTATTCGTCTTGAACACAACGCCGTTGTCGCACAGCCGTTTGATATGACGCTGCACGATGTCTTTGGGCAAACGGAACGCAGGAATCCCGTACATCAGCACGCCGCCCGCCTCTTCGTCTTTCTCATACACGGTCACATCATACTGCTGGCGCGTCAGCTCGAACGCCGCGCTCAACCCGGCCGGACCAGATCCGATAACAGCGACTTTTCCCGCCGTCTTGGGAAGTTTTTTGATTTTGTTCAGCTGGAATTCCGCCTCAAAATTCGCGATAAAACGCTCAATCTGACCAATCAGGATCGGCGGCTTGTTCATGCGGTTCATAATGCAATGCCCCTGGCACTGGTTTTCGTGCGGGCATATATGACCACAAATAGCGGGGAGATTGCTCCGTTCAGAAATGATCGCATACGCCTCACCGATATTTCCGCTCGAAAGCGCACGGTTGAACGCGGGAATGTCATTCTCAATCGGACACCCCGGGCGACACAGAGGCTTGGGGCATTTCAGACACCGCTGAGCCTCCGCAATCGCCTCTTCCAAAGTATACGGGGGAATATCTTCTTTTTCTGTCTCTGCCATTATAATCTCCAGTTCAAAAAACTTTCTTATATTCTAGTATACTTGAGGTTTGCAGAAATTGCAAACTAAATCTCAGTCAACCGCAAAAAGCGTGAGCGCGTACACCTTTTTTACGCCGAACCGCTTCAGCTGTGCCGCGCAGGATGCAATGGTCGCGCCCGTCGTCATCACGTCATCAATAAGCACGACCGCAGCAGGCGGCGCAGAACAGACTTTCCGCAACTGGCGCGGCGCTTTAAGCACATACGCGCATTTCCCCATGCCAAGCCGCCGCACACGTCCGAGTTTTTTCTGCTGCACGTGCGACGTGCGCTCCAGCAACGGCAAAACCGCATAATGGTGACGGCGACGCAACAAGCGGCACAGCTCATCAATCTGATCCCAACCACGTGCGCGGATTTTTCCCGGTCGCGGCGGCACGGGGACGAGCGGCACGCCAGAGCCAATGACCGGCTCCAACTGGCGCAACGCATCGGCACACATTTGCGCAAACACCGCTGACATCGCGCGGCGGTTTTCCATTTTCCAGGCGAACAGCACCGACTTTTTCCATGACTGATAGGCATGGAGCGGAAAAACGCCGTCCGTCGATTGCAAAACGGATTCATTCCTGCACGAGGAGCATATACCGATTTCGCTCAACAGCACTTTTCCGCAGACCCGGCAACGCGACACCGCCGAATCCGCAAACGATGTCCACGAATGCGTAAACAGCCGCAGGCACGCCGGACACAACGGATAGGCGAACGACGGTTTTCCGCAGCGGGCGCAGTTGTCGCCGCCAAAAAGAGCGGCGCACAAAAAACGAACGAAACGAATCATGACACTTATTTATTGCGTTCAAAATGCCATTTTTACCTCTTTTTGCCGGAAAAAATCGTTATTTTTTTCAAAAAAATCAGTTACCGTCCGCTCAGCGTTCTTTTCCAGCGGGAAACAAGCCGCAACGCATCAAGCGGCGTCATGTTGTCAGGGTCAGCAGAAAGGATTTCGTCCAAGACCATCTCTTCGTCGGAGAAAAGACCGGGCGCGACGGGAGACGGATACGGCGGCTGCTCGGCAGAAACGGTGGCAGTCGGCATCGCACCGTCAAGTACGGGTCGCTCCCCCGCAATCGTCTGCAACCGCTCCAAAATCTGCTTGGCACGCGCGATGACCGAATGCGGAATGCCCGCCAGACGCGCCACGTGAATGCCGTAAGAATTCTCGCTCGCGCCCGCCTGCACTTTCCGCAGGAAGACGACCGAATCGCCCTGCTCGCTCACCGCCATGCACGACAGCTTGAGCGCGGGATGTTCCATGCGGGTCAGCTCATGGTAATGCGTGGCAAACAATGTCTTGCAGCGCACCGTGTTCAGCAGGTATTCGCTCACCGCCCATGCGATAGAAAGCCCGTCCTCCGTAGACGTGCCGCGCCCCACTTCGTCCATAATGACGAGCGATTTTTCGGTAGCCGAACGCAGAATATGCGCGGTTTCAGTCATTTCGACCAGGAACGTCGATTCGCCACGGGCAAGGTTGTCGCTCGCACCCACGCGGCAAAAAATGCGGTCAACCATGCCGATATGCGCCCGGTCAGCAGGCACGAACGAGCCAGTCTGCGCGAGCAGCGCAATGAGCGCGTTCTGCCGCAGGTACGTGCTTTTTCCTGCCATGTTCGGCCCGGTAATCAGATCGAACGAGGTCTTGCATTCGGCATCACGATCCGACGACGACGCGACGACAATATCGTTCGGCACGAATTCGCCCTGCGGAAGATGCATTTCCACCACGGGATGCCGCCCCGCCACGACCGAAAAATCCGTGCCATCGTCAACGAGCGGACGCACCCACCGGTACAAAATCGCCGCGCGCGCGAACCCCGCCGTCACGTCGGCATAGGCAATCTCATGGGAAGCCTGCAAAAGATACGGCACGTCCCCGGCAAGTGTGCGGCGGATTTCGACGAACAAATCGCGCTCCAGCTGCACGATATTCGCGTCGGCTTCCTGCAAATCATGCTCCAGTTCCTGCAAGCGGGCCGTCGTGTAGCGTTCGGCATTCAGCAGCGAGCGGCGCAATATAAAATGGTCGGGCACTTTCGACAGTTTTCCCTTGGTGATTTCGATGTAATATCCGCTCGTGTTGCTGTTTTTTATGCGCAGGTTGACAATTCCCGTCCGCTCTTTTTCTTCTTCGGTATAGTCCGCAAGGATACGGTTGAAATTCTGCTGCACGTCGCGGAAATGGTCGAGTTCGGCAGACCAGCCCGGCCGGATAATCCTGCCTTCAGTCAGCACCGTGGACGGATCGTCCAAAATGGCGTTTTTAATCAGCGCGATAATCCGCTCGGCAGGCTCGACGGGCAACGACGTAAAATGGTAGTTCTCAAGCAGACGGCGCACGGTGACCCAGGATTCCAGACTGGCGCACAACGCCTGCACGTCCTTTGCGTGCGCACGTTCCATGGCGATCCGCCCGGCAAGCCGCTCGATGTCCAGCACCGAAGCGAACGTCTCGCGCACCGCGTCAAGCAGGCGGCGGTTCTTGACGAACAACTCCACGTGATCCTGCCGCGCCGCAATGCGCGCCCCGTCCGTCAGCGGGTACAACAGCCACTGGCGCAACAGACGCTTTCCCATTGCTGTCTGCGTGTGGGAAACGCATTCGAGCAGCGTGTACTGCGCAGAACCGTCGCGCAAATTGGCAAGAATCTCCAGGTTACGGCGCGAAGCATCGTCCAGCACCACATAATCGCTGTCTTTGTATACTTTGATACCGCTCACATGGGGAGCTGTGGTAGAAACCGTCTTTTGCAGATAATCGAGCAAAAATCCTGCGGGCGCGACTTCCGGCGAATGCTCCGTAAGCATGAACGAACGCAGGTTGACCGTCTTGAACTGCTCGGTCAGGCGGCGGTACGACAGCGCGGCATCAAAATTCCAGTCAGGATAGTACGACACCGCAATCGCCCCAAACTGCGCGAGCGGATCCTGCACGGCGCGGCAGTCACGCAGGCTGTTCGGCAGCAGCAGTTCCCTCGGATGCGCGCGCCCCAGCTCCTTGGCAAAATACTCGTCCATCTCGCCTTGCTGCCAGTGCGTCGCAAAAAAATCTGCCGTCGTCACGTCAATGTAGGCGAATCCGACCGCCCCCTGCTTGATAAAAAGCGCCGCCAAAAAATTATTCGCACCGCCGTCAAGATATTCGCTTTCCAGCGCCGTTCCCGGCGTGATGATTTCAATGACTTTGCGCTCGGTCAGTCCCTTGCCGTGAGCGACCTCGCCCACCTGCTCGCAGATCGCGATTTTTTTGCCCAGCCGCAACAGGCGCGCGATATAGACTTTTGACGCATGATACGGAATGCCGCACATCGGACGGTCGCCCCGGTGCGTGAGCGTCAGGTTGAGCAGGCGCGAAACCTCCACCGCCTCATCGTTGAACATCTCGTAAAAATCGCCCAGACGAAAGAACAGAATCTCGTCCTTATGCTGATCCTTTATCTGCTGATACTGAATCATCAGGGGCGAGTCGTCGTTATTCTTGTAGGATTTTACGCTGCCCGCAACGACGGCATCGTGTGCATGCGCCATTCAGTTCAGCCCAAGCTCAGCGATCACTTTGTCCGTCACATCAACGGAAGAACTGTACCACAGAATGGCATTCGCCTGCTGCAAACTCAGAATCATGCTGAAGCCCTCATGCTCGGCGACGCGCTCAATCGTGCTGTACAGTTTCCGGTAGAACGCGTCGGAATTTTGCAGGGAAGTCTTGAGCGACTCCAGCTCGATGTTCTTTGCGTTCGTGTACTGCGTCAGGTTGTCGGTCTTCTTGGCGATTTCCGCCTCAATGCGCAGCGCGGCACTGTCGTCCCCGTTGTTCTGATAGTCCAGCTTCTGCCGCTGCAACTTCTGGATTTCGTCCGTGCGCTTGTTGATTTCGTTCTGAAAATCAGCCTTCTTGTTCTCATAATTCCGCACCGGCGCGGAGTTGCGGAAATACGCGGCATAGACGCGCGACGTATCCACCACGCCAAAGCGCGTAATCTGCTGGGAAAAAGCCACGCCGCAGGCAAAAACGGCAAGCGCACAGAGCAACATCAATTTCTTCATAGCATCCACTCTATCAAAAGCCCGCAAAAAAATCTAGCGGTTCGTGATATTGAACGAAAGCACGAATTTCCAGGTATCATGCCAGTTGACGCTGCCGTCCTCCACGCGGAACGTATTGGCAAACAGCAGCCGCAGCGGGAACTGCGGAATGCAGAAGCGGATTCCCGGTCCCACGCTGAAATAAAAGTCTCCCACGCCAATATCCTTCAGCCGCCACACGTCTTTGGTAATGACCGCCGCATCCGCCCAGCCGTCAAGCGCGAGCACGCCCGGCACAATCGGCATCCGCAGCTCAAGGTTCGCGTCCCACAATGCCTTGCCACGGTGCTTGTTGTAGATATTCGTCCAGCCGCGCCCGTTGAACATACCGTCAATGTACAGACGGCTCGACTCGCCGATTGCCGTGTTCGGCGCGGGGAACTGCATAGACAATCCCATATACGCGGCGAGCACCAGCTTGAGACTCCATTTTTCGGTGAACGGCACGTTGACGAGCGTCACGTATTTTTCCAGCTTCGTGTCGCTGCGCAGGAAGTATTCGTTTTCAATCGGGGTCAGACCGTACCAGGACAGCCGCTGGCTCGCGAACCAACCGCGCGACGGGTCATAATTGATGTCGCGGGCGTCAACTGAGAACGACGACCACACCGAATTCTGCCAGCCCCAGCGGTTCGCGTATTCGCTCACGTCCGTGTCGAGCGGCATATACAAATCCTCATCATAGATATTGTTCACCAGACTTCCCGTTATGCCGCCGGAAAGCGAAAGAATCGCCCAGTCGGGAGTCCAGCGGTGTCCCAACGACAGTCCGAGCGACCATTTGAACTGATCATAATCCATATAATACGAATCGTCGTCAACAATGCCGTCCGCGTCAAAACGCAGGCGCAACGCCGTCAAGCTCGAATGGGAAAAACTGGTGCTTATGGACGTGTTGATCGGCATGCCCCACAGCCAGTTCTCCCCGTAACTCAGATTGATCGACTGCTCGTCCGTAGAGACCGTCGCCCCGGCACTGACCGACTTTCCCGATCCGCGCACGTTGCTGTCCTGCCATTTGACGAACAGCGCGAACGGCAGATCATCGGGATCAGAAACGCCGCTGAACGTAACGCCGAATTCAATCGACGTGGTGGACTGCTCCTCCACCGTGATCACCAAATCGACCAGATTATCTTCCGAGCCGGGAACGATGTCGGGGACGACCGCGCTGAAATACTGCAAGTTGTACAGATTGCGCAATCCCGTCGTAATCTTCGCCTTGGAGAAAATATCCCCCGATTCCACGGGCATCTCGCGGCGGATGACATAATCTTTCGTGCGGGTGTTTCCCTTGATGATGACATTCTCCACATGACTGCGCACGTTCTCCCCGATTTGCAGGACGTAGGAAATCTGCTTCGTCTCCGCGTCCTTTGACGGAATCGGCTGGAACTGGTTTGACGTGTAGCCGTTCTCATAGTACAAGTCGGCGATCGCCATGACGCTTTCCTGGAAACGCGTCTGGCTGAACACCTTGTCCGGCTGCTGGCGCATGAGCGAATACAGTTTCTCATCGGTAAAAATCGTGTTGCCCACAAACGTAATGCCGCCGAACGTGTACTGCGAGCCTTCCTGAATGATGAACGTAATGGTCAGCTCGTCGCGCTCTTTCTTTTCGTTCACGGTGACTTCGCGCGTCACGTCAATCACCGACGCGTCAATGTACCCGTTGTTCTGATAATACGCGACGATTGCCTGCTTGTCCGCCTCCAGCATCGACTCCTGGAACGCGCCCTTGCTGAACAGCCCGACTTCTTTCAGCTTGATTTTTCCGCGCAATGTCTTTGCCGAATAGACCTTGTTCCCCCGGAAGTCGATGGTCGCGATGACCGAAGAACGCCCCTCGTCAATAACGAACGTCACTTCCACGCCCCGGTCAGTCTCCTTGACCGAAGACGTCACCTGCACGTTGGTGTATCCTTTGCCCAGATATTCCACGCGGAGCGCGCGCACGTCATTGAGCATCTTGCTTTCGATAAAAACGTCTTTTTCCTTGGTGGAAATGGCATCTTTCAGCTCCGTGGCGCGCACGGAACGATTCCCGCGGAACAGCACGCGGCTCACCACGGGACGCTCGGTAACCGTAAACACGATGGAGACGGTGTTGCGCCGCGCGTCGCCGGGCAACGCCTCCGGCTCAACGTCATCAAACAAATCGAGCGCGTAAATGCGGTCAATCATGTCGGCGAACAGTTCGTCCGTAAACCTGCGCCCGACGAACCCGCTCGTAATGCCGTCAACATCCTTGCTGCTGACGCTTTTCAGCCCCTTGAACGAAACATCTTTTATCAGCTTGCCGTAATACCACGTGGCATCGGCTTCCGTCTCCGTGCTTTCCGCGTCCTGCGCAAAAAGAGCGGGTGCCGAAGCAAACGAAAGGGCAAAAGCAATAAAACAAGCAACCAGACGGCGCATAGCAACTCCTGTAACGTGCATCTTCTTTCTATAAATGAACCACATTCCCTGCCGTTCAGAACGAGAACTTCCACGACAACGTTATGGACGTAGACGGAACCCACAGATTGTTCTGGATAGCCTCAATATTCGGCGCGATACCCCAGCGGATATTGACAAACGGAGATGCCATTTCCAGACTGAATTCCGGCTGGAACACAAGATTTCCCACCGAGCCGCTGTCCCCCGATTTCGTGTCGTCATACGTCCAGTGCATGAGCGCGTCCGCATACAGGGAACTGCCGAAGTATTTTCCAATATAAACAGCCGAGTTGTCAAAATAGTTACTGAAACTCGCGCGGCGGTCGGCGAAATTCCGATCGGTGTTCACCTTGACCACGTTCTGCAAGAAATTCGTCCGTATGGAAAATATATCAAAGCGCAGCGTTTCGCGCAACGCGTTCTCAATCCGGTTGATGACGACGGACTGCAACAGCATATCGCCCGCCGCACCGCCGAACTGTCCCGCGCTTTCCGCGTCGGCGGTGATGACCTGACCGAGCAGCGTCATGATCTCCGCCTCGGACTTCGCCGGAGACGCGCTGAACTGCGGGGTAAACGCGCTGACCGGCTGATTCACCGCAGAAAGCGTGATGGTGACCGGGCTGCCGTTCGTGTCGCGCTCGCGTGTCTCCGCACGGACCGTGACGCGCGGATCGATCAAGTCCTGCGTCTCATTGAAGACGATCCTGCCTTCTTTCATGTAGAAGTTTCGGTTGAGCCAGACAATCTGCCCGCCGCGCAACGCCACATCGCCTTTCAGGCTGAAATTGCCGCTCGCGCCGTCAAACGTGAGCGCAAGCATCGTGTTCGGCACGACAATGCCGCGCAAAAACGGATTGAACAGCATCTGCACGCGTTGCCCGATACGGATGCCGAGGTCCGCGCTCACCATGATAGCGGACGGCTGCTGCCCTTCCGCCGCGTCATCGTTGCGCCTGGACGAGAACAGCGAAAAGAAATCCGTGCCGGAAAGCGTGTCCTGCAATGACGAAAGCACCACCTCAACGTCGGCATCGTTCGGCTCAATCCTGCCGGAGACCGTCATGTCCGTTCCCTCAAGCGTGATGTTCAGGTCGTCCAGCCCGACCGAGCCTTTGTAGCGGATGAGCGGAAGCGTCATATCGACCGGCACGTAATTCCGTTCGGGAGTCCGCAAGCCAAGGTCAATCAGGCCGATTTTCCAGCGGTTGAATTCGACCCGCGCATCGACATACACCGCGCCGGTTTTTGTGGCGCATTTGGTCGGCGGCACGGTCAGAACGCTCTGCACGACGGCGGCGGCAATGCGGTCGGCGCGGAACACTGCCTTTGAGACCAGCGGAATCGCAAAGGCGGGATTGTCTATGACAAGCGCGCCGTCGAATTCGGGATCGGCGGGCATACCGCTGATCGTGAGCGAGCCGCGCACGTTGCCCTGCGAAATCGTGATGAACGGTATCGTGACGACCGAAGCCAAGTCCGCAAGGTCGCTGCGCAGGTCCGTGATGGCAAGATCCAGGTGCCGCGGGGAGACCTGCCCCGCAAGCTCCAGCTGGACGGGCATATCGTCGCCGAACCGTGCCGTCACCATGCCGCCGTCAAACCAGGTCGCCGCAATGCCGTCGCCGTCCTGGGACAGCAGGTCGAACCTGCCGGGCACGCGCATGAGCGACAGGTCAAAGGCAAACGGCGCGGGAAACAGCCCGCCCGACACGGAAGCGGAGCGCAACGAAACCGTATAATACTGCGGCGGGCGCCATTTCTCCACGGGCGGCACGCCGACAACGGAAACCGTCAGCGGAACTGAGAACGACTCGTTCAGCACCGTGCCGGAGAACGGAATCGTCGCCGTTCCCGAAAAATCCGCCGGGTTGAACTGCGCCCGTGCGTCGGTCACCTTGAGCTGCGCCCAGCTTGCCGTCAGCCCTTCCACGCTCACGCCGCTGTCATCGAGGACGGCATTTCCGTGCGCCACGAGCGAAGACCCGTACAGTCCCGCGCTCACGTTGCGCACGTTCAGCGAAACAAACGGATCGCGCACCGTGCCGCTCGCCGTCGCCGAGGCAGAAAGCGTATTGTCCGCATTCTGCTCGCCCAAAAAACGCGCGAGCGGAAACCGCTCCAAATCCGCCTGCGCGGTAAAGTAGAAATCGTTCTTTATGGCATCCGCCGAAAACGCCCGCCGTCCGGGATTGGTGACATCGGCTAGCAGGGCAATCCTCTCACGCGTGGTCGTGCTCTCAGCGTTCAGGTCGATGTGGACGGAATCAAACATGCGCCCGTTCATGTTCCACAGGACATTCCCGCTGCCGTGCAACAGGGAAACCTCGTCCGCATACGTCAGGTCGTGCATCATAAAGCCGTAGCGGTTCAGCGTGCCCGCGCAGGCGACCCGTGGGTTCGCACGGAAGAAGCCGGAACTGTCCTCCGCCTCAAACTGCACCAGCTCCACGGTGAAGTCGCCGGTATCCGTCCAGCTGAACGTCGCGTTTGTGGACAGCGAGCCGATGATTTTTCCGAGCGAAACGGGAAGCGACGCGAATCGCACCGACCCAAACCGGTCGTCGCCGAAAGCGACCATGGCATCAAAATCATAGTCGCCGGCAACGGACAGCCACCCCGAATCATACCTGCCGTTGAAGCGGTACGGCACGGCATTCACGACAAAATCGCCGAAGAACGAGAAGTTGTCGAACCCGCTTGAGAAATCCGCCGTCATCGCCGCGTTCGCGCTGACGCTGCCGAACTGCAAGTCAAACTGCGTCAGCTGCACCGTCTGATTGGAGCCGTTCGCCCCGAACAGCAACATCTCACGGTCTTTCGTCGTGTTCGCGACCAGGCACAACGGCGCGTTGAACGTAAACTCGCGGAAATCCGACCACAGGTAGATGTCGAACGGGTCTGCCATGATGTACGGCGCAAGGGACGGGGCAAGCGCAGTAATCGCCTGCGCCTGACGCTCCCTGGCAAAAAACGCGCCGAGCAACGCGGCGCTGTCCAAGAACACGTTGTGCACGGATACCTGGGCCTGTATGTACGGCTGCTGCTCGAACACGCAGCTTCCCGAAACAGTAACCTGCCCCGCCTCCTCATAGTCCAGGTGCGCATAGTCGCTGAACGAAGCCGTCACGTCAATCGACCGGTTCCGCGGCACGAGCGTCGCCTCAAAGGCAGACAGATTCCGATCGCCCAAGAAAAGCTGGGGCGAGAACAGCATGAACCCTTCGGCCAGCGGGTCAAAATAGACCTCGCCGGAAAGCGCGTTCCCGTTGGGAAGCACGTAATAGTCGCACGAAAGCATGCCCGACGGCTGAATCTTTTTGATGTCAAAGTCGCCGGAAAACTGCGCCTGCACGACGCTCCCCGTCGTGGAAAGCGTGCCAAAGCGCACGTAGTCCTTGCTGCCCGCCACGACCGCGCGCAGCCGCACATCGCCGCCGAGCAGCGACGGCGTTACGTCGGCAAACAAGTCGGTCTCATACGCAATGTCATGGTCCGCATACGAGAACGAAGCCGTCCCCGTCAGCCGCGTGCCGGAGAACACCTGAATGTAGCGGGGCGCGCGCTGGATGCGCACCAGCTGATACGGATTGAAATGGTCGAACGACCCCGAAACCGAAAACGACTTGTGCCGGAAATCCTGCCGGGCAACCGCCGCATACGGCAGGACCGAACGCATCGAGCGCATCTGCAACACAAAATCGTCATAGTTGACCAGCACGTCCATCTGCGACACGGTAGCGTCCGCATTGCCCGCGCCTGAGAGCCGCACCATCGCCGAGCTGCCGTCAATTTCGGGCATAATCGTGCCGTTGATGTCAAAATTCACCGCCATCACGATGGGCTTGCCGCCCGCCGCGAGGTGCGGCGTAAAGTACCGCGCCCTGCCGTTCCCGCGCGCCGTAATGCCGCTCGCGTTAAAGCTGTTGCGCAGCGAAAGGTTCTTGAGCGTGGCAAGCACGTCGTTATGCACGTCGGAATAGTGGAACGACAGGTTCTTTACCTGCACCAAAAACGGCAGGTCGATGTTGAACGTGCGCAAGTCAAAATGACGGGCGGCGCGGTCGCTCTGCTCCGCGTCGTCCTTCCTGAACACGCTGACCAGCCGCATGAACGTCTCTTTGTCGCTGAGCATATCGTATTCCACCGTCACGCCGTTCACCGTCACCGAGCGGACCGCATAGGCGGGATTCGCCGAAAACAAGTCGCCGAAGCGGTAGGCGACCGTCACGTGCCGGATCTCCGCCATTTTTTTGCCCGAAGTTCTGTCCGTGACCACTATACCTTTTATGCCGATTGCTGATAGAATGGACGGCGAGAGAGACTGGTACGAAAACGAAAAGCCCGTCAGGGACTCCGCCTTTTCGACCAGCTGCCTCTCCAACGAAGACAATGCGTTTCCCACGCGGATATACACCGGCCGTATGACCGCGACCGCCGCGAACAGCATGAGGATAAAAATGACGCTGCCAATGCTTATGCGCTGATTCCGGGATTCCATGGCAAAATCTTCTTTGATAATATCGGCAGAAAAACAGGTGCATCGCATGGTATTACAAAACTTTGTCGTCTTTGAGGGCATCGACGGCGCGGGGACGACCACCCAGATCGAACTGCTCAGAACGCGCGGCGACGCGGAGCGATTCTTCTTCACCGCCGAGCCGACGGACGAGCCGACCGGCAGGTTCCTGCGCACGATGCTGCGCGGCGACGTTACCGTAGACCCGCGCACCGCCGCCTACCTCTTTGCCGCCGACCGCGCGGAGCATCTGTGGGGCGCACAGAACGGCATTGCCGCGCAGTGCGCGCGGGGAAAAATCGCCGTGAGCGACCGCTACTTGTTCTCCAGCCTCGCCTACCAGAGCGTCACCTGCGGAGAAGAACTGCCGCGCGCGCTCAACGCGCCGTTCCCCCTGCCGCAGCTGCTCTTTTTCTTTGCCATTGACCCGGCGCGCGCGCTTGAGCGGGTACTCGGACGCGGCAAGCCCGAACTGTATGAGAAAATCGACTTTCAGAAAGCCACCGCCGAACGCTACGAGCGTATCGTCGCCGAATACGACGGCACGCCCAAAGGCGCGGGCATGAGGATCGTCCGCATCGACGCCGCCCAGAGCAAAGAGCACGTCGCAAAAATCATCTCTTGCGAGCTGGAAAACCTGCCGATACTCAAACCGTGAAAAAATGGTCCTCCGTATTCGCCGCCATGATTCTCGTCGCCGCCATGCCCTCGTTCGCCTACGTGGCAAAATACAAAGAGGACTTTTACCAGCTGTTCCACGTGCATTACCAGCAGTACCCCGACGACGTGATGGAGAACATCTACTGGCTTGAGAAAGCCGTCGCCGCAGACTTTGCCAATCCCCTGTACGCGGCCGCGAAAATCAACGACGAGCGCGACTGGGAAAAATACCGCTACCTTTTCATGATGCACGTCAACCTCAAAATCATCGAGCAGTACATGCGGCTGGGACGCACCTACGACCACAGCGTCGCGCATTTCTACGACGCGCCCTGGAAAGACATTTACCTCGCGCAGCTGCAAAAAACAAAGTCGTGCTATGAGACCGGCCTGTACTACTGGCGCGAGGCAAAGCTGTGGGCAGAAAAAGCGAACACGAGCGCGTTCCGCTTCCGCTGGCTCTCCGACATCCAGCACTGGGAAGACGAGCGCGAGCGGGTCACCACGGGAACACTCAACTACGAAAAAATCCTGACGCGCGAGCTTGCCCGCGTGCAAAGCGTGATCGACGCGTTCGCCGCAATGGAAAGCAAGGAATACTGAACGCGCCCGAACACAACGGCTAGTCTGACGCGTCGTTCTAGCTAATCTGATGCGTCACTCTAGTTAATCTGACGCGTCGTTCTAGTTAATATGACGCGTCACTCTAGCTAATATGACGCGTCGTTCTAGTTAATATGACGCGTCACTCTAGTTAATATGACGCGTCGTTCTAGTTAATATGACGCGTCATTCTAGTTAATATGACGCGTCGTTCTAGTTAATATGACGCGTCACTCTAGTTAATACGATGCGTCATTCTAGCTAATGTGACGCGTCATTCTAGCTAATGTGACGCGTCATTCTAGCTAATCTGATGCGTCGTTCTAGCTAATATGATGCGTCAGATCAGTTGATATGATGCGTCGCAACGGCTGATAAGTCGTTCGAGTTGCCCTGCCCCTGAAAATACCATGACGTGCTTACAAGACCTTGAGCAGTTGCAGGATTGCCTGCTGCTGTTCTTTCTGCAACCTGCCGAAAGCAGTTAAAAGTCCTTGCTGCTCTTCCGTGAGCAACTGTGTTTTTGTGTTCTCATCGGCAAAAAACTGCACCAATGTCATGTTGAAGGCGGCGCATATTTTTTCAAGAGACGGAATGGTGGGTATTTGGTTTTTCCTGTACCAGGATGAGATTGTCGATTGGGGAAGACCAGCATATTCTGCCAACTGATATTCACTCCAGTTCCGTTCGAGCTTGAGTTTCCGAATTTTTTCCAAAATATCAGTCATAATGCTCACATTATTACGCTTTTCCCTTGCAAAATAATAACTTTTAGCGTATCATTGCTACGTGAAAGCGTTATAATGATACGCTTTTCATAAGGAGTTTTATATGATTCAATGGCTACGGGAAAAATTTGAGGCTTGGATAAAAATCCTTGTCATCTTAACGATTGTCATCGACGGAGTTATAGGAGGCATACTGGGTGCCATGCTTTTTGCAGGTATGCGTCATGGTATGGGATTTCTTGGCTTTTTCATTGGAGCCATAGTCGGTTGCCTCCTGTCACTTGTTTTCTGCATTGTTCTCTACGGATTTATTGCGACGGTCATCTGCCTTGCCAAGTCAACTGAAGCGATAAAAGACAAATTGGATTCGGCGGGTGCGGCTGAAAAATCAAGTGCTTCGTCCTCAGAAAGCAAAACTGAAACATTTGAGCCTGTGCGCATAAATCCAGATGGTACTGTGTGCATAAATGGCAAAAAACTCGCTGTTAAGGACGACGCACCGGGAAAATATTTCTGCCCCAAATGTCATGCCCCTGTCGTAATAACGGACTTTTCTTGCAACAATTGCAATGCCAATTTGGTAGCAAACTGACATTATAACCATAAGATGCCCCCGCAGGGGCATCTTTTTCAATGCTTGAGGCGAAATGTGGCAGGAATGACGGCGCAATGATGCTCGGCGAGGCAAATAATCAATGCACCTACAGTCTATAGGCTACGTACCCGCGACACATAGTGAATCTATACACTATTATTTTTCATCATAACCGCCAAGGTCTTTCACCAAACACAACACGAGTTCGCGGCGGTCGGACGGCAGACGTGCAAAACTCCGTACCAAATCTATCACCTCACCCGTCATGGGAATGCCGCCGCCGTACTCCCGCCCCGTCACAAGGTATTCCACCGAAACACCAAGCGCAACCGCAATCTTATGCGCATTCGTTACGCCTGGTTCCTGTGCGTTTGCCATCACATAGTTGTCTATCGTCCGCTTGCGCAAGCCCGCCCGCTCCGCAAGCTCACGTGCCGTAATCCCTTGATACGCCATCTCATCCCGAAGCACATCCCGAAAGCCCATAGTATTATCGTACCCTAATCGACGTATGACAAAGCAGATAATTGACTTAATAACTGTAACATGATAACATAACATACGTTTAAAAACGTAACGCAAACAAGAATATGCGGTATCGTGTTTAAGCAAAAACGCTTATCCGGCTCTATGTGCAATCACCTGCGCATACATCTTTCGTCGAAAGAAAAGCCAGAAGGCAGGCATCATTGGAGGTTGTGACATGGGTGTTGCGGCTTTGGTTTTGGGAATTATTTCCCTTTTGATTTCTATCGGCGCGGGAGCAGCAGGATTGGGCTGGGTTGGCTCTATCTGCGGTATCCTTGCCATAATATTTGGCGCAATCGGGAAGAAGAACCCCGAACAGAAAGGTCTCGCGACCGGCGGTTTGGTATGCGGTGTGCTTTCCCTTGTTTGGGGCATTATCGCCACCATCGCCTGTGTTGCCTGTCTTGGCGCAGCAGCATCAGCATTCTCATTGTAAGCATTGGGTTTCTCTCTTTTCGGCACATTCATTCCCTATTATGGATTCTTTATCCTGCTAGGGATTGTCTGTGCTTATTTGTGGGGATACGTTCTCTGCAAAAGATTTTCGCTAAACACGGACGATTTTATCCTGATAGACGCGTACCTGCTCCTGTTCGGCTTTTTAGGGGCAAAAGCCTTATATATCATCGTCTCTTTTAAAGATATTGATTTTTCGGCAGTCTTTCAGAGCCTCAAGCATTTCAATGCCTTTGTCTCATCAGGATTTGTTTTTTACGGCGGGCTTCTCGGCGGATTAGGCGCACTGCTTTTCTTGCAGAAAGTGCACCACATAAAAACGGACGACTACCTAAACATACTTGCGCCCTGCCTTTGCCTGGTTCACGCGTTCGGTCGCATCGGCTGTTCGCTCGCGGGCTGCTGCTACGGAAAAGCAACGACGGGGAGACTATATTTCTTGTATCAGCAAAGCATCGCCGCACCGAACGGCGTGAGGCTTTTTCCCGTGCAGGGAATTGAAAGCGCCGGACTGTTTGTCCTTTTTATCGTTCTGAGCATCTTGGCACTGCGCAATCATGGCAAAAGAGTCCATGTCGTTTATTTCATCGCGTATGCACTCTTGCGGTTTATCCTGGAATTCTTCAGGGGCGATACGGAACGCGGCATGCTCGGCTTTCTTTCGACCTCACAAATCATCGGCATCGGGCTGATTCTGGGGATTCTCTCCTTTGTATCTTTCTTTGACCGGGCGAAGGGCAAAAGCCGCTGCCCGCAAAGCCCTCGCGCCGAATATTGAAAAATCCCGCGTTTTCGCCTAGAATAGCGTATGCAGTACGAAGAAAAAATCCTGGAGTATCCGCCGGTGCATCCGGGGACTGACCGCACGTTCATCCGCTTTTACGAGGGCGCGCCCGACCTGAACGGCATTTTTTACGCGGCGGGCACCAGCGAACTGCCGCAGCGCATATTCGTGACCGACGAGACTATCTGCGCGCTCGAATCCGTCCGACCGTTCACGCGCCTGTTCCATGCCAAAGACGGCGGCAAGGATTTTTCGCGTGGGTTCGTCGGAACGCGCGGCAAGGACGTGCTGGTCGTCCTGGGAAGCGGCGAAACGTTCAAGACGATTGAGAGTGTGCTGCATATCGTGGCTGCCGCGCTCGACCACAACGCACAGCGTTCTGCCGTGTTCGTCGGCATCGGCGGCGGCGTGATTACCGACATGACCGCCTTTGCCGCGTCGGTGTTCAAGCGCGGGGCGCACTGCGAGCTAGTGCCGACGACGCTCCTGTGCATGGTAGACGCTTCCGTAGGCGGCAAAACCGGCTGCGATTTTTCCAGTTACAAGAACATGGTCGGCTCGTTCTTTCCGGCGCAGAAAATCCACATCTGCCCGCCGTTCGTGACGAGCCTTCCCGACGGCGAATACCGCAGCGGCATGGCAGAAGTCGTCAAGACCGCCCTGCTCTACGCCCCGCACCTTGTCGCAAAACTTGAGCAGATGCCGTCCGTCCTCACCGACCGCACCAGTCAGCTCGTGCATGAGATGATCCGCACGTGCGTCAACGCAAAAGCCCGCGTCGTGGAAGAAGACCTGACCGAAAACAATATCCGCATGCAGCTCAACCTGGGGCATACGTTTGGGCATGCGCTCGAAAGCCGCGCGGGACTGGGCACCGTGACCCACGGAGACGCGGTGGCATGGGGCATGGCGCGCGCCGCCATGCTGAGCGAGCGGCTGCACCTGTGCGACAAAGCCTATACGGAGCGCGTCAAAAAACTGCTCGCCCTGTTCGGGTGGGAGACGGGCTGCCTCCACAGCGCGCTGGCAGGGCGGTTCGCGGACAAGAAGGCGGCGGCGATGTCGCTCTATGAGGCGATGAAAAAAGACAAGAAGAATGCGTCGGCAAACGTCCGCTTTGTCTTGCAGCGGAACGTCGGCGAGACCGTCATCACCGAAGCGGAAGCCGACGACGTGCTTGCCGTACTGGAAGCCGACGAACAATGACACAGGAAACCGCGCACTACTTTGACTGGGCGGCAACCAGTCCCGCCGACCCAGAGATTCTCCAGAACGCGCTGAACCGCACGATTGAAGCCTACGGAAACCCGTCAAGCACGCACCAGGCGGGACAGGCGGCAAAACGGCTGCTGGACGAGGCGCGGGAACAATGCGCGTCCGCGCTCGGCGTGCAGGCTTCCCAGCTGATTTTTACGAGCGGCGGCACGGAAGCCGACCATATCCCGCTGCTTTCCGTGCTGACAAAGCCGGGCAAAGGCAGCATCATCGCCAGCGCGATTGAGCATCCCGCCCTGCGCGAGCAGTGCGCACAACTCGCCAAACTCGGCTATACCGTCGATTTCGTCGCGCCCGACAAAAACGGCTTTATCCGCCCGGAGGCTGTCGCGCAGAAAATCACGGGAGACACCCAATTCGTGACCGTCATGGCGGTGAACAACGAGACCGGCTGCGTGCAGGACATTGCCGCAATCGCCGACGCAATCACGCAGGCAAGCGCGGGAAAACGCCGCCCGCATTTCCACACGGACTGCGTACAGGCGGCAGGAAAGATTCCGCTCGACCTCACGCACCACGGCATTGACAGCGCGGCGTTCAGCGCACACAAAATCTGCGGGCCACGCGGAATCGGGCTGCTGTACCTCGCAAAGCCGATCCAGCCGTTCCTGGTCGGCGGCGGGCAGGAACAGCGTATCCGCAGCGGCACAGAAAACGTGTTCGGTGCGCTCGCCCTTGCCGACTGCCTTCAGCGGTACGGCGGCACAAGCAGCCGGGAAGCGCAGTCCGCCCGGACACGCGCGTTCGTGCAAAAACTCTCCGCCATCAAAGGCTGCACGATTGTGCCCGCCTGCCGCACGGAAAGTGCCTTTGAGCGGCGGTTTTCGCCGTTCGTGGTGCAGGCAGCGTTCAGGGGCATTCCCGGCAACGTCATGGTGCGCGCGCTCGACGAAAAAGGCTTCTGCATTTCCACGGGGAGCGCGTGCTCGGCAAAGAAACAGAGCCGCCCCGTCCTTCAGGCAATGGGCGCAAGCCGCGACATACAGGACACCGCCGTTCGCTTCAGCTTTGGGCCGCTCACGACGGAGCAGGGCATGAACGACCTGCTGGCGGCGGTGCAGGACGTGTGCGCCGTGTTCGCGCGGTAACCGGCTCGACCGTATGGCAGACGCACTGCCCCGCGTAGCCGACCGGGACGGAACGTTCGTCCGCAACAGCGGGGAGGCGACGCGTTAGGGATAGGAATGCCGCCGCAAGGCGTTCCGAAGCGCAGCGCAGGAATGGAGCGCAAGCGAAAGCATGGATAGCCCGGCGCACGCGAGAGCGGGCGCAACGCCCTGACGCACGGCAAAAACCGGCAGGGCAGGTCATTGCGCAAACTGGCGCAATATGATATGGTAAGGGAAATCATCTCACATTTTTAAGGAAGGATGCCATGGGAATCCGCGGAGAATTGTATACGACGCAAGTTTTGTTGGACAACCGCTCGTATTTTTTTAATGTCAAGGAAAACCGCACGGGCGACGTGTTCTTGCAAGTCGTGGAAAGCAAAAAAGGCGAGGGCGCGGATTTTGACCGCCATCAGATTGCGATATTTGCCGAAGATATGCAGCAATTCTTGACGGGACTGAACAATTCGCTCGGTTTTATCGAACGGGACCGCAAGGCAAAGGCAAAAGCCCGCGCCGAAAAGAAAGCCGCAAAAGAAGCGAAGTACGGCAGGGGCGGCGATGACAAGAAACTGGTCTACCGCAAGAAAGGCGACTTTGAGCGCGACCCCAACGACGGCATCAAGCGCACGGGAAAAGTCATCCACATCGTGAGCAAGCGCGAAAAACCGGCGGAAGAATTCTAGTCAGTACCGAAAAGTCAGCCGCTGGATAGGACTCGGCCCGCGCTCACGGCAGACACGGCGGTGGTCAGCGGTGGGATAGCCTTTGTGCCGCGCGTAGCCGTATGCGGGATACTGCCGGTCATATTCCCGCATGATGCAGTCGCGCGCCACTTTTGCGATGATGCTTGCCGCCATGACCGCAGGATACGTTCCGTCTGCCTTTGGCTCTGCCCGGCATACGCACGGAACGTCGGGGCAAGCCGTGCCGTCAACAATGGCGGCGACAGAGACATCCGCGCCGTCAATGCCGTGCGCGGCGCACCAAGCGTCAAAGCCCGTCATCATCTGGTCGTAGGCGCGGCGCATGGCGAGCATGGTCGCCTGCAAGATATTGATCGCGTCGATCGTCTTATGGTCTGCGATTCCCAGCCCCCACAGCGCACGTTCCTTAATGACGGCTTCCGCCGCGACGCGCTTTTTTTCGGACAGTTTCTTTGAGTCGTTGAGCAAATCCACGGGAAAATCGGCGGGCAAGATGACACAGCCTGCCGTAACCGGCCCGGCAAGCGGCCCGCGCCCCGCCTCGTCAAAGCCGCAGGTCAGAACCATCAGTTGAATCCTGCCGCCGTGTTGTCGCGGTTTTCAATCATAAGCGTTTTTTCGTCCTGCCAGATGGGAAGAATCGCGCTCACCTTGTTGTCAAATTCGCCGACATAAGACGAGCCGGTAATGCGCGCGTTCGTGCGGGTCAGCTCCGCAATGCGCCCCAAATGCGAGACGACCTTGCATTCGCTGGAGCGCAGCTCAAACAGCCCGCCCGACACGCTGAAATTCACCGCCGTCTGCGCCACGGCGGTAAAGCGGCTGCCTTTTCCCGTCACCTTGGAATCCGTGGAAGAGACACCGCAGGCGTACACGTCGCCCTGCACGGTCAGCCCCGTGTCCGAAAAATCAAGCACGGAAGACGACGCGTTGAACAGCGTGCCGTTCGCGCCGAACACGCCCACGATTTCGCACCCGTCAAAAGAGACCGCCGCGTTCTCAAGCTCAAAAAACGCATTGGTCGCGCCGGACGTCCCGCTATCGCAGGCTTTCTCAAACACGCAGCCCCGCGCGGAAAGGCTTGCCGTGCGCAACACGACCGAGCCTGCCGGGGGGATGATGAACCGCGCGTCCTTGACCGACACGAACGCGCAGTTTGACGCAATCTCTATCCCTGCCGCAGGAAGCTCAAACGTGCCCGTCACATAAAACCGCGCGAACCGCCCGCGGTTGATGACCTCCGCCGCCTTGGCGAACGAGTTGAACGGATGCGCCCGGCTGCCGTCCGCGCCCTGTGCGGGAGCGGACGCGTCCAGATAATAATTGAACTCATCGATAATCACGCGGTATTCGGCGACCTCGCTCGTGTTCCCCGCGCGGTCAGTGGCATAGGCGCGTACTTTGTAAAACTGCGCCTGCTCGTCGCCCGACGGCAGCTGCACGGGCATATTGCCGTACACGTGATAACTGCCCACGCCCACCGCGTCAAGCGCGTCCGTATCGTCGCCCGTCACGTCGTCCACAGGAACGGGATCGCTCACCGCATAAAAGACCTCGCTGCCCGCCTCCGCCGCAATCCGCAGGTCAACCGCAGAACGCGCGTAATAGCCGTCCGCCGAGGCGACAAACCGGGGCTTTGCCGGCGGCTGGTTGTCAATCACGTATGGCGCGCTCAGGTTGCCCTGATACACGCCGTCGCAATAAAACGCGAACAGCGCAGTGCCGTCAATCGCGTCGCCCGCAAACGTGTCGAACGTCGCCTGCGCGAACAGCCCGACATTGCCCGGCACGCCGCCGCTCACCCCCGAAGAAAGCAGCTCCATGCGGTAGCGCGAATCGCCGCGGATTGAGAACGTGACCGGTCCTTTGTCCTTTGCGCCGGCACGAACGTCAAGCGCGGGCAGCGGCGGCAGCACGAACGACTGCACGGGATTGCCCTTCTCATACGCGACGCTCTGCCAGCGGATCGTGTGCGCCTTCGTCCGGTCGAGGTACTGGGGCATCTTGTCCGCCGACCACATCCCGTCGTCTATCGCGTAAATCTGCCGGTCGCCCTTCCACACGAATTCATGCCAGCCGCTGATCTCAAACGGCACGTTCTGCTTGGCAAGCACGCCCGCTTCCCCGCCCGAAACGAAAATGACGAACCGCCACTGCCGTTCGCCGTCGGTGACCGTGCACGGCACGTAGCGCGACAGGCGGTTGGCAGGCGCAAGCGAAAGCGTCGTGCCGTCCAGAAAAGGCTTGCCGTCATTGCCCAGCGCGTAGCGCAGCGTTTCGGGAATCTGCACCGCGCTCCCGTAGCGGTACACCAGAAGCGGCTCGCGCTGTACCTGCTCCACAAAATGCCGCTCCGCCGTGCCCGCCGCGGGCATCTCCTCGGCGACCGAATACGAGACCGCCAGCTCCTCCTGGTAATCGCCGTTGACCATGAGAATGCGCACCGTCACCTCGCCCGCCGCGTCAATCAGCACCGGGCCGTCATACGCAAAGCCCGACGAGACCGGATCCGTCCCCGAATATGAATAGAAATACTCCGTGCCGTCGCTCGTGTCCAGGACAAGCGGCTGCCTGTTTGCCCACGCGCCCGCAACCGGGCTGATAATCCGCTGTGCGCCCGCGCCGCCCGCCGCAAGCACGAGCAGGACCGCGGCAGCCAGACTGCATTTTCCCGTTTTTTTCATATTGTCTCCATGATACCGCAAAAACCGTGATAATGCAAGAAAATTGCCCGACGCATCTTTCCGCTTGAAAGCGGGAACTTTCTTGGGAGAGGGAACCGTCGCAAGGCAAAGCCTTGCTTGCCGAGTTTTGCCTTGCAAAACTCGCACTCACCCTTTCCAAGACGCGAGTTTTCTCCGAAAATCCGACAAGCAGTGCATCGCGCCGTGACGGCTAACCGCCCCAAGACCCCGCTTCGTATCCGTATGGTACGGAAAGACGACCTGCTGAAAACCGTGCTTCCGTATGGTACGGAAAAATGACCGCACAAAACTACGTTTCCGTATGGTACGGAAACATGACCGAACAAAGCCACGTCTCCGTATGGTACGGAAAGA
>CAZSOK010000003.1:36459-36662 GCA_964608445.1 uncultured Treponema sp. | reverse complement strand
GCCGTTGAGACGGCACGGAAGATGCTGGACGAAGCCATTCCCCTGGAAACCGTCGCACGGTGTACGGGACTGCCGCTTGCGCAGGTGGAGCAGCTGGCGTAGCGGTTCGGGCAATGCGAAAAGAGAGTGACCGGGGCGTTGCGGGGCAGGCGCGAGTGTCTTTTACGGGGAGCGATGTTCCCCGCAGAGGGGGTAGCGAAAGC
>CAZSOK010000003.1:5327-36449 GCA_964608445.1 uncultured Treponema sp. | reverse complement strand
GAGAGTGAGCGGGGCGTTGCGGGGCAGGGGCAACAAACCTTTACGGAAGCGATGTTCCCCGCAGAGGGGGTAGCGAAAGCCCCGCAGGGGCTGGAGCGAGGGGGATACATCCCCCTCATAAACCCCGCGCTGTTATTTCCGCAGCTGTGCGCGGATCGCCGCGAGCAGGTCGTCGTATTCCGTGAACGCGCTCAGGGCAGGGTGGTCGGCCTTGATCTGGTCGGTCGTGCGGAACAGGAATCCCGCCGCGCTCGCCTCGATCATCGCGAGGTCGTTGTAGCTGTCGCCGCTCGCGATCGTGTCGTAGCCCATCGACTGCAACGCGCGGACAGTGGTCAGCTTGCTGTTCTGGGTGCGCATCCGGTAGCCCGTGATTGTCCCGTCAGGCGCGACGGTCAGCTCGTTGCAGAAAATCGTGGGCATGCCCAGCTTGCGCATGAGCGGCGCGGCGAACTGCGTGAACGTGTCGCTGATGATGACCGTCTGGCATTCGCCGCGCAGCGTGTCGAGGAATGCCTTGGCGCCGGGAAGCGGGTCAATCTTTTCGATAACCGCCTGGATTTCGCGCAGTCCCAGCCCATGCCCGCGCAGCAGGTCAAGCCGCCAGCGCATCAGTTTGTCGTAGTCAGGCTCGTCGCGCGTCGTCCGCTTCAGTTCCGGGATGCCGCTCGCCTCGCTGAACGCCACCCAAATCTCCGGCACCAGCACGCCCTCAAGGTCTAGACAGGTAATGTACATCGTAAAATCTCCTCTTTTGCCAAAATTCTGGGAGGGGAAAGGCTTCCCCTCGCTCCCAAGGCGCGCCGCTTCGCTTTGCCGCCTTGTCCGCTGCCCCTTCTCCTAGGGGACACCCCTAAGACCCCGTTTGCAGCCGCGCGATTTCGTCGTCGGTCAGCTCACGGTATGCGCCCGCCGCGAGATCCGCGTCCAGGTTGAGCGCGCCGACTGCCACGCGTTTCAGGTACGTCACTTCGTTCCCGACCGCCGCGAACATCCGCTTCACCTGATGGAATTTGCCCTCATGCACCGTGAGCAGGCAGTCGCATCCGGCGGCGTTCCGTGCGGTCGTTTCGTCAAGTTCCGCGCCGTCGCACGGCCACACGAGTGCCGCGCTTTGCGCGTCGAATGCGGGCGCGTTGCCCTCGCTGTCGATGTGCAGTCCCTGCGCGAACCGTTCGGTATATGCGGCGCGCGCCTGTGCGTCCGGCGTGTCGCGCAGGCGGACGGCGTAGGTCTTGGGAATGCGCGACTTCGGCGAGATGAGCCGGTGCGTGAGCGCGCCGTCGGTCGTCAGGATGAGCAGCCCTTCCGTGTCGATGTCGAGCCTGCCGACGTGGTGCAGCTCGCCGCTGAAAGACATGCGGCGCAGTTCGTCCGCGAGCAGGTCGAACACGGTTTGGTGATCGCCGTCGCGGTTCGCGCACACGACATCCCGGCACTTGTGCATCATCAGGTAAAGTTCGCGCCGCAGCGTGAGGATCGTGCCGTCAATGGCGATCGTGTCCGCCGCTGGGTCGATGTGCGTCGCGGGGTCAAAGACCTGCGTGCCGTTGCATGTCACGCAGGCGGTGCGCAGCAGTTTTTTCACGTCCTTGCGTGTGCCGTAGCCGTGGTGCGCCAGGATTTTGTCGATTCGTTCCATGGCGGGCTACCGTTCGGCAATCGGGATGTACGCGCGCGGTTCGCCCACGTTCTTGTACGCGGGGCGGTAAATGCGGCTTCCGGCGACGATTTCTTCGATGCGGTGCGCGCTCCAGCCGGCGATGCGCGACACGGCGAACACGGGCGTGAACAGTTCGCGCGGGATATTGAGCATTTCGTAGACGAAGCCGGAATAGAAGTCCACGTTCGCGCAGATGCGCTTGCCGTCGCCGTGCAGCTCGTAGACCACTTCGGGCGCGACGCGCTCGATGATGCGGTGCAGGTTGAATTCTTCGAGCAGCCCTTTTTCTTTGGCGAGGATTTCCGCGCGCTCGCGCAGGATGGTGGCGCGCGGGTCGTTGACGGTGTAGACGGCGTGTCCTAGCCCGTAAATCAGTCCCGTGCGGTCAAAGGCTTCTTTCCGCGCGATTTTTTGCAGGTAGGCGCGGATTTCGCCCTCGCTCGACCAGTCCCGGACGTTCGCCTTGATGTCGTCCATCATTTCCCTCACGCGGATGTTCGCGCCGCCGTGCCGCCGTCCTTTGAGCGAGCCGACCGCCGCGCCCACGGCGGAATAGGTGTCCGTGTCCGCCGACGAGACGACATGGATCGTGAGCGACGAGTTGTTGCCGCCGCCGTGTTCCGCGTGCAGGATGAGCGCGAGGTCAAGGATTTTTGCCTCAAGCGGCGTGTATGCCTTGTCGCTGCGGATAAGGCGGAGTAGGTTCTCCGCCGTGGAGCGGTCGGGCGCGGGATTGTGGATGTACATCGACTTGCCGTCGTAGAAACGCCGCTTTGCCTGGTATGCGTAGGCGACCAGCGTGCCGAATCGGGCGATCAGCTCCAGGCACTGGCGCAGGATTGTCTGGATGCTGCGGTCTTCCGGGTCGGCATCATACGAATAGGAGGCGAGCACGCCGCGCGCGAGTTTGTTCATGATGTCGCGGCTCGGCGCTTTCATGATCATGTCTTCGGTGAAATTCTGCGGCAGGTTGCGCATGGAGCCGAGCAGGAGCTTGAATTCGTCCAGTTCTGCCTGCGTGGGGAGCTTCCCGAACAGCAGGAGGTACACGCACTGCTCGTAGCCGAACTGCCCGTGCGATTCGGCATCGTTGATCAAATCCGCCACGTCGTAGCCGCGGTACAGGAGCTTTCCGGGAACGGCGACTTTTGTGCCGTCCGCAATGGTATAGCCGACGACATCGCCGATGCGCGTCAGCCCCACGAGTACGCCCGTACCGTTCGCGTTGCGCAGTCCGCGCTTGACGTCGTATGTTGAGTACAGTTCGGTCGGGATGGGGTCGTTGTCCAACGCGATGTCGGCAAGTTTTTTCAGCTGTTCGTTTTCGGTCTGTGTCACGGATACCTCGGCTTTGCGCATAGACTGCGTATGCGGTTGTTTGTTCCCCAATGATACGATTTTCTGCGGATATGTGCAATATGTCCGCTTTCTGATTGCCCAAACGGCGGAAAAATTCTACAATGACCTACTTTGGAAGACTGTTACGGCATTTTGGGCGTTCGTCCCGGCGCGACGGCGGCGGAGATCAGGCGCGCGTACCGCAAGAAAGCAAAGCAGCTGCATCCCGACGCGTCCCGCCGCGAGGAGACGACGCGGCAGTTCCAGCGGCTGGTCAGGGCGTATGAGACGCTTTCTGATTCCAAGCAGCGCTCGCTGTTCGACGAGGCGTTTTTCATGCGCCAGCACGGCCGCTCGCGGCAGCCGGGCAGTTCGTTCGACTACCGCACCTGGCTTCTGGCGCGGCAGGACGAGGAGAGCCGCGCCAAGCTGATTTTTTTCGACCTGATGCATGAGCGCGAGGACGATGCCGTGGCAGAATTCAAGCGCATGAGCATGCAGCGCGCGGGATTCCGGCTGGCAAAATGGTTCACGCGCGAGGATTTTATGGATTATGGCTTTATCCTTGCCGAGGAGCTGGTCCTGCACGGCGAGTATTACGACGCGTTCGTGCTGCTTGAGCAGATTATCCGCATGGAGCGCAGCTGCGAGTATTTCCGCCTGTTCTTCCCCGAAGTGATGGATTTGGCGCGTACCGTGTTGCGGCAGCGCATTGAGGGCAACATGAGCGATGAGCTTGCGCTCGACAGCTGGGAGCGCGCGCTTGAGCTGGGCTTCGGCAGCAAGGACGACGCGTTCTTCCTGCGCAAGATGGGCGGCGCGTACCGCAGGCTCGGCGACGAGCGCACCGCGCGCCTGTGCGAGGAAGCGGCAGTCCGGCTGGCGGGATAAAAATCGGAAAACAAAAAGAAAGTGAAGGAGCATAACACGATGATTCGCCTGAAGAATGAGAAAGAAATCGACGGTATCCGCAGGTCATGCCACGCGCTGGCAGATTTGTTCCGCGCGGTGATTCCGCAGATACATCCGGGCATGACGACCAAGGCGATTGACGATCTGGTGGTCGGCTATATCAAGAAAATCGGCGGAAAACCGGCGTGGTACCGCGAGGATTTTCCGGGCGCGGCGTGTATCAGCGTGAACGACGAGGTGATTCACGGCGTGCCCTCAAAGCGCACGGTCGTGCGCGACGGCGACTTGGTCTCGCTCGACATCGGCATCGACCTTGACGGCTATATCAGCGACTCCACGCACACGGTCATGGTGGGGAAGGTTCGCCCCGAATACCGGCGGCTGGTGCAGGCGACGCGCGAAAGCCTGGCGGCGGGCATTGCGGCGTGCCGTGCGGGCAACCGTATCAAGGACATTGCCGTCGCGGTGAACGGCGTGGCGCACGACACCTACGGATTCGGCGTGGTCTACGACTATTGCGGGCATGGCGTGGGCTTGGACGTGCATGAGGATCCGTCCGTGCCGAACGTGTGGAAAGGCGGCGCGAATCCGCGCATTCAGGCGGGCATGGTGCTGGCAATCGAGCCGATGATCAACTTCGGCACGGCGGACGTGGTGCTCGACGAGGATACCGGCTGGACGGTTTTGACGGCGGACGGCTCCTGGAGCTGCCACGAGGAGCACACCGTCGCCGTTTTCAGCGACCACACGGAAATCCTGACGGACTGTCCGGGGCTGCCCGCCTGGGCGTAAAAAGCAGTTGCAAAGACGGTGCAGAAACGATAGGATAAGACGATACGAAATTACGTTCAGGAGCGTATTTTATGGAACGATTGGTAAAGATTGCCGCGCTGACGATGGGCGCGGCGTTGTCCCTTTCTGCGGCGTTCGCGCAGGAGGCGGAGATTGCCGTCACGCAGCCTGTTGCGGAGGCGCAGCCCGCCGCTGACACACAGCCTGTTGCGGAAGTGCCGGCCGTCGCAGAGCCGGTCGCGGCGACGCAGGAGACGGTCGCGAAGCTGGAAGCTGTTCCCGGCGTGCAGACGATGTTCAGTCAGGTGTTCGTTGACCCGACATTCAAGGAAATCGACGTTGACTTGGGTTCGGAGGATTTCGTGCTGATTGTCACCCCGTCCGACAAGGCGACGCTTGAAATCAAGTCGAACAAGAAAGAGGCTATGCCGCTCGTCATGCAGGACGAAAAGTCGCTCAAAGTGGTGCAGAAAAACAAGAAAGCAAAGACCGACGGCAGGATCTGCACGGTCGTGCTGACGCTGCCGCAGAATATTCCGCCGGCGGAATTCGAGCTTTCGATGCTGAACGGCGTGGCGACGCTCGATCCGCTTGTCGCCGACTCGGTGGAGATTGACGTGGGAAACGGTACGCTGACGGCAAAAGACATCCAGGCGAACAAGGAATTCGAGCTTTCGGCCAATACCGGCAAGGCGACGCTGACGAATGTCGTCACGGACGACGCGGAGATTGCGGCGGGCAACGGCACGGTTACGGTTGACGCTGTTCGTGCGGGCAAGAAGCTTGCCGTCGCGGCGAACGCGGGCAGCCTTGCGATCGCGCATGCCAAAACACGGTCGTTTTCTGGCGCGGTGAAAAAAGGCCTGCTCACCGCAGCGGACATGGAGGCGGACTCCGTGGCGGTCGCGGTTGACAGCGGCAAGGCGACGATAGAACTCGCCAAGGTCTTTTCCCGCGCTTCCTCGCTGCTCGTCGGATCGGGGAAACTTTCGCTGTCGCTGCCTGCGGATAGCGTGTTCTACACCACGGCTTCGGTCAACAAAGGTCAGTTCGACTCTGAATTCCCGTCAAGCAACAAAGGCCCTGAGCTGAAAGTCAAGGTCAGCAAGGGCTCGGCGACAGTCACCAAACGCTGACACCGCCAGCCGCTTCGACTCCCGCATCGTTTTGGTGCGGGATTTTTTTGTCCGCGCACTTTTTGTAACCGAAATGCCGGTTTTGATATTATCTTTATAAAAGTGAGGTGGACCATCCACTGACTATAAAAACTGGAGGTTTCAGCATGAAATCATGGAAAAAACTGTTGGGCGTGGTTGCGGCCGCTGCGTTTGCGTTTGCCGCAGTTTCTCTGTCCTGCTCAAAAGTCCGGGTGCACGGCAGCGCGGACACGGCATTTGCCGACACGAATCCCGCCGTATCCATTCCTGCGGACAGCCTGCGCGTCATTGAGGCGTTGCAGAATTCGTTCCGCTCGATCAGTGCGGGCGTGCTTCCCGCAGTCGTAGAGATCGACGTGACGGAAAAGAAAGAGATAACATCATCGCCGTTCGACAATTTCCCGTTCTTTTTCTTCGGGATGCCCAACGATTCGGAGGGCGGTCGCGGTCGCGGGCGGACGCGCGAGTATGAGCAGAAAGGTCTGGGAAGCGGTGTTATCGTGCGCAGGACGGGCGACACGGTGTACGTGCTGACCAACAATCACGTCGCGGGAAGCGCCACGCAGATTTCGGTCAGGCTGAACGACGGGCAGACGTTCGAGGGCAAGCTGGTCGGCGCGGACGAGCGGCAGGACATCGCGCTCGTGTCGTTCGAGGCGAAAAAAGATTCCAACATCGTGGTGGCGACGCTCGGTGACAGCGACAAGGTGCAGACGGGCGACATCTGCCTTGCGATGGGCGCGCCGCTCGGCTACAGCCAGTCCGTGACGCAGGGCATTATCAGCGCGACGGGACGCAGCGGAAACCAGATCGGCAACATGAACGACTTTATCCAGACCGACGCGGCGATCAACCAGGGAAATTCCGGCGGCGCGCTCGTGAACATCTACGGCGAGGTCATCGGCATCAACACCTGGATCGCGTCGCAGTCGGGCGGCAGCCAGGGGCTGGGATTCGCCTTGCCGATCAACAGCGTCAAGCGCGCGATCGACGATTTCATCAGCAAGGGCAAGATTACCTACGGCTGGCTGGGCGTTTCGCTCATTGACGTAAAGGACGAATACAAGGAAGCGCTCGGGCTGAAAAAACAGAACGGTGCGTTTGCCTCGCAGGTGTTCATCGGTTCTCCGGCGTACAAGGGCGGTATGCAGGCGGGCGACTTCATCATCGAGCTGAACGGCAAGGCAATCAAGAGCCAGAACGAGCTGGTGCGCGAGGTCGGCTATCTGCCCGCGAACGAAAACGTGACGTTCAAGGTCATCCGTGGCGGCAAGGAAAAGTCGCTCACCGTGAAGATCGAGGAGCGCACGAAGGAAGTCTCGCTTGACAACGCCAAGCTGTGGCCGGGATTCATCGCCGCGCCGCTCACCGACAAGATGCGCGAGGAGCTGAAAGTCGGGGACAAGAAGATTTCCGGCGTCGTCGTGTCGGGCGTGATGGAAAAATCACCCGCCGCCGCGCTGCGCTTGCAGAACGGCGACATCATCACGGCGGTGAATGACAAGAAAGTGACGGACGTGAGCGAGTTCTACGCCGCGCTCGACCTGACCAACGTCAAGGAAATCTGGTTCGACGTGTACAACGACGGACACACGATTACGACAGGGCACTACAAGATCGGTCAGTAACGGAAAACGGACGGCAATGCGCCGTCCGTTTTTTATGCTTTGTGCTGTATGCTTGCCTTGATGAAATCCCTGAACAGCGGTCCTGCCTTGTTGGGGCGGCTTTTGAATTCGGGGTGGAACTGTCCGCCGAGCATCCAGGGATGATCCGGGGCTTCGACGATCTCCACCAGGTCGCGCTCCGGGTTCACGCCCGCGATAATCAGTCCCGCGCCTTGCAGTGCCGCGCGGTAGGCGTTGTTGAATTCGTAGCGGTGGCGGTGGCGTTCCCAGATGGTCGCCGCGCCGTAGGCTTTTTCGGTCAGCGTTCCCGGAGTGACGGTGCACGCGAATTTCCCCAGGCGCAGCGTACCGCCCAGGATTTTCCCGTTCTGGTCGGGCATCAGGTCGATGACGGGGTGCGTCGTGTCTTTGTTCATTTCGGTCGAATGCGCGTCGGCATAGCCGAGCACGTTGCGCGCGTATTCGATCACCATAATCTGCATGCCGAGGCAGATGCCGAAGTAGGGCACACGATGTGTCCGCGCGTATTTCGCCGTGTTCACCATGCCTTCCACGCCGCGCACGCCGAATCCGCCCGGAACGATGATGCCGTCCGCGTCCTTGAGCCGCCGCGCGGTCGTGGCGTCGTCTTTCAGCTCCTCAGATTCCACCCAGTCTATGTCGATTCCCGCTTCGTTGGCGATGCCGCCGTGCACGAGGCTTTCCACCACGGAAAGGTAGGCGTCGTGCAGGTCCACGTATTTTCCCACGAGCGCGATTCTGACGCGGGTCTTGGGGTTGCGGAACACGTTCACCATTTTTGTCCATTCGGTCAGCTCGGTGGGCGGCGTGCGGAAACCGAGCACTTTGCACACCGCGTCGCCGATATGTTCGCCTTCCAGTTGCAGGGGAACTTCGTAAATGGATCGCGCCGTGGTGTTCTGGATAACGCAGTCGCTGTCCACGTTGCAGAAGCGCGCGAGCTTTTCGCGTGTCGCGCGGTCAATCGGCACGTCGCTGCGGAGCATGAGGATGTTCGGCTGTATGCCGAGCTCCTGCAATTCTTTCACGCTGTGCTGCGTCGGCTTCGTCTTGATTTCATCGGCTTTTTTCAGGTAGGGCAGGAGCGTCAGGTGGATGTAGCAGCAGTTCTCTTCTCCCACCTGATATTTTATCTGCCGGATGGCCTCAATAAAGGGGAGCGATTCGATGTCGCCCACAGTGCCGCCGATTTCGGTGATGATGACATCGGCGTTCGTCTCTTTGGTGGAGAGCAGCATGCGGCGCAGGATTTCTTCGGTGATGTTGGGGATGACCTGCACGGTGCCGCCGTTGTAGCCGCCCTCGCGCTCGCGCTGCAAGACGGTCATGTAGACGCGCCCGCTCGTGGTGTTTGAGCTTTGCGAGAGCGTCGCGTCGGTGAACCGCTCGTAATGACCCAAGTCCAAGTCGGTCTCCGCGCCGTCGTCGGTCACGAACACTTCGCCGTGCTGGAACGGATTCATCGTGCCGGGATCGATGTTCAGGTAGGGGTCGAATTTCTGGTTTACGACCGTCAGCCCGCGGCTTTTGAGGATCAGCCCGATAGAAGCGGCCGCGATTCCTTTTCCCAGCCCGGAAACGACGCCCCCCGTGATAAAAATGTACTTGGTCATCATGCACTCCAAAAACAATACGGGAAATTATAGTGAAAAACTGTCCGTTAGTCCATAAAGCGGAGCCGCCGCGGTGCTGATGTGTCCGAGCAGCTTGCGGGCGACCTCGCCGTTTTTGGCGACCATTGCCCTGAACGTCGGCGCGTCAATGCGCACCAAATCAACGTCCGTTTCGCAGGTCGCGGTCGTCTCCCGCCGCTTTGGGTACAGGCACGACGCTTCGCCGAGGAAATCGCCGCGCGCGTAGAACGAAAATCCGTTCTGCCGCCGTTCCTGCACTGTCCCGCGGGCAATATAATAGGCATCCGTTCCCCGGTCATCGGGCGTAAAAATCGTGTCGCCTTTTTTCAGGCGGATGACGTTCACGTCTTTTGCCAGCAGGTAGTCGGGGCGGATGAACAGGATTCGCCTGACGGCGCGCATGTTCTGCGCGTCCTGGCGGGGAAGCAGGTACAGCTCGCCGAGCAGCAGGTCGTCAAAAAACTGCCAGACGAACAGCAGCTGCGCAAAGACGAAAAACAGGATAAAGAAGATGAACACGTCGAGCATGGTGACGATAAGGTTCGCGAGCACGCCGTAGACGAGCGCGTACCGGCTCACGTCCACGACAAGCCGGACAAGCGAGTAAAATCCCCAGAACGACAGGTCGCACAGCAACGCGCACAGCAGGCAGGCTTTGAGCGGCGGTTTTGTGCCAGACCCGGTTTTGTACAGCGTGGCGACGACCAGGAACAGCAGCACGTTCGGCAGCCGGTTCACGTGGTAGCGGAACAGGATGGTCGTGACGGGCAGCAGTTTTTCCTTGAGCGCGTGAAAGACGGGCAGCGTGATGATTGTCCGCAGGACGACGAGGAAAAACACGATCGCGGCAATCAGCATGACCGTCGCCGCCTCGATAATCAGCATGATGACGATTCTGGGCACGGGGCGCGGCCGCTGCTCGCGGTGGAAAATATCGTGCAGCCCCTGGAATATCGTCGCGAACAGGCTGCGCGCCGACCAGAACACGAACGTGCCGATGACGATCTCAAACCAGCCGATGCCGTGGTTCGTCTGCGTAAAATCGATGACTGCCGCAAGGTCGATGTACGGCGCGAGTTCGGGCAGGAGCGCGAAAATCGCCGGGATCGTTTCGGGGGAGGCGTGCAGAATCCGGGTCAGCACGGTCGCGCTCATCATAAAAATCGGGATGAACGCAAACAGGAACGCGAACGCGCACGCCCGCGCGTGGGAGACGAGCGAGTTGCGCAGGAAATTGCGTCCTACCAGATAGATTGTCTGCGCGACCGTTATGGGCGTGATGATTCGTGTCCTTTTTTTGCCTGCGGTCTGTTGTCCGTCCTGCTCCACGGGAAAAGTATAGCGGAAGCAGTCTGCTTCGGCTAGTACGCGCCACGCGGGCGATTTCCTCTTGCATAATAGGTGAATAAACGGTATCATTTCTGCATAAATATTCATTTTTCAGCACAGGAGGCGTTTTATGGCAAAGGAAAAAGTAGTTCTCGCCTATTCCGGCGGACTGGATACGACCGTCATCATTCCGTGGCTCAAGGAGCATTACGATTACGACGTCATCGCCGTATGCATTGACGTGGGGCAGGGCGACGACTGGGAGGCGATAAAAGGTCGTGCGCTCAGGACGGGCGCGGCGGCCTGCTATGTGGTTGATGCGCGGCAGGAATACATTGAGGAATATATCTGGCCGGCGCTCAAGGCGAACGCCGTCTATGAGGACGAATATCTTTTGGGTACGTCAACGGCGCGTCCGCTCATCGGAAAAATCCTCGTCGAATACGCGCGGCAGGAAGGCGCGGTGGCAATCTGTCACGGTGCGACGGGCAAAGGCAACGATCAGGTCCGCTTCGAGCTGGCGATCAAGGCGTTCGCGCCCGATTTGCGCGTGATTGCGGCGTGGCGTGACGACAAATGGGACATGGACAGCCGCGAGGCGGAAATCAAGTTCCTGGAAGACCGCGGGCTTGAAGTTCCCATGAAAAAAGATCAGTCCTATTCCCGCGACGAAAACATCTGGCACATCTCGCATGAGGGCTTGGAGCTCGAAAAGACGGAGAACGAACCGCAGTACGCGCACATGCTCAAGAATACGGTCGTTCCCGAAGACGCGGGCGCGGGCGAGTATGTCACCATCGACTGGGAGAAAGGCATTCCCGTGGGCGTGAACGGCAAGAAGATGAACGGCCTTGACCTCATGCTTGAGCTGAACAAAATCGGCGGACGCAACGGCGTGGGCTTGGTTGACATCTGCGAAAACCGCTGTGTCGGCATGAAAAGCCGTGGCGTGTACGAAACGCCGGGCGGCGCGATCCTGTATTTCGCGCACCGCATGATGGATCATATCTGCCTTGACCGCGACACATACCATTACAAGCAGCAAGTTTCGCTCCGACTTGCGGAACTCATCTATGACGGAAAAGTGTTCACGCCGCTGTACGACGCGCTGATGGCGTTCGTGGACAAGACGCAGGAAACGGTCACCGGCCAGACGAAAGTCAAGCTGGTCAAAGGGCAGATCCGTGCCGCCGGATCGCAGTCGAAATACAGCCTTTATAATGAAGATATCGCTTCGTTCACCACGGGCGAACTGTACGACCACAAGGACGCGCAGGGCTTCATCACGCTGTTCGGTCTGCCGCTCAAAGTGCGCGCGATGATGGAACAGAAAGTCGGCGAGGGCAGGGCGGTCGCCGCGAGCAAGGATCTGAAGAAGCGTCCGACGGAGTGATCCGCATGGTGGCGGGGCAAAAGGCACTGTTTCGTCAATGCAAACGCTGCCCCCCCCGTTGGATTTATCCTTTGGATAAATCAATTTATGGTAAGGATAATTTTATTTATCCAAAGGATAAATCCTTGTTCGCGGAATGATTAAAAAAACTGCCAATATAAAAAAGAAGCCCGCTGCTTTCAAGCGGAAAAGTATCCTGATTTCTTTTTCGGTTGTTGTCGATATTCGCCGCGCTATCGCTTGACCAATCGTCTGTTTTCTGATAACATAGCATATTCGTATTTTAGTCTGCGGAGAACCCGTTATCTTTCGCGGCGTTGTAGAGGTTTGAGATGTACGCACTTTTTGAGTATAAGGGCAAACAGTATAAGGCGGAAAAAGACGCTTTGATTCAAGTCGATAAGATTGACGCGGAGAAAGGCGCGAAAATTGCCATTGATTCCGTGCTTTTGGTGAGCGACGGCGACAAAGTGAGTGTCGGTGCGCCATACGTGCAGGGCGCGAAAGTCGAGGTCGAGGTCGAGGATTCGTTCCGCGACAAGAAAGTGCTTGTGTTCAAGTACAAGAGCAAGAAAGACTACCATCGCCTCATTGGTCACCGGCAGGAATATACCAATGTGCGCGTGAAGAATATTGTCGTCGCATAAGCGATGACGACCGTGACGCTGGTCTGTGGCAAAGACGGCGCGTTCCGTTCGTGTGAGGCGGCGGGGCATGCGGGCTTTGCGGCAAAAGGCTTCGATATCGTGTGCGCTGCCGTTACGATATTGCTTCGGACGGCGGCGGACGTGCTTTCGGGGACGGATGGCGTTACGATACGGGCAGATACGACCGGGCGCGGTAAGATGGCGTTCGCGGTCGTGCGGGCGGCTGCGGAAAAGACAGGACGCCTTGTCTGCACGGCGGATTTTTTGGAGCGCGGTTTGCGTTCCTTGCAATCCGAATACCCGCAGTTTGTCAGACTGCAAAAAATAGTACAGGAGTAGCCGCTGGTGCGGCTGAGCGGAGGAATGATATGGGACGCAGTAAAGGCGGCAGCGGCGCAAAAAACGGTCGCGACTCAAACCCGAAGCATTTGGGTGTCAAGAAATACGGTGGTGAAAAAGTTACGGCAGGCTCAATTATCGTGAAGCAGCGCGGTACAAAAATCCATCCCGGCGACAACGTGAGGAGAGCGGGGGACGACAGCCTGTTTGCCGTTGCGGACGGAACGGTCGTTTTTGGCGAACGCAAGAACCGAAAAATCGTTTCTGTCGTAAAGGCTTGACTTTCGGCTTTGATGCTCGTATGTGCCCGAATTCACGCGCTGAATTCGGGTATTTTTTTAGGAAACGGCGATGAATGTGTTTGCGGATGAGGCGATAATCGAAGTGCAGTCGGGCAAGGGCGGAAACGGTTGCGTTGCGTTCCGGCGCGAGAAGTACGTTCCCATGGGCGGACCGAACGGCGGCGACGGCGGCAAGGGCGGTGATGTCGTTTTCTGCGTGCGCCGCAATGTCAAGACGCTCGCGAATATTCGGTACAAGCGGTTTTTCCGCGCGAAGAACGGCGGCGACGGGCAGGGATGGAACAAATACGGCCGCGACGGCGACGACGTGACGATTGCCGTGCCGCCAGGAACGACGATCCGCGACGCGGAGACGAACGAGCTTATCCATGATTTTGCGACTGACAGCGAGGACGAGTCGTTCACGTTCCTGGTCGGCGGCAAGGGCGGCTGGGGAAACGTGCATTTCAAGTCGTCCACCAATCAGGCGCCGCGCCGGGCGAATGCGGGGCAGGAAGGCGAATACCGCAAGTTACGCCTTGAGCTGAGCATTATGGCGGATATCGGGCTGGTTGGCTTGCCCAACGCGGGCAAGTCATCGCTGCTGGATGCCTTTACCAATGCCCGCCCCAAAATCGCGCCGTATCCGTTCACCACGAAAATTCCGAACCTCGGCGTACTCCGTGCCGATGACAAGACCGACGTGATTATCGCCGACATTCCGGGCATCATCGAAGGCGCGAGCAAGGGCGCGGGGCTGGGGACGCAGTTCCTCAAGCATATTTCGCGCACGGCGGGGCTGATTTTTATGATTGATTGTAGCGAGGACGCGTGTTTCGGGGCGTTCGGCACCCTGCGCGGCGAGCTGGAAGGTTTTTCTCCTGCCTTGCTCGAAAAGCCGCATATCGTCCTGTGCAATAAAATCGACGAGGACGGTGCGGCAGGACGCGCGGAGAAAGTCGCCGAGGAAGTGCGGTCGCTTGAACCCGATACGCCGGTGCTCAAGGTGTCGGTCATTTTGCATGAGGGCCTGAACGACGTGCGCATTGCGATTCTGGGCATCATGCGGGCGCTTGAGCAGCGCGGCACGGAGGTCGCGGCGACGGGAAAGACGGGGAAAGGCAGTTTCTTGCAGTCCCGGTCAGTTGATGAGACGATGGAAGTGCAGTTTCCGGGGCAGGAACAGTGAGAATCGCGATTTTGGGCGGGAGCTTCAATCCGCCGCATATAGGGCATCTCATTTTGGCAGACAGCGCGTGCGTTCAGCTGGGCTATGACAAAGTGCTATTCGTGCCCGTGTTCAATCCGCCGCACAAGGAGATGAAGCACGCGGCAAGCCCGGCGCACCGGCTGGCAATGGTACGCGCGCTGGCGGCGGAGGACGGCCGTTTTGCCGCCGAACCGTGCGAGATTGACCGTGCGGGCGTTTCGTTCACGTATGACACGGTGCGTTTTTTGGAAGAAAAATACAAGGACGTGCTTACTGACAAAATCGGCGTGATTATGGGGCAGGACTTGGCGCAGGATTTTGGCAAGTGGGAGCATGCTGCCGAGCTTGCTGACATCGCGCAGCTGATCCTTGCGCTGCGCCCCACGGAAATCCGTAACAAGGCGTTTGAGAATCAGCCGAAGGACGCGTATGCGCACCACGAGCGCGAATTCGGCATTGCGCATTATCCGCACGTGGTGCTGGCAAACCCCGAAGTGGCGATTTCTTCCACGGACATCCGCGCGCGCGTGGTACATGGCGACGCATGGCAGTATCTGGTGAGCCGTGGCGTGCGCGATTATATCCGGGACAACGCGCTGTATGGCTATGGGCTTTTGGAGCGCGTGCAGGCATTCGCAAAAACGCAGCTGAGTGCGGCGCGCTACGAGCATTCGGTGCGCGTGGGGGAGACGGCGGAAAAAATGTGCGTTCGCTACGGCGAGGATCCGTTCAAGGGCAGGTTTGCGGGCATCGCGCATGACATCTGCAAGGAGATGCCGGGGGAGGCGATGCTCGCGCTCGCCGCGCGGGACGGGAAGCCGGTCACCGACCTGGAGCGCGGGAAACTTTCGCTCCTGCACGGACGCGCGGCTGCGGTCAAGTTGCGGCAGGATTTCGGCGTGACGGACGAGGACGTGTTGCAGGCGGTGGCGAACCATACGTTCGGCGGCGAGCGGCTGTGCGCGCTGGCAAAAATCGTCTTTGCGGCGGATAAAATCGAGCCGGAGCGTCCGCAGTCTACGGACGAATACCGCAGCAGGCTGCTCTCCCTGCCGCTTGACGAAATGGTGCTCGCGGTGGTGGAAGAGAATATCGCCTATCTGGAAAAGAAGGGCAGGGTGGTCGCTGACGTTTCGTTGCGTTTCCGCGACGAGCTGCGGCGCGAGGCAGGTGCATTATGAGGCTGCGAAAGACGACGGGGAACAAAGGCGGTTTTTTCCTGCTTTTGATCGTGCTGATTCTTGTCGGCGTGATGGTGTTTTTGGCGCTGTCGCTCCGTACCAACGTCATCGACGAGAACCTCAAGGGCGACCGCGTGATAAAGACGCTGTTCGTCATGGAGGATCGCAATCAGGTGCTGTTCACCGACGTGCTGATTTATTATCCCGTCTCAAAACGCGGTGCGCTCATCGACATAACGGGCAATACGGGCGCGATTTTTCAGTCGATCGGGCGGGTTGACCGAATCGACGCGATTTACACCGAAAAAGGCATCGAGACCTACAAGGCGGAAATCGAGAAGCTGATCGGCATGACCATTCCTATCTCCGTGGTGCTGCACCTGGACGATTTCGGCGAGCTGACCGATATGCTTGGCGGCATGAAAGTGTTCGTGCCGTCACCCGTGGACGAGCAGGGCGAGCTCGGACGGATGCTGCTTCCGAGCGGCGCGGTCACGCTCGACGGCGACAAAATCAACACGTACCTGACGTACCGCAAGGCGGACGAGACGGATGCCGACCTTGAGGAACGCCGCCAGAACGTGATGATCGCGTTGCTGAGCGCGTTTTCCCGCAATGCGTCCGTCATGCTTGCCAAGGCGAATTTCCCGCAGTTCGCGAAGCGGCTTGACGCGAATATTGACGGCAAGGACTTGCATCGCCTGATGAGCGAAATCGCGCAGGTGGATGCCGATCACTTGGTGCCGCAGGTGATTACCGGGTCGAAGCGCGTGGTTGACGGAAAGACCCTGCTCTTTCCTTTTTATGACGGGCAGCTGATAAAGGACGTGGTGCGGCAGGTGACCAATTCCCTTATTTCGCTTGAGGACAACGGGGGCAACCGGATTTACGTGCTTGAGATTCAGAACGGGACGACCGTGCAGGGGCTTGCGCGCAACACGTCGGCTTTGTTGCAGAGCGCGGGCTACGATGTGCTGAGCACGGTGAACGCGGACAAGAACGATTACGAGAAGACCGTGATCATCAATCATATCGGCAACGCGGAGGTCGCGAAAAGCCTGGGGGATTTTATCCACTGCGGGAACATTCTGGAAGAAAGCGTGCAGTCTGAGGCGGCTGGGCTGGAGGTCGGCGCGAACGTTGACTTCACGATTATCTTGGGCAAAGATTTTGATGGACGCTACGTGCGCTAGCACGGCAAAGGAGACACACATGGCAAAGACGATACGGGAACAGGCATTGGAGCTGGCACAGGAGCTGGAGAACGGCAAGGCGGAGGACGTTACCGTCATTGACGTGTCCGAGCTGAACAGCTGGACGGATTTTTTCGTGATTGCGACGGTGCGCAGTTCCGCGCAGATTCAGGGCTTGCAGCGACAGGTGAAAGATTACGTGAAGGCGAACGATATGCAGATCCACGTGACCAACCGCAAGCAGCCAGACGGCGACGAGTGGAACCTCATCGACATCGGTCCGGTGGTCATTCATCTGATGTCGCAGGACGCGCGCGATTTTTACGAGCTGGAAAAACTCTGGCACGCAGGCATCGTGCTGAAATAAGCCGGCCGCCTAAAAGTCGTCGGAATCGCTTTCGTCGGCAAAACGTGCTTCGTCGTCGTCAAAATCGTCCAGCGGCTCATTGAAGTCGTCTTCAAATTCGTCGTCGTACAGCATTTCGTCGTCAAAGTCGTCGTAGTCGTCATCGTCGGCAAAAAAATCGTCATCCCCGTCTGCCTCCGAAAAGTCGTCGTCGTATTCGTCGTCATACGAGAACCCCATTCCTGCGGACAGCAGAATAGACGTGTCGTCGAAAAAATTATGGCCCATATTCCCTTCCTGCAAAACAGCGGTGCATTTTATGTGGATACAAAAAATGTAGATGAGACAGCGGCTTTAGTCAATGGATTTCGCGCGATTTTTGAGGAATTTTTGCACGAGATGACGGAATGGTGAAATCTATTGACTTTCTAAGAAAACTGGGTATAATTGAGTTGCTATGTCGCCCGATTTTGTGATTCGTGCGCCGGCAAAGGTGAACATCGGTTTGCGGGTTCTGCCTGAGCGCGGGGACGGATTTCATGGTATCGAGAGTATTTTCCAGACGGTGGACGTGTGCGATGAGCTGACCGTTTCGCCGCTTGCGGAAAAGAACAGGTGCGTGGTGGAATGCGGCAATGCCGTTCTGCCCGCCTGCAATACTTTGACGGCGACGTATGCGGCATTCTGCCAGCTGACGGGGTGCGAGGCGGGCGTACACGTGTGCCTGCGCAAGCAGATTCCGATGGGTGGCGGTCTTGGCGGCGGTTCTTCCGATGCGGCGGCGTTTTTACGTGCGCTCGCAAAGATACATGACGTTCCGCTGACTGATGACCTGGCAGATGCGGTCGCCGGGCAGGTAGGAAGCGACGTGTTTTTTTTTCTGCATTGCGGAAAGGACGGCACGGGTGCGGCACTTGTATCCGGGCGTGGTGACGTGGTGCAGCCGATTGTGCCGCGTACTGATATGCATTTTGTTTTGGTCTTTCCGGGCGTGCATTCTTCTACAAAAGAAGCGTACCGTTTGGTTGACGAGGACATAGGGGCGGGGAACGTAGTTTCTTGTCCTGATTTTTCAGCATACGAAGCGATATACCGCGGTTCAGTTTCGCGCTGGACGTTTGCGAACAGTTTTACCGCTCCGCTGGAAAAAAAATACCCCGTAATCGCGCAAGCCCTTGCGGATATTAGAAAAAGTGGTGCCGTGTGGTCTGACATGACGGGCAGTGGCGCAGTAGTGTTTGGAGTATATGAGGCTGCCGAAGCTTCAGAAGAAGCGTTTGCCAAACTGAATGGGACGTGGAAGTCCTGCTTTTTGGTATAATGTTTTGTTTACAGGTTCAAAGTCTGTTTTGAGTCTATAAATATGAAGTGGAGGTGAGTCATGGAAGTGACCGAGCTGCGTATCCGCAAAGTTACTGCGGAAAGCAAGTTGCGTGCCTATGTGACCGTGACGTTTGACAACTGTTTTGTTGTGCATAACGTCAAGATTATTGAAGGCAAGACGGGCTTGTTTATTGCTATGCCGAGCCGCAAGACGACGGATGGTGACTACAAGGATGTTGCGCATCCTATCAGCCTTGCGTTCAGGACGGCACTGCAAGACAAAATCCTTGCCGAATATAACGCGGGACACGTTGAAGAGGGCGGTTCTGACGGCGAGGACTGATGCGGCGACGCACGTGGTGAGTATATTTTTGGGACGTCGGCAAGCGGTAAGCCCCCGGCTTTTGGTGCCGGTATTCCACAGGTTCGAATCCTGTCGTCCCAGCAAAGGAAAAAATAGATTAACGTAAGGAGTACCTGAGATGGATCAGTTAGTTATTGATGCAAACATACGCAAAGAAACGGGCAAGAAATTTGCGCGGCAGTTGCGTGCAAGCGGTCGTATTCCCGCTGTTATGTATGATGAGGCGGGAAAAGCAACGTCGTTGGATGTTGATACCGTGCAGTTCAACAAGGTGTGGCGCAACATCACTGCTACCACGCTCGTAACCTTGCAGGCTGACGGAAAGTCATACGATGCGTTTATTCGCGACACGGAGTATGATATCAAGACCGATTCCGTATTGCATGCTGATTTTTTTGTGGTAAGCAACAAAAAGCCGGTCGTCCGCACGTTCCGCTTGCATTATGACGGTACGCCTGCGGGTGTGCTGAAAGGCGGTTTTATGGTGCGGCATATTCCCGAAATCAAGGTGAAAAGCCTGCCCAAAGATATGCCGGTTCGTGTGTCCGTTGATGTTTCCGGCGTGAACATCGGTGAGGCGTTGTTGGTGAAAGATCTTGATTTGGGAAAAAATGTCACCGTGCTGACTGACGGCGAAGAGAAAATTATCAGCATTGCGCCGGCCCGCTAAGCGGACAGCGTAATCGGAGAAGCTCCCGGAAGGGGGCTTTTTTTGTTGGGGAGCGATCGGCTTGCGTGCGCGTGATATGACGGATTTCGAGAAGCAGGTGCTCGGCGGTTTGGCGCGTTGCGGCGTTGCGGCGGATGCCGTTTGTGCGGATCGTCCGCTCGGCATTGCGGTGAGCGGCGGTGCGGATTCGGTTTCGTTGTTGCGCGCGTTGCTGACGGTGTTCGGTGCGGAACGGTTGCGCGTGATTACGGTGGATCATAACCTGCGGGAAAAAGAAGCGTCGGCGGGAGACGCACAGTTTGTGGCGACGTTGTGCGCGCGCGCGGGCGTTCCGTGCACGACGGTCGTGTTTGCCCGTGGTGATGTGTTGCGGACAGTGGCGCAGCGCGGGCGCGGCGTGGAAGAGGCGGCGCGGTTTTTGCGGTATCGTGCGTTTGATGATTTTGTCACGCGGGAAAAACTCACTGCGCTTTGTCTTGCGCATAATCAGAACGATATGCTTGAGACGTTGCTCATGCGCTTTTTGCAGGGGAGCGGCGTGGAGGGCGGATTCGGCATCGCACGTCGGCGTGGGGCAATCGTGCGTCCGTTGCTTGCCTTGAGCCGTGCCGACATCGAATCGTACTTGCGCAGTCTTGGGCAGGATTGGCGCACGGATGCGACCAACGACGACACGCGCTATCTGCGCAATCAAATCAGGAAAAAACTGCTGCCGTTGCTGGACGAATCGTTTGCGGGCTGGAAGACGGCGGTCGTGCGCGGCGCGGAAAAAGCCTTTGACGATCAGGCTGCCTTGCAGGCGCGCGCGGACGTATGTTCGTGGGCGCGCGACGGCGATGCGCTGTGGATGAGCGCGGCGGCGTTTTTTGCGGAGCCGCGTGCGGTGCGGCGGCGGATTCTTTTTAATGCGTTCAATCAATGCGGCGGTGCGGAGCGGTTTCCCTATCGTGTGGTGCGGACGGTACTCGACTGGTCTGCCGATGAAAATCATGCGGTTTGCGCCGGGGACAGGGAAATTTCGGTGCTTTCGGGAAGAATTATGGTAAAAAAACGCGAAAACAAGGCGACTGAAAGCGGATTTCTTGCTATACTGAACGGAGACGGCGGGGTTGTCCGTGTGATGCGGAGCGTGCAGAGCGGCGACTGTATCCGCATGAAGGACGGCATCATGAAATCCGTGCGAGATGTCTTCTGCGACTGGCACGTGCGTCGGGAAGACCGGGCGCGGATTCCGCTCGTGCAGGACGTGTCGTTGCCGGGGCAGCCGATTGTCGCTCTTTTGGGCGCGGAGCTGGGGTATTCGGATTGGATAGTAACATGAAAGTGAAAAAATGGTGTTCCGTATGGTTGTGCTGTTTTCTGTGCGTGGCGGCGTTTGCCCAGGCGGAGACGAATTCTGCCATGAGCGCGAACCGGCGCACGGCGGTTCGGTATGTGCAGCTGGCAAAGCAGTACGCTGCCCGAAAACAATGGGACGAGGCGGACGCGCAGGCGCGGCTCGGTCTTGCCTATGACGATTCAATCGCGGATTTGTGGTATATCCGGGCGGTCAGCCGATTTCATGCCGGGGCGGAGCCGAAGGCTGCCATTCTTCCGCTGGTCGTCACGGCGCTGACCGAGGCGGAATGGGTCGATTACAACCGCGACAGTGCGCGTATTTTTTATGCGGATTTGCTGGGCGATATGCTTCAGTTTGACGCGGCTCTTGCCGCGCTCAACAGCGAGCCGTTCCTGTATTCTGCCGATGCCGAGTATATCCGCGCGAAATGTTATTACAATTTGCGCGGCGCGTATGTGCAGCGGGCGCGGGAGAAAATCGACGCGGCGCGGAGAATCTATCCTGCCGACAGTCGTTTTGCGGAGCTGTTTTTCCGCTTTGAGTATCCGTTGCACCGGACGCTTTTGCAGGAAGCGGCAAGCGGCAGGCAGGCGGAACGTTTGCCGTCTGCCGTGCGCAAGCTTGCCGACGCGTTTATCCTTGCCATGCCTTCGTACAAGAATCCGTCTGCGGAGCTGGAACTGTACGCGGCGATTTTTGCCGAGGGGGATAAGCAGTCGCGTCTGTTCAAGTCATTCAAGGCGCGTGGGCGCAACGCGCCGTTGTACGCGGAATATGCGGTGCGCACGGGATTGCTTGCGCAGGATGCCGCGCTTGACGCGTTCTTTCATTTTGCCGACAGCCGGATATCCCTGCCGGTGCTGGAGCAGTTTGTCTCGGTGCTTACGGAGGAACAGCCGCGGCGCGATATAGGCGAATATCTGACCGAATACCACGGGACGATTGCCGCCGACCCCGACGGAGACGGCATTGACAATCTGCTGGTGACCTACAGCCGTGGCCGGCCGGAGCGTATCAGGTACGATGAGAATCAGGACGATGTGGACGATTGGACGACGACCTGCGATTTCGGTACGCCTGTTTCGATTCAGCTGCATACGGAAGCGATGGAGATTCAGTACGGAAACTGGCCGTATATGCAGGTCGCGCGGTATACGATGAAAAACGATACGGCATTGCAGTTTACGTTGCTCGCCGACACGCTGCGCTGGTCGCCGTTTACGCTGGAAACGGTCGTTCCCGTGCAGGAGTATCTGCACGTGGATATGTATTTCCCGCAGGTGCGCGATGACCTGCCGCCCGTGTCCGCGCCGGAACTGTTGCATGCCTCATCAAGTTACACGTTGCCGTCACAGGAGCGCGAGGATGCGCTTATTACGGTACGACTGCTTGACGGCGTTGCGCAGACCGCGCAGTATACGGTAGGAGACCGGCTCTACGCGCAGGCGCAGTTTGAGAACGGCATTCCCGTGGTGCGCACGGTGGATGCCGACGGCGACGGGCTGTTTGAGACGACCGAGTGCTACGGATTCAGCCCCGACCGCAACCAGACGGTGCTGTGCGCTGCGGACGAAATGCAGGTCGTGACGAATTTGTTCGGCGCGCCGTCAGCAGGCACGGGATTCTACGTGCGCATGATTCAGATTGACACGAATGGCGACACGGTTCCCGATTTTACCGAAGAATATGTGGACGGCGGAGGAAAAATCGCCTCATGGGACACGGACAACGACGGCGAATGGGATATGCGCTATGTCAGGCACGCCGTTTCTGACGACGGCATCGTGCGTGAGGACTCGCTGTTTCATCAGCCGTTTACGGATTCGGTGGTGACGGTCTCGTTTGCGGACGGCAACCCCGTGGGCGTACAGGACGGTACGCGTTCGATTGCCGTGATCCGTGCCGAACGGGACGGATTCTATTGGCTGGGTGCGGAGCATTCGCCGGAAGATGCGGAAAAAATCGTGCAGGCGGTTAACCAGACGGGGGCGCAGGGTGTTTCTTGTATAATAGAAAATGCGGAGACAAAGGCGCGTTTTCTCGGTGTCCGCATCGGAACGATGATTTTTGGTGAGCGGCTGCCGGAATCACTGGTAAGCGATGATGAAAAAGAATAGATTGCTTTTCGCGCTGTGCGCGGGATTTTTCTCTTGTACGTCAATTCAGCAGCCGACTCACGTGTATTCCCGCCCTGATTATACCGCCGAAGACGTGCGCAAGGAAGAAATCAAGCGGATTGACGAACTGCGCGCTCAGGATACCGTGGAGGCATTGTGGCGCGCGAAACTCCTGGACGATGCGGATACGGTTGCTGCCTGTGAAGAAGCCGTCGTCGCCGAGTACCAGAAAGATTTGGAAGCGGAAAAGTGGTATGAGGCGCGTCGCCTGTACCAGTCGCTTGCCGTCGCGCAGTATAAGGACATCGCTTTGCTTGCAAAACAGGCTGCCGAGCTGGACGCGCTCACCGTCGCCGACGTTCCCGGTCTCGCGAACGCTGCCGCAAAGGCGGAACGGCGGGCGACTTACATCAGCGGAACGGTGACGATTTGGGTTGACCGTGGGCTGAAAGTGCAGAACGGCGTCGGTTTTGCCGACCGCGTGATCGGGTCGGGGTTTTTCATCTCAAAGGACGGCTATATCGTCACGAATCATCATGTCATAGAAGATTTGGTCAACACGAAGTACAAGGGATACGCGCGCCTGTATATCAAGCTTTCGGGCGACAGCGACACGCGGCTGCCCGCAAAGGTGGTCGGCTGGGATCCTGTCGTCGATCTGGCATTGATAAAGGCAGAAATCGACGCGCCCTATGTGTTTTCGCTCGGTTCGAGCGAGGATTTGCACGTGGGCGACCGCATCTATGCGATCGGATCGCCGGTCGGCTTGGAGAGTACGCTCACGAGCGGCATTGTCAGTTCCGTTGATCGCAAGCTGCTCACGGTGGGAAACGTCATTCAGATTGACGCGGCGATCAATTCCGGCAACAGCGGCGGACCGTGCATTGACGAGCATGGCGCGGTGCAGGCGATTGCGTTCGCGGGGATGCTCCAGTACGAGGGGCTGAATTTTGCCATTCCGGTGGAATACCTGAAAGCGGTGTTGCCCGCGCTGTACAGCGGCGGCAAGTACGAGCATCCGTGGCTGGGTGCGTATGGGCATACCAAGCGGGAGTTGGGCAAGGACGCGGGGCTTGAGGTGCAGTACGTGATGCCGGGCGGCAGCCTGAGCCGGGCGGGCTTGCAGGAAGGCGACGTGATTACGGCGATGAACGGGCAGCCAGTCGATTCGCTTGAGGCAATGCAGCGTCTTTTGTTCCAGTGCAGCGCAAAAATGATCGTGAGGATACAGGCGACGGGCGCGGACGGCGAAGAAAAATCGGTGCTCGCCTATCTTGCCGACCGTCCGAAAAATCCCGGCTACCAGGTGTATCGCAGCGACATCCTTGCCCATTCGTTCGTGCCGATTTTCGGCATGAAACTGGTGCGTGTCTCCACGTCGAGCAGCCGCAAATACGCGGTGCAGTCGGTCATCCGTGGATCGATTGCGGACGAAAGCGGCTTTTCGGAGAACGACCCGGTGGACGTGCAGGGAATCGAATTCAACGATGACAATTCCGTCATCTTTTTGCAGGCCTACGTCAAGAACAGCAAGAAAGGCTATCTGGACAGGAGCGTGGGCATGCCGGCTCCGCTCGACAGCCCGTATTACTTCTGATTCTGCCGATCGTTCCCATTGTTGCCTCATTGTCATTTCCCGCATATTTCATTACAATGGGAAAAAATGTACCGCAAGGTCGGGCGGCCGGCGCGGCGGTTTGTGAGGAACTATGCTTACACTTAAATTTGGCGGCACTTCCATGGGAAATGCCCGCAGGATTCTTGATTCCGTGGATATTATGATTGGACGCGCCAAGGACGACCGCGTGAGCGTCATCGTTTCGGCAGTCGCAGGCGTGTCGAACCATTTGCAGGCGGCGATTGACGGCTGTGTCGCGGGAACGGGAACGCCGGCCGCTTTTGTGGAAGCAATCCGCCGGACGCACGAGACGATTTGCGATGAGATCCATGCGAACGTGCAGGACTTTGTCGCCGCCGACGTGCTCAAGAAGATAGAGCCGCATTTTGCCGAGCTGGAAAAACTGCTGAACGGCGTGGCGACGTTCGGCGAGTGTCCCACATCGATTCACTGCCGCATTATGGGCATGGGTGAGTTGTGCTGCGTGCCGATTGTGAACGCGGTGTTGCTGGCAAGAAAGCAGCGCGTGCTCCTGCTTGACAGCCGCGCGTTTATTTTTACGGCGGGCGACCAGAAAGAGGGCGAGCCGGATTACGCGCGCACGGCTGACGCGCTGGGAAAGTATCGTGACGGCGCGGAAAAAGAACAGCCGCAGATTCTGCTGTTCCCCGGATTCGTCTGCTCATGGCGCAAGCATGCCGAAGACAAGGACGCGATGGGGCTGCTCGGACGCAACGGCTCTGACTTCAGCGCGGCGATTATCGGGGCGGGACTGGGCGCAAAGAAAGTGGAATTCTGGACGGACGTGGACGGCATTTATACGGCCGATCCGCGCATCGTTCCCGACGCGATTCTGGTGGGGGACATGACGTATGAGGAAGCGATGGAGCTTTCGTTCTTCGGCAGCAAAGTCCTGCATCCCAAGACGCTCGCGCCACTTGCCGCAAAGGGCATTGAGGCGTGGAGCCTGAACAGCCATAATCCTGCGGCGCGCGGCACGAGAATCGGCAAGGGACCGTTCGGGGGCGACGGTGCTGCGGACAGCGTGCGGGGCATCTCCAGCCTGAAAGGCATTGCGATGGTCAGCGTGAGCGGCAGCGGCATGAAGGGACGCACGGGAACGGCGAGCCGCATTTTTGCCGCCGTCAGCCGCGCGGGCGTTTCGCTGCTGCTTATCACGCAGTCGTCTTCCGAGTATACGATTACGTTCTGCGTTCGGCAGAGCCAAGCGGTGACCGTGAAGGACGTGCTGTCAGGCGAATTCGACCTTGAAATCCGTGACGGCGTTATCAATCCGATTGAAGTGCGCGAGAACTGTGCGATCGTTTCGATTGTCGGCGACGGCATGAAGCAGAACCGGGGCGTGGCGGGAAAATTCTTCGATGCGCTTTCGAGCCGGGGCATTAACATCCTGGCGATTGCGCAGGGGTCGAGCGAGCGTTCCATTTCTGCCGTGGTGAACGGCGACGACGGCGACTTGGCGGTAAAGGCGGCGCACCTCTTTTTCTTCAACACCGCGCAGCCGATCGAAGTGTTCGCGTTCGGCGCGGGAACGATTGGCGGCGCGTTGCTCGACCAGATCCGCGATCAGCAGGATGCGTTGCGCGCGCAGAATATTGACATCAAAGTGGCGGCAATTTCTACGCTTGACGGTATGTTGCTCGACGGCAACGGGCTTGACCTGACCACTTGGCGCGACGACATCAAAAAGGCGACGAAAAAGCCGAATGTGGACGAGATCCTCGCGTTCGTCAGGGAAACGAAGCCGCTCAACCCGATTTTCGTGGACTGCACGGCAAGCTACGACCTGCCCGAACGCTACCTGGACATTCTTGCGGCGGGCATGCATATCGCCACGCCGAACAAACGCGCCAACTCGATGAGCATGGATTTTTATCACAGGCTGCGTTCGGTCGCGAACGAGGCGCACCGCCGCTTCCTGTATGAGACGAATGTCGGCGCGGGGCTTCCGATTATCGACACGCTGCAAAATCTGTTCAAGAGCGGCGACACGCTCACGGGATTCAACGGCATCATGTCAGGCTCGCTTTCCTATATTTTCGGCAAGCTGGACGAGGGCAAGAAATTCAGCGAGGCGGTGCTTGAGGCAAAGGCACTGCGCTACACCGAGCCTGACCCGCGCGATGACTTGAAAGGCACGGACGTTGCCCGCAAGGCACTCATTATCGCCCGTGAGGCCGGCATGAGCATCGAACTTTCCGACATCAAGATGAACTCGATTTTTCCCCAGGATTTTGTCGTCGAAGGCACGACCGAGGAATTCCTGCGACGGCTTCCGCAGCTGGACGCTTATTTTGATCAGAAAATGGCGGAGGTCAGGAAGCAGGGCAAAGTGCTCCGCATGGGCGCGTCCATCCGTGGCGGCAGCGTGAGCGTGGGCTTGCTTGAGGTGGGCGCGGACGACCCGCTTTACGGCGTGCGCGGCGGCGAGAATGCCTTCGTGTTCGAGACTGCCCGTTACAGCCCTATCCCGCTCACGGTGCGCGGCTACGGCGCGGGCGCGGGCGTTACGGCGGCGGGTGTTTTCGGCGACATTCTGCGCACCGTCAGCTTCAACCCGGAGCGGTGACGGCGTGGCGAATTATCCGCAAAACCGATAGCATTCTGCCGGCAAATCTGTTATACTTCTGCTATGATTATCGTACTCAAACATGATGCGAGCGATGCCGAAAAAGCTGCCATAAAAAACGTGCTTGCCGGGCGCAACTTCAAGGTGAACGAAGTGAAGGGCGAGGAAAGCACGATTCTGGCGGCGGTGGGGAAACTGGCGATGGACATCCGCGAGGTGGCGGTGCTGCCGGGCGTGGCGAACGTCATTCCCATTTCAAAGCCGTACAAATTGGCTTCCCGCGAGTTCCGCCCGGAGAACACGGTCGTGGAGATTCCGAACGGGCGCGGGCAGATTGTCCGCGTGGGCGGAAGCCGGGTGGTTGCCATTGCCGGTCCGTGCGCGGTGGAGAGCCGCCAGCAGATGCTGGATGCGGCGGCTGCGGTTGCCCATGCGGGGGCGGTCATGTTGCGCGGCGGTGCGTACAAGCCGCGCACGTCGCCCTATGCGTTCCAGGGCTTGGGCGAAGAAGGCTTGCAATATCTGAAAGAGGCGGGCGAGAAGTACGGTCTGCCCGTGGTGACGGAAATCGTGGCGGCGGAGAATATCCCCGTGATGGCAGATAACGTGGACGTGTATCAGGTGGGCGCGCGCAACATGCAGAACTTCGAGCTGCTCAAGAAGCTCGGCGCGCTCGGCAAGCCGGTCATCCTCAAGCGCGGGCTTTCTGCCACGATCGAGGAGCTGCTGATGGCGGCGGAATACCTGCTTTCTGCGGGGACGGACAAGGTGATTCTGTGCGAGCGCGGCATCCGCACCTACGAGAAGGCGACGCGCAACACGCTTGATTTGAGTGCGATTCCGATCATGCGGAGCATGACGCACCTGCCGATTATCGTCGATCCCAGCCATGCGGTGGGCATCCGCGACAAGATTCCCCCGATGGGGCTGGCGGCGATTGCGTCGGGCGCGGACGGCATTATCGTGGAGGTACACTGCCATCCCGAAAAGGCGCTGAGCGACGCGGCGCAGGCGCTGTATCCCGCACAATTCGAAAAACTCATGCGCGACATTGAGGCGCTCGCGCCCGTGGTGGGAAAGTCGGTGGCGCATATCCGCACGGCGCAGGGACCGGCGGCGGAAAAACCGGCAGGGACGAAAAAAGAGCGGATTACCTGCGCGTTCAGCGGCAAGAAAGGCGCGTATGCGGAGCAGGCGATTGACCGTTATTTTGACGGCAGCGTCACGGCGGAGGCGGTGGATTCGTTCCGCGACCTGTTCCAGGCTGTGGTGGACGGCCGGGCAGACTATGGCATGGTGCCGATTGAGAACAGCCTTGCCGGGTCAGTCTATCAGAATTATGACCATTTGAGCCAGTTTGAGGACGTTTCGATCGTCGGGTCGGTCACGCTGCGGATTCAGCACGCGCTGCTTGCCTGCAACGGGGCGTCGCTCGATTCGATCAAGACAGTCTACTCGCATCCGCAGGCGTTGAGCCAGTGCCATGACTTCCTGTTCGCCCACAAGGACTGGGCGCAGGTTGAGGCAGTCTCCACGGCGACGGCGGCAAAACTGGTGGGCGAAAGGCAGTCGCCCGAAAACGCCGCGATTGCCAGCAGCGTGAACGCGCGGCTGTACGGGCTGACAGTGCTCAAGGACGGCATTGAGGACGATCCGCGCAACTACACGCGCTTCGTGATCATCGCCCCCAATCATCTGACGGGCGAAGCGGCGGGGCAGGCGTTCCGCCAGCGGCTGGGCGAGGGCACCGCGCCGAACATGGCGTCGTTCGTGTTCAGCACGCCCAACGAGCCGGGCGCGCTGTATGAGTGCCTCGGTATCTTCCAGCAGGCGCACCTGAACCTGAGCCGCCTGGAGAGCCGCCCGATTGCGGGAAAGCCGTGGCGGTACTGGTTCTATGCCGATGCCGTGCTTGACGAGTCAATCGGCGACAAGGAATCGTATGTGCGCACCGTGCTGGACGCGCTCAGGGCAAAGACCGAGGACGTGCGTCTGCTCGGCGTGTACAACGGAAGCTAGCATCGCCGTAATGGCAAGATAAGGAGTTTTTATGTCGAAATATGTACTTTCTGTTCTGGTGGAAAACCATGCGGGCGTTCTGAGCCGCGTTTCGGGGCTGTTCAGCCGCCGCGGCTTCAATATCGACAGCCTGACGGTCTGCGAGACCCACAATCCCGGGCAGTCGCGCATGACGATTGTGGTGGACGGCGACGAATACACGCTCGACCAGATCCGCAAGCAGCTGGCAAAGCTGGTGGAGGTCATCTCTATCGCCCATTTCCACAAGGCCGAATCCTGCCGCCGCGAGATGGCGCTGATAAAGGTGCGGGCAAAAGGCACTGACCGCGCCGTCATCATTGAGACCTGCGACATCTTCCGCGCCCACATCGTTGACGTTGACCACGAGTCCGTCATCGTCGAGGCGACCGGCAGCGAGGAGAAACTCGACAGCCTGATCCGCCTGCTTGAACCTTACGGCATCATCGAGCTGGTCAAGACTGGCCTGACCGCCATGCAGCGCGGCAGCGGCGTGCTGCAATAGCAGATTCGCGGGCGGCAGTGTCGCCCGCCGGGCGAATTTTGGCGAACGCGATAAGTCGGAATCGTTTGCCAGATGAAATGTGCTGATGTGAAAAATGGATTGCAGGGGACTGACGGGGCGGGCGTGACGGTCAGTGTTGCAAGCGAAAATGGAACGGGCTATGTTTCACTGAACAAATTTGTTCCGCGTGATTATCTTACCGATAGTGGAAAAGCGGTATGCTAGGGCAAAATCAAAAGCTTGCTTGGGGTCGCGGCAGGTACGACATCGGCGTGAGCTTTCCTTGAAGTGACTTCATGGCTGGACTCGCCGTGCATCCTATGCCTTTTTCGTCACGTCTACCCATGCGGCGCAGCCGGAGAACGTTTCCAGTTGCGCGATGGTCATCTTGATGGCGGAATTCGTGCTGCCGGCGGCGGGGTAGACGTAATCGTAGGCGCGCAGGCTTTCGTCGAGGTAGACGGTGCAGCCGTCGTTGAGGGCGAACGGGCAGACACCGCCGACGGCATGGCCGGTGAGCCGCTCCACGTCATCGGCGGGAATCATCTTCGCCTTCGTGCCGAAACGCGCCTTGTATTTTGCGTTGTCAATCTTTGACAACCCCGATACGACCACGACGATACAGGATTCCCCGAGCAGGAACGAGAGCGACTTTGCGATGCGGTCAGGCGCGCAGGAAAGCGCGGCGGCGGCAAGTTCCACGGTAGCGGATGACTGCGCGAGTTCCAGAATTTTGCCCTCCATTTCGGTGCCGGCGAATCGGTCGCGTACTTTTTCCAGTGACATGATGTTCTCCTTGCGGACAGTATAGTGCGCCACGCGGAAAAGGGAAAGCGGGCGCGACGCATGATGCCGTGCGGCGGCTTACTTTTTGACGCTGGGGGGCAGGATTCTTCCGTAGGCGAAGAAATGCTTTTTCCAGTACCGCTCGCTGATCAGGGTGAGCTGAATGCCTGTCCTTGGACCGTCGCTGACTGCCGAGATAAAGACGCGCTTTCCATAGAATGCCTTTTCCTGTCCGCGGTATACGCCGCAATAAATGCCGATGTGCGTAATCCTGTCGGACTCCATGTCGCTTTTAAAGAACATCAGGTCGCCCGGCTCCCGCTCTTCACGCGGAATTTTTTTCACTTTCTTGGAGTTGTAGATTTCATTCGCCGTGCGCGGAAGCTGTATGCCGACGACATTGCTTGCGACATACCGTATGTAGCCGGAGCAGTCAAAGCCCTGCTCCGGTGTCTGCCCGCCAAAAACATAGGGCGTTCCCTGGAGTCGCAACGCAAACGTGATGAGTTTGTGCCGCGGCTCAGAAAGTTTTGCCGCCGGGGCGGTCTGCAACGCCATGCAGAAAACCACGAGGAAAAACAGGATACGATGCCGGTTTGTTTTTTTCTCCATATCATATTTTTCGGAAGAACGGGGCGAAAAGTGTAGCCAAGTTTGTTGCGGGGTGGATTCAGCCCATGAATTCCCGGCGGATGGTGTCGGTCACGGC
>CAZSOK010000003.1:0-5227 GCA_964608445.1 uncultured Treponema sp. | reverse complement strand
ACGGCGCCAGTTTTTTGCGTGCCGCTGTCATGGTCGTTTCGCTTTCTGCCGTGTATAACGAATCGCATTTGTATCAGTTTCTTTTCTTCGTCTTTACCCATTTGCTTTCGAGTACGGTCCAGTCCGTGCGCGTTTCTGTCTGCGTGAATGCTACGCGGGCCATGCGGAACACGGGCAGCCTGAGGGGGAGCGCGTCGTCTGCGGGCAGCTGCGGCGCGTCGTCTGTGGCGGGGGATGCGGCAAGCCGTTGTGCTATCGGCAGCGTGAGGTGAGCCGTCCCTGTTTGCGTGGCGGCTTCTGCGTCAAGCACGATGCGGTCGTCGGCGCGGCGCGCCTGGGTAATCGTGCATGCGCTCGCCGTGGCGGTTTCGGCAAGCCCGCGCACGTAAGGCGGAAACAGCGGCAGCCACACTTCGCCGTCCGCCGCATGAGCCTGCAAGGCGCGCAGTATCTGCTGTTGCAGTTCCGCGATTTTTTTCTGCTCGTTGGGGTGGGGAATAATCACCGTTTCTGTCTGCTCGTCCATCACAAAGACTATAGCGTAACGGCAAGAAAAAGTGTAGTATGAGCGTATGGCATCGCCCGGAACGGTACGCGGTGCGAGGATTGTGATGATGATGAAAAACGTGTTTCTTTCAGTGCTGCTCGGTGCGCTGCTCATGTCCTGCTCCCGGAGCGCGTCTTTTGCGCTGGAGATTCCTGGCGCGCCGGTCGAGCCGGTGTCGTCGTTCGTTTCGGGCGGCATACGGTGTTTTTCGTTTTCGGCGGCGCAGCGGCAGGCATTGCGGGATTACGTTGCCGCGCAGGGAGATGCCGCCGTGCAGGTTACGATTGCGGTCAGAAGCCAGAAGCAGGCGGGGCAGAGCGGCATCGGCTTTTTGTACGCGGAAGATTTCTCGCCGTTCGGGCTTGCCGCCGACCGCGCGTCGCACCCGCAGGTCTCGGCGGATTTCTCGCAGTTCGCGCGGCTTTCGTTTTCGGTCGCGTTCTGCCTGGGCAAGTCGTCGCCGCTGCCCGCCGGGTTTTATGTCAGGACCGACGCGCGCTGCACGGTGCTTTCGGCAAAGGTCGTGCCCGCGCGGGTCGGGTTCGACTTCCGGGACGCAGTGCCGCTGTTCGCGTTCGCACCGAACGGCGGCACGATTGAGAAGCCGTATTTCAGGACTGATTTTACGGGCGTTCCGCTCGCGCTCAACACGACGGCGACCGCGCAGTCAATCCCGCCCCGGCTTGAGGTGCATTTCCGCCGTACCGACGCGGAGCATGACCGCGCGCCGGTCGTGCTGACGGTCGGCGGCGAGCGGCTGACCGTCCGTCCTGACGGCGATGGCGTGGTCATTCCGTGCGCCGCGCTCAAGTCGCCGTTCTCGCCGGTGACGGTCGATGAGAACGAGGTGAAGGTCGCCGCGCTGTTCGTGCAGTCGAGCGACCCGGAGCTGCTTGCGTTCAGCGAGGGGACTCGTTTTGTCGTCGCGCCGCTCCGCATTGATCCCGGCCTGATTATGGACTGGAGCCGGGACCGCTGGCGCGGGAACGACTATGAGCTGTTCGAGTGGGACCGCTTTCCCGGCGTGCTTTTCTTTGACACGGCAAGCTACGCGGTGCAGGACGACTTTTTCCGCCGGCTTGCCTACTTTGTGGAGAAGGCGGGCTACCGCGGCCGCCTGATGGGCGACGACTTCCTGGCGGGAAAGCACGGCTACAATGCCCACGATTACCGCGCGGAATCCCTCGCCGCTTTTTTTGAGGCGGCCCGTGCCGCGCGGTTTCCGCTCAACAAAAAGGAGCGGCTGCTGTACGAAATCCTGGTGCGCAACGGCGTGCTCGTGCAGAACCCCGACGGCTCGGTGGGCGCGGGCAGCGGCGCGGTCATCTCGGTGTCGCAGGAGTCGTCGCCCGCCCTGCGCCGCCAGTTCGTGGCGCATGAGGGGTGGCACGGCATTTTCTTCGTGGACGACGCGTTCAGGAATGCCGTCGCGTCCATCTACTACACGATCGACCCGCAGGCGCTCGCATACCTCAAGCGGTATTTTCAGGTCACGCCCACGCTCGGCTACGACGTGCAGGACGACTACCTGATGAAGAACGAATTCATGGCGTACATGCTTGAGCGTCCGGTCGGCGCGATCGCGGAGTATTACCTGGGCAAGGCAAAGGCGTACCATTCGCAGACGCAGGTAAAGTCGCTCGCCGACTACATCATCGCGACGGGCGCGGAGGGCTTTGTGTCCGCCTCGACGCTGCTGGACGAGTACGTGGGCGACCGCTGGAACCTTGCGGCGGGCAGGGTGTGGCTTATAAGCCGCTGAACAGGCTCTCGCGCGGCAGCGGCTGGTGCGCGTCAAGGTTGTACTTTTTCTCCGCGCCGACGGAGGTCATCGGGCCGTGCCCCGCCATGATTACGGTGTCGTCGGGGTGGCTGAAAATCTTGGTGCGGATGCCGCGGCACAGCAGGTCCTTCGCGTAGGAGTTGGTCGTCTCGCCGATTTCCCCCGCGCTGATCACGTCGCCCGTGAACAGCACCGAGCCGATTTTGTAGACGATCGAGTCCGCCGTGTGGCCGGGCACGGAGATGTACTCCACGGTCATGCCGCCGAACTGGAGCGTGCCGTCGCCCTTTATCGTCGTCTCCGCCGAGCCGGACACGTCAAGGTCCGCCGCGTAGATGCGCAGGTCATAGATCCGCATGAGCGTGGCAAGCCCGCGCGTGTTCTCCTTGTGGTTGTGCGTGATGAGCGCGGCGCAGAGCCAGTAGCCGTCCGTCTCGATCTGCTTGAGCATCTCGTTGGTCGGCTTGCCGGGGTCGATGATGAGCGCGCATTTGCTCGCCTCGTCCACCACGATGTAGGTGTTGGAGAACGTGTCGATGTCCAGGTGGAAGTAGATTTTCATACGCGCGCCCCCACGGGGTTGTCCAGCTCCTTCATGCCCGTGAACAGCGCGCTGCCGCGCTCGTCAAAAATCGCCTCGTTCGTGTTGGACAGCTTGAACGACAGGTTCTGCTGCTCGATCTCGCGGAAGACGGTGTTCTTGATGTTGCAGTTGCGGATTGACGTGTCGATGAGCCGCGCCTTGATGAAGCGCGAGTTGTACAGGTCGGAGTCGTCGAACGACGACTGGAAGGACTCCAGCCCCGTAAAGTTGTCCTGGATCATGTCGCTCCCCGTGAACAGCACGTGGCTGAATTTCGCGCCCGCGAACGACGTGAACTGCATGTTGCTCTCCAGCAGGTCGCAGTCGATGAACACCGCAAAGTCGAACGCCGATATCCTGCTGCGGAATCCCCGCGCGTGCAGCCCGCGGAACACGCACTGGGAGAAATTGCAGCCGTAGAACCGCTTGCCGGTCAGCCTGAAGTCCTGGATGTTGCTGAACACGACCCCGCTCGCGTTCAGGGCGATGATTTTGTCCGTATGGTTGATGAAATGGTGCATCTTGCGCGTGATGCCGTCGGGGTCGCTCGCGTGCATCAGGCAGTACTCGCCGTCGATGATATGCCCGTCGCCGTCAAAGTCGGAGACCGCGCTTTTCGTGCACCCGGCGCAGGCGCATTTTTTCCAGCTGAACATGGGTGAATTCTACGGGATAACGCGGGTTTGTGCAAGAGGGCATGCTGCCCTAAGAACCCGCTTTGGGAGTCCGGCGGATTTTTGTGCTGTGTTCGTACAGGTATTCCGGCGCGATGTCCAGGTCGTCTGCCCAGGCGACGGTCTGGTGGTCGGCCTTTGCCTGCATAAAGAAGCCGAGGTCTTTCAGCCGCTGCGCGTAGGGCTTGCCGAACAGGAAACGCTTGCAGTCAAAGAGCCGCTTTTTCTTGCCCGCGAACGTCAGCATGAGCGTAAAATCTTCCCTCGGCTCAACGTCGGTCACAATCCATTTGAACATAACGATACCTCAATGCAGTGGCGCGATGTCATTGACCCGGTTTTCCCGCATCATCAAATCCCAGTTGTCCGAGCGTTCGTTCCGGTGGATTTCCGCCCATGCCTCGACGAGTTTTTTCTCCCGCTTCGTCAGGTTTCCTTTGGTCTTTGCCCTGCTTATGTCAACGATGCAGGATCGGTCGTCGCAAACCGCATGGAAATGCGGCGGGTTATGGTCATCGGGATACATATAGATGGTGATTCCGAAAAATCTGCTTATGCTCGGCATGCTGCGCCTCCTGCGTAGAACAAGATACCATACTTCTTGGCAAAATAAAAGTCCTTGCGACAGGGCTTTGGGCTTTTGGCGCGCGGTGATTGTAGGGGTGAAGGGGCTCACCCCTGTAGGGGTGGCATGCCGCACCCCTATAAGGGTGGGATGCCTTGCCCCTGTAAGGGCAGCATGGCGCACCCGCGGAGGGGTGGCGGCGGCTAGTCCCTGACTGCGGTGAGGGTTTTGTTGAAGCTGCCGCGCTTGAGTGTTTTGAGCGCCTTTCCGCTTGATCCGAGAATCCGCGTCCGCACTTCTACGGTGAAGTCGCCCGCCGCAAGGCTTGCGGGCAGCATGACCATGAGGCGGGCGGGCTTGTTCTCTATGACCGGCTCGCACCGCACCTCGCCGTCCGCCGTGAGCGCGAACACGCCTTGCTCCGCGTCGAGCGCGTCGAACTTGAGGCGGTTGCCGGTAATCTCCATGACTGACCCCGCGCGGACCGAGCCGCTGTCGCCCGACACTTTGTCCGTCACGCGCGTGATGTACGGGTCGGTGGAGGCGGCCTCCACTTTCTGCGTCCGTGCCTGCCGCGCCGCCTCGCGCAGGAGCGTGCCCGCGCCCGCGTTGAGCCTGACGGCGTGGCGGTTCTTGTCGAACGTGTCCGCCTGGCTGGCGAACACGCCGGTGATGCTGAAGCTGGTGCTGATGAGCGGGGTGCTGAGATGCCCGCCGCTGGCAACGATGTCCTTGTAGACTTCCTGCTCCAGTTTCTGGTAGGCAACGATGTCTGCCTCGGTGAGCGACGAGCCGCGCTTGATGATCTCGCGGTTGATGTCGTCCTGCGTGAACACCCGCGCGTCCACGACCTGCGCCATGCAGTCGTCCGGGTCGGCGGTCAAGAGGTTCTCGCGCAATGCGTAGTTGATGGTGTTTGCCATGGGTTTGCTCCTTGTTCGGTTTGGAAAAGAAAACCGCCCGCACCCTGCGGCACGGGCGGGAAGCCCGCAGAAACTTTCAAAAACTGCGGGCTTTGTTTGCTTTTGTCATGTTGCCGCGCCGTGACTCCCGCGCGGCGGGGGAGAACGGGTTA
>CAZSOK010000002.1:20040-56625 GCA_964608445.1 uncultured Treponema sp. | reverse complement strand
GACGTGCAAGACAAGGTGTACACGCGCGACATTTACCTGCGGGATTAGGGATATTGTCCCGGCTATTGAAAAAAGCGTCCGCCGCCGGTATACTGACGGCATGATTCCATTCAACATTCCGCCCGTGACGGGCAAAGAACTGACCTATTTGCAGGAAGCGATAGAGAGCCATAAAATCTGCGGCGACGGCGCGTTCACCAGAAAATGCACGGAATGGCTGGAGCAGCGCATGGACGGACACAAAGTCCTGCTGACCACGAGCGGAACGAGCGCGCTGGAAATGGCCGCCTTGCTCTGCGACATACAGGCGGGCGACGAAGTGATCATGCCGTCGTTCACGTTCTGCTCGACGGCGGACGCGTTCGTCCTGCGCGGCGCAAAAATCGTGTTCGTGGACATACGACCCGACACGCTGAACATCGACGAGACAAAAATCGAACAGGCGATAACCGCAAAGACGAAGGCGATCTGCGCGGTGCACTATGCCGGAGTCGCCTGCGAGATGGACGCAATCATGGACATCGCCCGCAGGCATCAGCTGAAAGTCGTGGAGGACGCGGCGCAGGCAATCTGTTCCACGTACAAGGGCAGACCGCTCGGCACCATCGGTGATTTCGGCTGCCTTTCGTTCCATGAGACAAAGAATTTCAGCATGGGCGAAGGCGGCGCGCTCGTCATCAACGGCGGCAACGACATATACGAGCGCGCGGAAATCATCCGCGAGAAAGGCACGGACAGGAGCAAATTCGTCCGCGGACAAATCGACAAGTACACTTGGCGCGACTGCGGGTCTTCATACCTGCCGAGCGACCTGAACGCGGCATATCTGTGGGCGCAACTTGAAATGGCGGATGACATCCAGTCGGCAAGGATGCGTCTGTGGAATCGTTATGACGAGGCATTCCGAAAAATGAATACCCCCCCCCATTCGTCAATTCTGCCTCCGACCGTTCCGCCGCACTGTGCGCATAACGCACACTTATTCTACCTGATCACAAAGTCACTTGCGGAGCGTACCGAGCTGATTGCATACCTCAAGGCGCAAGGCATCGCCGCAGTGTTCCATTATATCCCGCTGCATTCCGCCCCGGCAGGGCAGAAATTCGGGCGGTTCGACGGCGCGGATGAAATCACGACGGCATACAGCGAGCGTATCGTCCGTCTGCCACTCTATTTCGGGCTTTCCGAGGACGAGCAGCAGAAGGTCATTGACGCGGTGCTTTCGTTCTATGGCGAGCGGGAGTCGGCATGAAAGAAATCAGCATCGTCATTCCCGTGTACAACAGCCATGAATGCGTGGCGGAACTGAGCCGCCAGATTGCCGACGCGTTGCAAGGAATCGACTACGAGCAGATTATGGTGGACGACTGTAGCCGCGATTCCAGCTGGGAAGAAATCAAGAAAGAAGCCGGGCGAAATCCGCGGCTGACGGGCATACGCCTGCGCAAGAACGGCGGGCAGGACAGCGCGATCCTGACGGGTCTGCACTATGCGAGCGGCTCATGGACGGTCATCATGGACGACGACTTGCAGCATTCGCCCTACGACATCCCGAAACTCTACGCGGAGGCGCAAAAAGGCGCGGACGTGGTATACGCGCAGTTCGAGACGAAAAAGCAGAAACTCTGGAAAAATCTCGGCTCGTGGTTCAACGGGAAAATCAGCGAGATCGCCATCCAAAAGCCGCGCGAGATTTACCTTTCGCCCTTCAAAATCATCAGCGCAGGAGTTGTCAAGGAGATGATTCGGTTCAACAACCTCTTCCCGTACATTGACGGGCTGATTTTTCAGGTGACAAGGAACATCACGCAGATTCCGGTCGAGCATCACCGGCGGGCATGGGGAACGTCAAATTACAGCCTGATGAAATCAATCAGCGTTTTCCTGCGGATGCTGTTCGGCTTCTCCACCATGCCGCTCAACCTTGCCTCGTACACGGGTTTCGGCACGGCGGCGGTGGGGCTCGTTCTGGCAATCATCTACGCCGTGCAGCACCTGATGGGGAAATCCGACGTGACGGGCTGGACGACGCTGGTCATCCTTATCCTAATTTTGGGCGGACTTATCCTCGTCTCGCTCGGCATCATCGGGAAATATCTTGGGCAGGTGTACCTCACGGTGAACAATCAGCCAAAATTCATCATCAAGGAGACGGTGCATGACGGGCAATGACCAGGGCGCGCGCCATGTTCTGCTCATGCATGCGGGATTCCTGCTTTACAGCTGTTATTCGCTCGTGGGAAAGGCTGCGGCGCGTTTCCCGTTTTTTTCGCCGCCGTTCATCATAGCTTATGGCATTGTCGCGGCAATCTTGTGCACCTATGCCGTCATCTGGCAGCAGGTGCTCAAGCACGTTCCGCTTTCCGTCGCCGTCGCGAACAAGTCTGTCACGGTCATCTGGGGCATTCTGTTCGGAAAAATCTTCTTCGCGGAAACGGTCAGATGGAACATGATTGTTGGAGCCGCCGTCATTCTTGCCGGGATTCTGCTGCTCGCTTTTGAGGCCAACCCGGGGGCGGACGGCAATGCATGACATGATTCTTTCCGTCGCGGTACTTTTCGGCTCGGTCATACTGTCTGCCTACGCGCAAATCCTGCTCAAAAAATCGGCGCTGAGACGGTACGATTCACGCGTGCGCGAATATCTCAATCCCCTTGTCGTCGGCGGATACGGCATTTTCTTTCTTGCCATCCTGCTTGACATGATCGCCTTGCGTACCGTTCCTGTTTCATACCTGCCCGTCATCGAAAGTTCCAGTTATGTGTTCGTGCTGGTTTTCAGCAGGATTTTCCTGGGCGAACGGCTTGCAAAACGGCAGCTGGCGGCAATCCTCGTCATTCTCTGCGGCATCGCGTTGTACCTGCTGTAAGACGGACGGCTGGCGGATGATGTTGTGCATCGTCAGGCTTCTCCGCAGACGCGCTTATTGCAACAAGTGCTTTTTTGGGGTAGTATCAAAAACAAAGGATTACCGCCATGCCTGCGTCCGTGCTCATCAATGGAAATTTTCTCTGCCGCAACCTGACGGGCATCGAACGTTTTGCGTGGGAAGTCTGCGCGCGGCTCGACGCATTGCTTGCCGACGACGATGCGGTCGCCCTGCTTGTGCCGTCAAATGCCCGCGCCGTACCCGCATACGCGCACATAACGCTCGTCCGATCGGAAAAGGCAATCCGCGCCTTTCCGTTCTGGGACATGGGGACGTTTGCCCGATCATGCCGGAAACTGCGCGCGACCGCGCTGTCTTTCTCCAACACCGCGCCGCTCGGAAAACGCTGCGGAATCGCGTTCCTGCACGACATCTACGCGCACGACTGCCCGCAGGATTTTGCGACGCGCAAGGACAGGCTCATCCGTGCCTACAGCCTGCTGCATTACCGGAACATCGCACGGAACGCGCGGACGATCATCACCGTCTCCGCATTCAGCCGGCGGCGTATCATGGATGCATACCGCGTGCCGGAATCACGCATCCGCGTCATCGGGAACGGCTGGGAACACTTCGCTTCCGTGCAGGCGGACGACAGCATTTTCACCCGCTTTCCGAACCTAAAGGCGGGAACGTATTTTTTCACGCTCGGATCGCTCAGCAGGCGCAAGAACCTCGCATGGATTGCCGCCTACGCCGAAAAGCACCCCGGCGAAATCTTTGCCGTCAGCGGGAAGGCAATCAGCGGACTCGTTCCGGGCGAGCTCAGAAAAATGCAGTCGCTCAGAAACGTCGTCCTGCTCGGCTATGTGTCCGACGGCGAAGTGAAGGCGCTGATGCGACGCTGCAAGGCGTTCGTCTTTCCGTCGTACTATGAGGGATTCGGCATCCCCCCGCTTGAGGCGCTTTCCGCCGGCGCGGCAGTCATCTGCGCGCACGGCGCGAGCCTTGACGAAATCTACGGGGATACGGTGCGCTACATTGACGCGCACGACACCGGCTGCGACCTGAACGCGTTGCTCGCAGAGCCGGTCGCCGCGCCGGATGCCGTGCTCGCGCAGCACACGTATCAGCGCGCGGCGGAACAATTGTACGCGGTCATCAAGGACACGCAAGGAGCAGGCCGATGAAAGTCGCAATCGTGCATGACTGGCTGGTAACATACGGCGGCGGCGAGCGCGTGGTCGAGCAGCTGCTCGCGCTCTACCCCGACGCCGACATCTACACGCTCGTCTACGACAAAAAAAAGATGGCATCTCATTTCCCCCCGGAGAAAGTGCGCACCTCGTTCATGCAGAGAATTCCGCACGCCACGAAACTGTACACGAAGCTGCTCAGCTGGATGCCGAAAGCGTTCGAGTCGTTCGATTTTTCCGGCTATGACCTCGTGATCGCAAGCTCGTCGTCATGCGCCAAGGGCATCATCACGCCGCCTGGCGTTCCCTACCTCGCGTACATCCACTCGCCCATGCGCTACGCCTGGGACGCGTACTTTGACTATTACCGCGCATCGGGCGCGCTCACGCGCTTTTTCATGCGCCGGTGGATGCCGTTCCTCCGGCAATGGGATTACGTGTCGAGCCAGCGGATTGACACGGTGGTGGCGAATTCGCGGTACATCGCGCGGCGGATCAAAAAATTCTGGAACCGCGACGCGCAGGTCATCCATCCGCCGGTTGACGTGGAGCGGCTTTCGCCTGACGGCAAGCCCGCCGAAGACTTTTACGTGGCGTTCAGCCGTTTCGTGCCGTACAAGCGCCTCGACCTCGCCATCACTGCCTGCGGCGAACTGGGGCGGAAACTCGTCATCATCGGCGGCGGAAGCCAGGAAAAGGAACTCAGGACGCTCGCCGCGCGTTACGAGGGCATCTCGTTCACGGGCAGGATTACTGACGACGACGTGCGTAAGCACCTGCAACGCTGCCGCGCGCTCATTTTCTGCGCGGAGGAAGACTTCGGCATCATCCCGGTGGAGGCACAGGCGTGCGGCCGACCCGTCATTGCCTACGGAAAAGGCGGCGCGAAGGAGACGGTCATCGGCGGCAAGACCGGCGTTTTCTTTGACACGCAGTCAGCCGATTCGCTCATGCAGGCAATCCGCCGGTTCGAGCAGCTGGAGCAGGACGGCGCGTTTGACGCGCCGGGAATCGCCGCGCACGCGCAGCAGTTTTCCGCCGCGCGATTCCGCCGTGAACTGCAAGCCGCCGTGGAAGCGACGCGCCGCCGCGTCACGGAGTCGCTATGAGGATTGCGATAGACTGCCGGATGCTCGGATCAGGAGGCATCGGCTCGTATCTTTGCGGACTGCTTCCGTTCTTTCTTGCCGAACACCGTTGCCTGCTGATCGCAGACCGCGAACACGGCTCGGCGTTCCGTTCTTGCCCGAACGCCGAGTGCTGTGAATGCGACGTGCCGCCGTTCTCGCTTGCGGAGCTGTGCTTTTTCCCGCGCGGCATCGCGCAGAAAATCAACGGGTGCGACGCGTACTTCACGCCGTACTGCAATATTCCGCGCGGCATCCGCGTGCCGATTTTCTCCACGATCCATGACATCGTGTTCCTTGACGTGCCCGACCTCACTTCCGCGTTCGGACGGATCGTGCGCAGATGGTTCTACCAGCACGCCATCAACCGATCCCGGATCGTCTTCACCGTGTCGGAATTCTCACGAGGGCGCATCATGGCAAAACTGCGCTGCAAAAGGCCGCCCGTCGTCACGTACAATGCCGCCCCCGCCTACCTGCGCGAGCCGTTTCCGCAGCCTGTCGAAAAAAAAGACACCGTCCTGTTCGTGGGCAACATCAAGCGGCACAAAGGGCTTGCCACGCTGCTTGCCGCCTACGACCGCGCGCGCGCGCAGGGACTTTCCGCGACGCTCACGATCGTCGGCAACGCCGAGAACTTCCGCACCGGGGACGACGAGACTGCCCGGCAGCTGGCCGACGCGGCGGAGCGCGGCATCACCTTTACGGGAAAAATCAGCGACAAGGAGCTTACATATATGTACGCGCAGGCGCGGGTTTTAGTGCAGCCGTCGCGCTACGAGGGATTCGGCATGCCGCCCCTTGAGGCGATGACCGTGGGAACGGAAGCAATCGTATCCGACATCCCCGTGTTCCGGGAAATCTACCGCGACTTTCCCGTCACCTATTTTGCCGAGGGAGACGCGGCGGATCTTGCGGAGAAACTGCTTGCCGTCTTCCGCGCGCCCGCGCGGAGCATCACCGTCCCTGCCGTCTATTCCTACGAGAAATCGGCGGCAATCATCATGCGCTGCATACAGGACGCGCGCTGACACAGCACGACGCAGCCCCCCGGCCGAAAAAAAAAAAACACGCCGAAATCCGCAAAACGCTTGACAAAACTGAAACGGGGGGGGGTAAAATACAGGCGACTTTTCCGCGGAACGCTACGAAAGACGGGGCGACTGCCGTTCGGTTTAGATATAGACAATCCGCGCATATTGTTCTAAAATAAGGAAATCGCTATGACAGAGCAGGAATTGAGAGACGTTTTCCGCCGGAAACACTACATGACAAGTTCGTTCACCTCAGGCGTGTCGCTGATGATTATCGACGCGGTGTTCGCCATGCTTTCTATCGGCGCAAGTTTTTTCATCATCAATCTCATCAACTACCACTGGATAAATTTCCGCTCGTTCGTGGAGTACGCCGTGTACCTGCCGCCGACGCTCGCGGTGTTCTACGCAGCGGGATTGTATCCGGGCATCTCAATGCCGCCGGGCGAGGAAATCAAGAAATTCTCAATCTGCGTGTTCTTCATATTCGTCGGCATCGCGCTCTCCATCACCGTGGAAGAGGCGGACGAGAAAGTGCCGCTGGTCATCGCGTTCCTGCTCGCAACGCCGATCGCCACCCTCGCGCTCCCGGTCGGCAGGGAAATCGCGCGGCACTTCTTCGCGCGCAGGCGGTGGTTCGGCGTGCCTGCCGTCATCTACGTGGACGGCGACAGCGGCAACTTCATCGTCACGCGCCTGCTGAACCGTCCCGACCTCGGCTACCGACCGGCAATCATCATTGACGGCAACGCGGATTCACCGTCCACGTTCATGGACGTCCCCGTCTTTCCGCCGAACGAAGAAATCGATGACTTCATCAAGCAGACGGGCATAAAAGTCGCCATCATCAGCGGGTACACGAAGGACACCACGGCAATCGACATGCACTACCGCTACACTATCAGTTTCCCGCGGATACGTGACAACAACACGATTACCACGTCGGTGCGGGACTTCGGCGGCTTCCTCGGCTTCTCCTCGACACACAACCTGACCAAACGCGCCGCCCGCGCCATGAAACGCCTCGTCGATATCTTCCTGATTCTCCTGTCCGCGCCGCTCGTCATTCCGCTGACGCTCATCGTCGCGCTTATCATAAAGAGAACCAGTCCCGGTCCGGTCTTCTACGGGCATACCCGCGTCGGCAGGAACGGACGGTCGTTCAAGTGCTGGAAATTCCGCTCAATGGTCGCCGACGCGGACAAGCAGCTGGAAAAAATCCTCGCGGAGAGCCCGGAGATGCGCGCGGAATGGGAGAAAGACCGCAAGCTGACGAACGACCCGCGCATCACCAAAATCGGCAAATTCCTGCGCAAGACGAGCATCGACGAAATCCCGCAGTTCCTCAACATTCTGACCGGCGAGATGAGCTTTATCGGGCCGCGGCCGGTCACCGAGCCGGAGCTGTCCAAGTACGGCGACAAGTCGCACCTGATTCTCTCCGTGCAGCCGGGGCTGAGCGGCATGTGGCAGATTTCCGGGCGGTCGGACACCGGCTATGAAGACCGCATCGACCTCGACTCGTACTATATCCAGAACTGGTCGATCTGGCTTGACCTGTGGATAATCATCAAGACGATTCATGTCGTCCTCAAAGGAAAGGGCGCGTACTGATGAGACCGGCAGTCCCCCTCGCGTTCCTTGCCTGCCTGTCTGCGGCGGCGCAGGCAGAGACATACCGCATAACCGACGTCGCGTATGACATCACGGGAAAGACAAGGGAATATGCCATTCAGAACGCCGTCGATATAGACACGACGCGCGTGTTCAATTCCGCCGGTGAGCTGGACGTGTATGTGCAGGACTTGCAGCAGCAGTTCAGCAACCAGCGGGAATTTGAGTCCGCCACGGTCGATGCCGTATACGGTGACACGGACGCGGATGGCACGACCCCCGTCTCCCTGCGCGTCGTTACCAAGGACTCGCACAGCTTTATCGCCCTGCCGTACCCGAAGTACAACTCCAACGACGGATTCGACCTCAAGCTCAAGATGAAGGACATGAATTTCCTGGGCACGATGAGCGTCATGAACTTTGACGTGAATTTCGCCATAGAGAATGACGAAGACGATTCCGAAAAGCACCATTATGTCGCCGGGCTTAATTTTTCCTATGACTATCCGTTCAAACTCGGACCGTTCAAGTCGTCATGGAACAACAATTTCGGCATCAATTACACGTTCGGCAAGACGAAGCCCGAATTCGATGTCTCCACGGGGCTGTCTTTCGAGCTGCCGTTCGACCAGTTCTCTGTCTGCCTGTCGCTCACGCAGTCAGCCACCCGCGACGTTGACTACGCAAAATACGACGACGAGCTGTATTTTACGGAAGCCGCGGCACTTTCGCTGCCGGTCACGCTCGCCAAAATCGACGGCTGGGGCAAGGTGAGCTGGACGCCCTCAGTCTCGTATGAGTGGAACTGGGACAAAAACGGCATCAACAAAGAAAACGACGACTTGAGCAGCCCGCTGATTACCGTCGCGCACAACGTCTCCACGTCCCGCGTGGACTGGATCGGCAATTTCAGGGACGGGCTTTCCGTGGAGCTGGGGCAGTCAATCGGCTATAACTTCCAGCGCAAAGAATTCGTTCCCAAAGTGTGGGCGACACTCATGGGCTACAAGGCGTTTTCCTACGTCGGCGTGACCGGGCGGCTGTACGGTTTCGCCATACACAACGGCAACGAAGAAATCGGCACGCTCCTGCGCGGCATCCGGGACAACGTGAAGTACGACAGCGACGACACAAAAATCAGCGCGAAAAAAGCGGCGGAAGTTCCCGTGGCGTTCGTGGCGAACATCGACGTTCCGATCCATATCGTGACGACGCACTGGAACGACTGGTTCGCCGCGCTGTTCGGCAAGGATGCAGGCATAACGCGCGCGCTCAGGTTCATGCGCTACCTCGACTTTGAGCTGCAGCTCTCGCCGTTCATCGACATTGCGCTCACCAAGAATGCCGCGACCGGGCGGATGTTCAGCATACAGGACGGATTTTATACGGGCGGTCTTGAAGTGCTTGTGTTCCCGGAAAAATGGCGGAGCCTTGAAATCCGCGCGAGCGTCGGTGTTGACGTGGGGAGAAAAATCATCCACAAAGTCGTGCCCAAACTGATCGATACCAGCTGGCGGCACGGCTCTGCCTACGAAATCTCCGTCGGCATCGGGCTTCACTACTGATAGGAACGAAGTCGGTTCGCCGCCTCTTCGCGCCAGTACGCGTCGGGCATGGACTCTGCCATGATTGCGTACAATGTCCGCGCAAAAACCGTATCTCCCCGCGCGGCAACGCGGGCGGCAAACTGAAACATCAAGTCCCACACGTGCAGGCGGCTTCCCCACTCCACGATGTCCGCGTACCGCGCCGTCTGCCGCAGGAACGAGCCGTAATCGGTATAGGAAAAACTGGCATCACGCTCGTCAAGCGAGCCTAGAATATGCGTAAACGCCTCTATCGTGCCGATCGCGGCGCACTTGAGTGCCTGTTCCGCCTCGCCGTTCTGCTCGTAAATGTTCCCCAGCTCATACAGAGCCTGCAACGAATGGTGCGGCTCACAGCGGAACAGCATGAAAAACCGCTCCACGTGCTTTTCGGTATTGTAATCGATGGTGCGTACCAATGCCGTCAGCAGCACATCATCCTTGAAATGCGGATCGTTGTCCAAAATCAGGAGCAATGTCTGCTCGTACACCTCGTCCTTCTCCTGCTGCTTGGCAAGATCCGCCATCGCATACAGAATGTCGAACAACTCTTCGGGAATGTCAAGATACGCCGATTCCTTGCGCGCGCGCTCATAAAAATCAAGCGCGATGTCAAACTCGCCCTCCAGCTGATAAATCCTGCCGATCAAAAAATCCGCTTCCGGGTAGACGGCCTTTTTCTGTATCCATGAAACCATCTGATTCACGGAATTGGAAAAATAGTCGTACCCGAACCGCTTGAGATACCGGTTGATAATGGCAATCGCCTCGTATTCGTCGCGCTCGCCAAGCACCGCAAGCACGTCCCGGAAGTCCGATCCCACCCGCTTGACGGCACGCGGTGACAGCGCGTTTTCCAAAACGTAGGTCTCATACTCGGCTTCCGCATTGCGGAGATGCTTCGCCTTGTTTGCCAGCTGCAACGCGTCCCCGTAAAGTCCCGCGTCAAAGGCGACGACTGCCTCCTCGAATACCCGATAGGCAAACGCGTCATGAGGCTTTTTGGGCGCGCGCGCAAACGACACCGCCACGGACAAAGCAAAATAGATAACCGCCGCCGTTTTTTTCATAACGAGTCCAATTCCTCTCTGAATACAGTATCGGCATCCTTCTCGTCCACCGTGCGTACTATTTTTCCCTTTTTAAAGATAATCGCACGCCCGTTTCCCCCCGCGATTCCAATGTCGGCGTGTTTTCCCTCTCCCGGCCCATTCACCACGCAGCCCATGACCGCAACGGTAATATCCTTTTTCATGGACAGCAGTTCCTGCTGCCAACGATCTACAAACCCGTGCACGTCAAAGCCGATCCTGCCGCAGCGCGGGCAAGAGACAATCTGCACACCGCCCGTGCGCAGCCCGCATTCTTTGAGAATGGTCACCCCCGTGCAGATTTCATTTTCGGGCGTGGAAGAAAGGCTCACGCGGATAGTCGATCCGATTCCCTGCTTGAGCAGGTGCGTCAGCGCCATCGTGCTTTTCACCACGCCGATAACCAGCGGTCCTGCCTCGGTCACGCCCAAATGCAGCGGAATATCGTACTTGCCCGCAAAGGCTTCGTTCGCTTCAATCGTTTCCTGTACGCTTGAAGCCTTCATGCTCACCACCACCTGATCGAAATGCAGCTCATCGAACACGGCGACCTCACGCGCGGCGGCCTCGCACAGCGCAAGCGCACGGCTCATCTTGTGTTCCGCGACCTGCTCCGCCAGATCTTTCGGCAGGCTTCCCGAATTCACACCAATCCGTATGGCGACCCCTTTGTCCTTGCAGGCGTTCACCACGGCTTCCACGTTTTCGCGCTTCCCGATATTCCCCGGGTTGATTCTGATAGCGGCAATCGGACCTTCCAGCGACGTGAGCGCAAGCCGATAGTCAAAATGAATGTCCGCAACAAGCGGCACGGGAGACCATTTACAGATTTCCTTTAAACTTTCAGCGCTCTCCATGTCGGGTACGGCAAAGCGGATGACATCACAGCCAAGGGATTGCATTTTGCCCATGCGGTCGATGATACGGGAAAGGGCACTACTGTCGTCCTTAACGCCAATAATGCCCTCTTTCCACATGGTCTGCACCGTAACCGGGCTGTCACCCCCGATTGCGATGCGTTTCGTTTCCCCCTGACCGCCAATCATGACGACTCTAGGAGTTCTGTACATAGTGTCGTTCCGACTTACGCAATCATGCCGAATACCATGGCGAACAGCGCGATAGTCTCGCACAGACCGACGACCATGATGTAGTTGGTAAAGCCCTTGCCCGTCTCTGCCAATGCGTCAGAACCTGCGGCACCCGCCTTGCCCTGCGAAACAGCAGACATACACATCGCCAAACCACATGCAATGCCCAAGCCCAGATAGAAAAGCTGCGTCGCAACGTCAGCACCCGCAGAAGCAGCCTTGAGCGTGTTCATCAGCAGGAAGCCGTAGATTGTCTGCGTCAGCGGTGCGCCCGCAAAGACGACCAACAGGAACGGCGCCGCTTTGTTCGCCTGATAGCAGCGTTTCCACGCGCCAATCGCAGCCTGACCTGCAATGCCGATACCGATTGCACTGCCCATAGCGGCAATACCCATAACCAAGCCTGCGCCCAAAATACCCCAGTTCATAAAAACTCCTTCAACGGTCCATAACCGTCAATTGTATACAAAATATTTTCAGGAGAAGCAACCTTCCCCGTCATTACTTATCCGAAAACGGCTTGAATTTCGAGCCGCTCCACGTCATGCCCAAATGCTGGCTGAATTCCAGCGTATTCAGGCGCACACCATGAACGACGACCGAAAGCAAGTTCAGTATCATGTTCAGTCCGTGCCCGAATACCAGCAGAATCACCCCGAACACAAAGAACGCCATTTTCCCGAACATCGGTCCTGCCATCGTGTTGACGGTACTGCTGATTGCCGCACCCGCCAGCGCGACCGCCCACAGGCGGATATAGGAAACAATATCGCTGAACTGGTTCACCACGCCCAGCAACACGGAAATAATGTTCTTCACGCTCTCCAAAATCGATTTGCCCAAACTTCCCTCGTAATTCGCAAAGACAAAGTTGAGGACAAAGCCCAGTCCCAGCACCCCCAAACAGATGAACGGCAACGGAAAATCGTCATTTCCGAAGACATATAGCGTATTCTCCGTAATTCCCAGCGGGAAACGACTGCTGTCCACCACCATATTCATAACGACATAGAACATACCCCAAATCATGAAGAGCGAGCCCATATCGCCAAAGAATTTCAGGCTTCGGCGGTCTGCCACCATGCACTTGAAATGCGCGATGCTCAGCTGGATGAGCGCGAGCGCGAAACAGAAGATTTTTTGGTTCGTATTCGCCACGTCAGACCCGCTCTTTGCCGCAGAGAACGGCGCGAACGAAATGTCCACCAGCTGCCGAGGCAGTTTATCCGGATCAATGCCGAACCATGAGCAGGTGACACCCCCCCAGCCCATCGTACACAAGCCCAGCAATGTCACCAGCACGCCCAACGAGCGACCGCCTTTCTTGCCCTTCGCCAAAGCGACCAATCCCGCGACCGTAATCAGCGCGCCGTAGCAGGCATCGCCAAAAATCATCGCAAAGAAAATGCAGAAGAACAGCAGGAACCAGCCCGAAATATCGAACTCACGGTAGCCTGGCGTTACGTCCAGGAAGTCCGTCAGCGGATAAATCACGCTCACGAGCCTGTTGTTCTTGAGTTTTGTCGGCACGAACTCGTCTTCCGAAGGCTCTCCGACCGCCAAGCCCCAGTTCGCTTCCTTAGCGGCCGCCTGTAACGTCGCCAAATCGTCCACTGGCACAAAGCCCGTCACCCAGGCAAGCGGAACGGATGTCTGCCGATAAACCGCCCCATCTTCCCCCGCCGCCTTGCTTTCGCAGCCCATGCCGCTGTAAATATTTTCAAGTTCAATATCCTTCGCAAGCAAAGGCACATAACTCTTGAGCGAATCCAGATACTGCACACTGTCGGCGGTCTGCGCATCAATCGCGGCAATCTGCTTCTGGCAGTCTGCAATCTCCTGCGCCAGCTCCGCCGTCGATTTTTGCGGCAACACCACCTGATACGCCTCAGGCGGCATACCTGCGGGACGGTCAGCATCAACGCCGTCCGCAATAAGCAGGAAACGAGCCTTTGCCTTGTCGCGGTTGACGAGCAATGTCCGTGCGTCCGCACCAATCGCATGATACTTGCCAAGCGGAATCTCATAGAGCGACACGTACACGCCTTTCCCCGCGAGCGCGACAATTTCTTCGGGAACAACACTGCCCCATCCTGAAAGCCGCTCCAGCTCATTGCGGTTCGCCGTAATGCGGTCGTAGCAGTTTTTCTTTTGCTCCGTCTGATGCACAAGCGTCGCGGCAAGTTCCAACGCGGCATCTTTATCCAGCCTTTTCTGCTGTTTCAAGACTTTTTTGGGAACTTTGATATCCGACAACAGCGAAATCGCCTTTGCCAACTTGTTGCCCTGGTCGCGGTAGGCTTGGAGTTCGTCACTTGCCCCCTGTACCTCCTCCAGTTGCACCACGCCGAGTTTCCTCAGCCGCCGCAACGCCTCTTTCCGCTCTTTCTCTAGGACGACAAGCGCGATTTTTTTCATGGGAACTATCATGCGCCAGCCCCCTCATCTGCACCAGGGACGCTCTCGGCGGCAGCGTTGCGCGCGTCAATCTTCTTCTTGGAGATTTTTGAGCGCACGACCGCACTTACCTGCTGATCGCCCAAGTACACCGATATTTTCTTGATATTCTGCTTTGCTTCAGGGATTTTTACTTTCTCAAACAAGTTGACACGCTGTGTCGTCGTCCGCAACTCACGGGAAAGCAGGCGCACCTGCTCGTCAAGCACGCTCGCCTCCAAGTCCAACGAAAGCGCTTTTTCCATGCGATCGGCAGCCAAGTCAATCCACAGCGGAGTCGCATACAAGTCGTAATCTCCGCGGCTGAACTCCGCGCCTTCGTACACAGGAATGCTCACGCCGGCAATGTTGCCGATTCCTTTCTTGATGTCGCGAACCGTCACCATGTCAGGCGTAAAGGCATTTTCCTCCCCGAACACGCTAATCCACACCTTGAATTCTTTCTCAAGCTGCACACGCTGCTCGCGGACTGCCTTCGCCTTCGCATCAATCGTCCGAATTTCGGTCTGAAGCTGCTGTTTTTTGAGCGTGAGCGTCGGAAGATAACGCTGGTACATTTTCAGCGAGTCTTTCTGCGCTTTCTGCTCGTTTTTTGTCAGCTTAATCTTCGCCATGCCGTGCCCCGATTATTTCCAGAACTCGTCCAGCAGCTCCGTCTTGATGCCCGTCTCCGAGCGGTCAAAACAATCTGCCAAAATCTTCCAGCCCAAATCCAACGCCTCTTCCAAAGAAATATTGACGGACAAATCCATCATTTTCTTCTCGAACTGCTCGCCGTATTTCAGCAGTTTCTCGTCCCACTTCGACATCATAAAGCCCATGGATTTTTTCTCCACGGTGTCCTTGTATGACGAATACAGACGAATCATCGCGTCCATGAGCGCACGGTGATCCTTGCGAGTCTTGCCGTTCACGTTCTGCTTCAGGCGGGACAACGAGCCGAACGGTTCGATACGCCCGCCTTTCAGATAATACTGCCCTTCAGTGATATAGCCCGTGTTGTCGGGAACAGGATGCGTCACGTCATCGCCCGGCATCGTCGTGACCGCCAGAATCGTCACCGACCCCGAATCAGCAAAGTCAACCGCTTTCTCATACCGCGCCGCCAGCTGTGAGTACAAATCGCCCGGATAGCCACGGTTTGACGGCACCTGCTCCTGCGTAATCGCAATCTCTTTCATGCTGTCTGCATAGTTCGTCATGTCGGTCAGAAGCACCAGCACGTCCTTTCCCTGCAACGCGAACTGCTCCGCGACCGCAAGCGACATATCGGGAATCTTGATACATTCGACCGTCGGATCCGCAGCCGTATGAATGAACATGACCGTCTTGCTCAATGAGCCGCCCTCTTCCAGCGTCTTCTTGAAGAAGAGGAAATCGTCGTACTTCAGCCCCATGCCACCAAGGATGATAACGTCCGCCGCCGCCTGCATCGCAATACGCGCAAGCAGCTGATTATATGGCTCGCCCGAAATAGAGAAAATCGGCAGTTTCTGGGAAACGACCAGCGTATTGAACATATCAATCATCGGAATGTTCGTCCTCATCATGCGCTCCGCCAAAATACGCTTTGACGGATTGACTGACGGACCGCCAATCGGCTTGAGGTTTTCTGCCAGCGTCGGACCGTTGTCGCGCGGGTCACCCGAACCGTTGAAAATGCGACCGAGCAAATCATCGGTAAACGACACTTCCATTTCGTGTCCCAAAAAGCGGATCTGATCGCCCGTCGAGACACCGCGACCGCCCGCGAATACCTGCAAAGAAACCAAGTCGCCGTCAATTTTATTGACTTCGGCAAGCGACTTGCCGAACCGCGTCGTGATTTCCGCAAGCTCGTTATACTTTACGCCATCAGCACGAACGGTGATGACGGAACCCGCGATAGATTCAATCTTGCTATAAACTTTGTTCATCGTTATTCACCGTCCTTTTTGAGCAGGTTTTCTGCTTCCGCCGTCAACGTGCCGGATTTCGACGCATACAACTCGTCAATTTCGGCTTCCGTTTTTCTGAAAGCGTCACTTTCAAATTCGGTGTAGTTCCAGTCCAGGAATTTCTGGCGCAACGCGTTAAAATAGGTACGCGCCTCTTCCTTGTCCGACAGTCTGAATTCCGACCCGAGTACTTTGAGGATTTTCGCCAAGTCATATCGCTGCCGCTCGACTGTCGCGTTCGCATCCGTATCGTCAAAAGAGTTCTGCTGGAAATACACCGCGTCAAGCATTTCTTCTTTAAGGTACACGATATAATCTTCCAGCGACGTGCCTTCCTCGCCGACAACCTTCATCATCTGTCCGACTTCCACGCCACGCAACAGAATACCCCGGCAGTACGCGACGCGGTCGTCGTCGATAACGCCGTGATACTTCGACCACGAAATAAGCGGGTCGATTGCGGGATACTTGCGCGCGTCGGAACGCTCGCGGCTCAAACCGTGGAAAGCGCCGACGACTTTCAGAGTCGCCTGCGTAACCGGCTCCTCAAAGTTGCCGCCGGCAGGAGAGACCGTGCCGCCAATCGTGACCGATCCCTTGCTGCCGTCGGGCAGACGCACCTGTCCAGCGCGCTCATAGAACGCCGCAATGTAACTTTCCAGATATGCCGGGAACGCCTCCTCGCCCGGAATCTCTTCCAAACGACCAGACATCTCGCGCATGGCCTGCGCCCAGCGGGACGTAGAATCCGCCAGCATCAGGACGTTCAGCCCCATCTGACGGTAGTATTCCGCCAATGTCACCGCCGTGTACACGGATGCCTCACGGGAAGCAACCGGCATTGACGAGGTATTGCAGATGATAATCGTGCGTTCCATCAAGGACTTACCCGTCTTGGGATCCTTAAGTTCGGGGAATTCGGTCAATGTCTCCACGACCTCACCCGCGCGTTCGCCACATGCCGCGATGATAACGATATCAACATCGGCGTATTTTGACGTCGTGTGCTGCAAGACCGTCTTTCCCGCACCGAACGGTCCGGGAATACAGTATGTGCCGCCACGCGCAACGGGAAAGAACGTGTCAATAAGACGAACTTTCGTTCCCATCGTCTCAGTCGGCGCAAGGCGTTCCGCATAACAGTCCACCGCGCGTTTTACCGGCCAGCGGAAAGACATCGCAATATCGTAATCCTTTCCTTTTTCGTCGGTGACGGTCGCAATCGTATCGCGGATAGTGTAACTGCCCGCAGCGGCGATTTTTTTGACTGTGTACGTGCCATACATATCGAACGGAATAAAAATCTTGTGTGTGAACGGTCCTTCGGGCACCGTCCCCACATATTCGCCTCGGCGCACCACATCGCCTTCTTTTGCCGTCGGCGTAAAATCCCATTTTTTCTGCGCGTCCAGCGGGTCAACGTAAATACCGCGCTCAAGGAAGTACCCCGCCTTTTCCGCGAGCAAAGGAAGCGGGTTCTGCAAACCGTCATACACCTGACCGAGCAGTCCCGGTCCGAGTTCCGCAGAAAGCAAGTCACCCGTAAACTCGACCGAATCGCCAGCCTTGATGCCTTTCGTCATCTCGTAGACCTGCATCTGCGCCGTATTTCCGCGAATGCGGATCACTTCACTTTTGAGGCTTGAGCCTTCAACTTTGACGTAGCCGACTTCGTTCATAGTAATCGTTCCGCTGAATTCGACCGAAACCATATTACCATTGACGGCGACTACCTTACCTTTTGTATCCGTCATTTCGTATCTCCTGATGCCCCTGCCGTTCCGGCAGCAAGGATTCTATCGTAAATTTTATGGTAGGAAGCCATACCTGTCTCTGCGCTGAACTTTTTCATGCGCGCTGCCAGCTTGAGCTTGATTCCGTAGGCAAACACGGCATCGGTGGAAAACCCGTCCAGCGGCGTGAGGTTCTCAATGACGCGCACACGGTATTGATTCAGAAATTGCTCTGCGGCAAGCGGACTGTCCATACCGGCCGCCGTCCGGGCAGCCTGCACGGCATCGGGGGACAAGGAAAGACCGTTTGCGTCGAATTTCTTTTTCATGTTCAACGCGCGAATCTGGGCAAGCGCGACACGGAGACTGCGCTCCTGACCGTACCATGCGTCTACCAATACAGAACCTGTCTTGGTTTCGTCTCGCGGCGGCTCCAAGGAAAGCTCCTCAAGGATTTTCTGTTCATCCTTCGCCAGAAAACGGGAGCAGAGTTCGGTAAAGTTTTCTTCCGTAATGGGCAGCGGCGTTCTGTCATCGCTCACGGAGAACGACGGCAGCTGCGCCACAAGGTAGTACTGCTTCACTCTTGCACTGCCCCTTTCATAATCGCGGCGACGCGCGGATTCAAATACGCTGAGAACAAACCTGCCACCGCCTCTGCGGAATAGTCATAATAGGCGGCACCGTCTTTCAGCCCCACATGGAAGCCGCCACCGATAGCGTTGTCCGCCTTGAGCGTAAGTCCTTTTGCAATCTCCGCCTTGAGCGCGGCGGTCAGGTTCGATTCGACAGCCTTTAAGTCTTTTTCGTTCAGGAGTACCGTCAAATCGCCCGCGTCTGACTTTTTCGCCCATTCCTTGACGGTCTCAGGAATCAGCGCCGCAAGCAGTTTTGCGTCATAGGCACGTTCCGTTTCCGCACTGACGATCGCAGAAAGCTCCGCCTCCACGCTCTTGCGGAACGAAAGCACCAAATTCCGGCTTGCCTGCGCGATTGCGTCCTCGCTCGCCTTCTCAAAACGCGCCGTCTCGTCTTTTGCCTGCTTGACGATAGCATCCGCTTCTTCTTTTGCCTTGGCAATGATTTTTGCGGCTTCTTTCTCTGCCGCAGCAATCCTTTCGGAAGCGGACGTTTCAGCAGCGGCGACACCATCTCTTTTAATCTTGTCGATTAATTCCTGTAACTGGACGTCCATGCGAACCTCGCTCAATATAAATTTGTACAACAATAACGGACGGACTGTATACAATCCGTTATCATCTATGATACAACAGATCGCGCCAAAATACAACACCATTTTTGCAATGTTTTGTATTTTTATGCCCCCATATCAAGCGCGAACTGGACTTCCGTGGTAGAACGACCAAGCGCAGTGGCGATTTCTTCCACCGATTCCCCGCGGTCGTAGCGTTCGCGGACAAGCGTGCCAAAATCTTTCTTCTGCCGCACCGGATCGTCGGCATACGTGACGTTCGGACCGATGACGGGCATCGACGTGTACGACGTGCCGTCCTGCAAAACCGTGAACACGTTCGGCTCCTGTAGCGTCTGCGCGTCGTCGAACAAATCGCCCTGCCGCGCCGCATTTTTTCTCGTCTCCATGGGGGCTAGCGGCTCATGCATCGGCTGCAATCCTGCCGCCGCGCGCAGATATTGTTCCGCGGCACGGTCTGCCATCGCCGAACGCCCTTTCTGCCGCCGGTAACTGTCCTGCAAGGACGCAGTCTGCTGCACCCGCTGGGCAAATAGCTGCGCCTGCAAATGGTTCAGCTTTTCGATTTCGCTCTTTGCGACCGTCATGTGGCGGTCGGCTTCTGCGACAGCCGCCTTGAATTCGCGCATATAGTCCTGGTACAGCGTGATATTGCGGTCGGTCTGACGGTTCAAGTCGGCGATAATCAGGTCCATCTCCCGCTTTGCCGTGCCGATGACCTCATCCTTTTTGTCAGAAATCTTTTTTTTGAACATAAAGACGAGCGCAAAATCAAGAACGACATTGCAGACAATCAGAAAACCCGCCAGAAATGCGACGCCAATTCCACCCATGTACGCACCTACCTTATCACGTCAACGTGCCTGCCCAAAAATCCCTCACGGATTTCCGCTTTTTTCGCCGCCGGACTGCGTTCTCCGCCGGCTTTCGGCTCGTCCTGGCGGTCAGGCTGCCGCGAGTTGCCGCCTTGACCATCGGAATCAACATGCGTGGGCTGCGCCTCCTCGTTCGCGGCGCGCTGCACGGTCTGGGCGCGCTCCTGCTGCTGCTGCACCATACTCATCTCGCGCATCTGCTGAGCCAGCTGCGGCTGGAACTGGGCGTTCGCCACGTCGCGCGCGACATTCTGCATCTGCGAGTACATTGTCTGCAAGTCAATCGGCTGAACTGCCACCTGCGCTCCCCGCTTACGCGTAACCTTCCGGCTGACGGACATCACTCATGTCAGGCTCTTCATATTTACCGCGACGCACAAAACCGTCCTCATAATAGAACGACACGCTCTTCACTTCCGTGCGGACTTCTTCTTTTTCCTCGCGCACATAGATCTTGACGCCGCTATACACCGTTCCGCTCGCCACGACCTTTCCGACCGCCTTAAGCTCACGCAGCCGCTCCTGAATCTGCGCAATTTCCGCGTTCAAATCGTCATTTTTGAGCAGGATCTCGTCTCGCTGCTTGTACAGAGCCTGCAACGCGTCTTCCTTGTCTTTGGGAAGCGAGCGTCGCGTCTTTTGCAGGTTCTCAAGCGTGGCAATGTTCGGCTCAAGCTCTTCCAACTTCTTGGCGTTATCGGTCTGCTCGGTCTGCAACGTGACCACGCGGAGTTTTGCCTTGGGGTCTATGCCCACCTCAAGAATGGTCTCCGTGCCGCCGTCGCGCGCGCCGATGTTCTTTGCCGCGATCAGCTCACATGCGAGCAGGTGTCCGCCCGTAATCTGCGCTTTCTTGCCGTGCAGGACAATCTTATGCTGTGCGGACACGTCGCAGTTCATCAGCGAGTCCGACACCACGACATTCTCGCCCACCGTAATCTTGGTGTTCTGGATGAATTTCGCCCACAGCGTCCCCTCGCAGGTGACCGTTCCCTCATCGCGCCCCATAATTCCCTGCGAGACGAAGATATCGGCATCGCTCTGCAAATGGCATGCGCCCACCGCCCCCATAATCTCAATGTTCCCGCTCGCCTTGATATTGAAGCCGTCTTCCACCGATCCTTTGCAGATGACTTTGCCCAGGAAATCGATGTTGCCTGTCTTGATGTTCACGCCGTCCACTTCCATGACCGGCTCAACATAAATCTTATTGTTGATGAGCAGAACCTGCCCGTTGCAGTCGGCGATGATTGTGGCACCGTCCTCGCCCACTGAGACATTCTTTCCCAGCGGGAACGCGATGTCACGTCCGTCGTCGGCCTCCAGATACCTGCCGAATACCGTCTTTCCTGCCCTGCCTTTCTCCGCGGGATGTTTGATGGCAAGCGGCTGCCCCTGCACGACATTCTGCACCTGATTCAGTTCCTTGTAATTGACCTGACCGCTCTCACTTTCCTTCGCGCGCAGTTTCGTCCTGTCGGTCTCAAAGTAGAACTCGATGTAGGCATCCTTGCCGTCCTGCGGCACGACCGCCTCCGCGACGACGACCGGCTTGTCATACACGGGTGCGTCCACGAGCGCGGAGATCTTCTCGTCGGAGATGCCCGCGCAGACCCCCTGCGTCTTCAGCGCCTTCACAATCAGCTGCGCGGTAATATCCGAGCCGCTCATCATCGGCGCGTTGATCGTGGCGGTCGCCCGCATTTCGTCCGACGACACCTCGATGACAAAAATCGCGTCATTCGCGGCGTTGTGCTCATACGTGCCGACCAGGACATAGCCGTCTCCCGTTCCTCCGGCGACCGCCTCCTTGATCTTCTTTTCGTCAACCGTCAGCGTATCGGCACGGTTCACCTCAGCCATGACGGCATCAACGGAGACCGGTGCGCCCGCGCCTTCGGGAAGCACCACCTTGAGCGCGATGTCCGTGCCAAAATGATGCACGAAAAACACGCCGTCCTTGTCGTGGCTGACCGCTTCCTCGGCGACCGCCTCGCCCGCAGTGTCCTTCGCCTTTGACTTCGCCTTGGTCGCGGCGATGACCTCGGAATTCGGATACGCGAGGATCGTCCACGGCTTTTTTGACAGGCCGAGGATTCCCGAAAAGCCGCGCTCAATCACCTCATATTCCAGATTGATGACTTTGCAGTCAAGCTGCACGGCAGCATCCGCCAGCGCCTCTTCCAGCGTATCGGCACAAACTTCCACGCAACGGATTTCCCGGTCAGTTTTGAGGTGATCGGCCAAGTCCGTGCGGATTTTCTCAAGCGTGACTACCGGCATTCAGATAATTCCTTTGCGAAGATTAGTGAGCTTCGCGCGCAGACGCAGATTCGCCTTGGTATGCAACTGAGAAATGCGCGACTCGCTCACGTCCAGAACCTGACCGATTTCCTTGAACGTCAGATCCTCATGATAATACAGCACGATGACCATCTTTTCTTTTTCGGGCAGCTCATTGATCGCCTCAATAATGACTTTCCGGATTTCTTCCCGCTCCACCTGCACGTCGGGATTAAGGCTCGACGGGGATTCAATGGAATCGCCGATTGACATATGGTCGTTGTCGTCCCCCGAATACCACACGTCGTTCAGCGAAAGCACGCTCGTCCCGCTCACTTTCATCACCGTCTGCTGGAACGCCTCTTCGCTCATGTTCATTTCTTTGGCGACTTCCGCATCCGTCGCCGGACGCCCCAGCCGGGATTCCAAATCGCCGATAGTATCCTCAATTTCCTTGGATTTCTGGCGCACCGAGCGCGGCACCCAGTCGAGCTGGCGCATCTCGTCAAAAATAGCGCCGCGGATACGCGTGACCGCATATGTCTTGAATTTCACGCCCTTGTCAGGATCGAACTTGGTAATGGCATCCAGCAGCCCGAACTGCCCGAACCCAACAAGGTCATCGAATTCAATGCTCGCCGGCAAGCCGACCGAAACCTTGCCGGCAACATATTTTACCAGCGGCATATACTGGCGGATAAATTTATCGCGCAAAGCAGAAGCCCTTGTCTTTTTGAATTCACGCCAGAGTCTGTTCTCTTCTTCTTCATCAAGCGGCTGTGTCCGTACAAAATCCATCTCTGATTACCCTTGTTCTATTCTCTTACCAATACCGTCCGTATCGCCTGCGCCATCAGCGACGCGCTCTGCTCGCTCGCGGGAACGCCATCGGGAAACACCGACGAGCGCGCTTTCTGCGGCACGTCCGCTTCGGCAAATTCGCTGTCTTCCACAATATCTTCCCCCGCCGCAACGCCTGCGGTATCGCCGCCGCCAAACGTGCTGATATCGGGAAGCTCCCCCAAATCCGCGCTCGCCGATGGCACGGCAGCATGCGACGGCGCGACCGGCTGCGGCGCAACCTTCGTCTGTTTCTGCTCCGCCACGGCGGAAGCGACCTGCGCAAGCCCCAGCGGCGTAAAACCGACAGGCGTTTCCGCCTGCGGCGGCACACCCGCATGCCCCCCGTCAGGCACGGGAGCCGGCTCAGATACCGGCGACGGCACCTGCCGCCCGGCATCAACAGTATCCTTCGTCGCCGCACCTACCTGGCGCAGGGCGGGTCGGGTCGATGCCACGTTGAAACGCGGTCCCTGCTCCTCTTCAGGCAGACGATCGTCATCGACCGTAATATCAATCACGCCGCCGATCTGGGACATTTTTTCCACAGAACCATCCAAATCATCCGTCTGTCCGTCGGAAAGGAATTTCTGATTCAGGAACAGTATCCCGACGCTCATCATGCCGAAAAACAACGCGCAGACAAGCGCACGCAACGCGACATGACCGAAGCCGATGCCCGATAAGAGCCCGATAAGGAATGACACGACGAACCCAAGACCAGCGGAAATGCTTATATACTTTGGGTTTATCATTACTCCCGTTCCTCCCATCTATACAGATTACGGCAAAAATCCCGTTAGGTCAAGTTTTTTTTCCGGCTCACTTCTTGCGCATGAATTTCCGCAGGAAGCTCGAAACGCTTTCCGAACTGCCGAAATCGGTCTTCTCAATCCTGCCGACGATATGCTTGACGCACTGCGCCGGTTTTGAGGTCGGATTGACGATGATGAACGGCTTCTGCCGGATGACCGACTGCTGCACCGCCGCGTCGTCGTAGACGAAACCGATGTAATCGACCTTGAAATTGAGGAATTGCGCCACGCTCGTGATAATGCGGTCGGAAATGCGCTTCGCCTCGTCCGCGCTGTGCACGCGGTTGACCAGCAGTTTTATGCTGATTTCACGGGCGGTCAACTCCGTCGTGATGATTTTTATCATGCCGTATGCGTCAGTGATCGCCGTCGGCTCCGGGGTCGTGACCACGAGCACTTCGTCCGCCGCCGCCACAAAGCGCAGGACGTTCTCCGCAATGCCCGCGCCCGTATCGATGATGATGATGTCCGCGTTGGCAAGCTGGCTGAACTGCTCGGCGAAATAATCCAGTTCGGCGGATGTCAGGTTCGCGATTTTTGAGAAACCGTTCGCGCCGGCAATAAACCTGATGCCGAATTCGGTATCGAGGATAATGTCCCGCATTGTCTTCTGCTTGTTTATCACGTGCATCAAATTGAACTGCGGCACGATATTCAGCAGCACGTTGACATTCGCCATGCCCAGGTCGCCGTCAATCAGGATGACCTTTTTTCCCAGCTGCGCGTAGGAAATCGCCATATTGACGGAAAGGTTCGTCTTGCCGACACCGCCCTTTCCGCTCGTGACGGCGATGATGCGCGTTTTATGACCAGATGATGACGGGCTTCTGCCGTCTCTCTGCATAAGTTCCCTCAGTTCCTGTGTCTGATCTTCCATTATTTTTCTCCTGCAAACATGTCGTCGATATGAACCCGGTCGATTTTGAAGTCATGCAGCCGCGTCAGAAAATACACGGCCGACGCGCGCGCGATATTGCGCGGCACTTTCTGCCCGTCCGTGATATAGGCGATCGCCTTGTGCCGCTCGGCAAGCACGCTGAGCACGTTGCCGAACGAAACAGTCTCGTCGCACTTTGTCACGATGACCGAAGCGATGTTGAACGGCTCGTAATGCTGTATGATAGAAACCAAGTCGCGCGGCTTGGTGGATGCCGTCACCGTCAGGTAGACATCAGGATTCAGCCCCGGCACGTCAAGAAACGCACACATCTTGGCAATATTCTCATGGTCGTTCGGGCTGTATCCGCTCGTGTCGATGATGAGCGCATCCAGCGAATCTTTGTGCTCGTCAAAAATCTGCCTGAGGTCTTCCGCCGATTCCGCCTTGTCCACGGAGACGTTCATAATCTCGCCGTAGCGGCGCAGCTGCTCTTCCGCGCCGACACGGGTACGGTCAACCGTAATCATGCGCACACGCATCGGCGGCTTCCCGCTGTTCTTTGCGTCAAGGATGATATTCGCCGCAATCTTTGCCACCGTCGTCGTCTTGCCCACCCCCGTCGGCCCGACCAGCACGATGACATGCGGACACTTGCGGTAAGGCTTCGGCGCGATGGCGATGGTCTGCCCGATCCAGTCCACCACGCTCTTCTCGACCTTCGCAAAATCATCCAGCTCGTCCAGGGAAAACTGCTCGCGGATACGGGTGGAAATACCGTTGATGTACGAAAGCGTGAATTCATTTTCGGCAAGCATCTCTTCGATTTTCTGAATGGCAGGATGCTTGTCGCTCGCCTGCGCCGCCGACGCGGACACCATATCGTCAATCTTCGATCCGATGCTGGTCTTCAGCTCCTTTATCTGGTTGAGCATGGCAAACTGAAGCGCGGCGAGGTCGGTGGAGTTGACGGCATCCGATTTGGGCGGATCACCCGCCGATTGCGTCGGGGCAGCAACGGTGCGCGGCTCGTTCACAAAATATTCAGCCCGAATCCACTGCTTTTGCCCGAATCCCAAAAAACCGCCCTTGAGCACGACGTGATGGTCACCCAACGTATAATTGTCGCCGTACAGCTGATTCAAAGCTTCCCGACATTCCTTGAGCGTCGGCTTTTCGATGGAGCGAACCGTCGGCTCAGTCTTTTCAATCGACATGAATTTCTCCCAAAATTTCCAGCTGGACGGCATGTCCCGCCGCCATGACTTCATTTATAGAAAGAACGACCGTCCCCGGCATCTCACGGTCAACCGAATGATGCACGAGCGCGCGCACCTCGCCCGCGCACAGGATAATCGGCATCATGTTGCGCTCACGGACGGCGGCAATCGACGCGCTCACGGCGCTGATCCACTTCCGCCCGTCCACCGGGTCAAAGGCGACAAAAGGCTGCCCGCCATCGTTCGGAATGACCTGATGCTGCAAAATCTTTTCCGACGTGGACTGGTCAAGCTGCAAGACGCTCAGCTTGCGATCCTGATCGACATATTGCAGGCAGATTTGCAGCCCCAGCGCCTCGCGCACTTTTTCGATAAGGAACCAGGTATTGTGCTGCATCGCGCCGTAATTGGCGAGCGTCTCCAGAATCGCCACGATATTGCGAATGGAAATCTGCTCGCGCAGCAGTCCTTGCAGGACTTTCTCGATCTCGCCATACGTATAATGGTAGGTGTCCATGACTTCCTTGACGACGACTTCATTGCTCTTTCTGATTTCGTCGATAATCTTGGCGACTTCCTGCCGGCTCAGGATGTCCGCCGCGTGCGAGCGGATGATCTCAGTCAAGTGCGTGGCGATAATCGTGGGCGGATCGACCACCGCATATCCCGCGTTCTCCGCCTGCTGGCGCATATCCTCGCCCACCCACAGCGCAGGAACGCCGAATGCCGGGTCAACGGTCGCCTCGCCCTTGATTTCCTCCACAACAGCCCCCGTGTCAAGGCACATATAGCAGCCCATCTTGATTTTGCTCCGCCCGACTTCTATGCCACGGATTTTAAAGCTGTATTCGCTCGGATCAAGCGTCATGTTATCGACAATGCGGATGCTCGGCACGACCAGCCCCAAGTCGAGCGCGGCCTCACGGCGGATACGGGTGACGCGCTCAAGCAGCTCCGCGCCCTTGTCCTTGTCAACGAGCGGAATGAGCGCATAGCCGATCTCAAGCGAAAGCGGGTCGAGCGGCACGACCGGGCTGACATCGGCGGGGCTGGATCCCGTCTGCGCCTTTGCGGCGGCCTCCGCCTCCGTCTTCTTGAGCTCCGTCTCACGCGCGCCGCGCACCAAACGGTAGCCGAAGAACGCAAGCCCCGCGCCAATCGGAATGAGCAGATACCAGGGGAATCCCGGCACCAGGCTCATCAGCGCGATAACGGCACCGGATATGACGTACACCCAGCCGCTCTGCGAGAATTCCTTCTTGACCTGACTGCCCATCGTCTCACTGGTGTTGGAACCGGCGACAAGCAGACCCGTCGCCACCGACACGAGCAGGGACGGCAGCTGGCTGAGCAAGCCGTCTCCGATCGTCAGGCGCGTATACGTGTTCGCCGCGACGCCGAAACTCATCGCGCCCTGCCCCGTCGTCCCGATGATGATGCCCGCAACGATGTCGATGACGGTAATAAAAATGCCCGCCTTGACGTTCCCGCTCACGAATTTCGCGGCACCGTCCATGGCGGAATAGAAATCGCTCTCCTGCTGAATCTCGCGCTTTTTCTCACGCGCCTGCTCGTCGGTAATCGCGCCGGACTGCAACTCGCTGTCCACGGCAAAATTCTTCTGCGGCATGGAATCCAGCGCGAAGCGCGCCGCGACCTCGGAGATGCGTCCCGATCCCTTGGTGATGACGAACGCCTGCACGATAATCAGAATGATGAAAATAATCAGCCCGATGGCGAGCGATTCGCCCGCAACGACCGACGAGAACGCCTTGAGCATCGTGCCGGGAAAACGCTCGTACCCGTAGAGCTTGGCGGAACTCAGGATCAGCCGGGTGGACGACACGTTGAGCCCCAGCCCGTACAGCGTGAGGAACAGGATAATGCGCGGGAACGATGACAGGCTCGACGACTTGGGGGTAAACACGACGATCAGCAACGCCGCCAGCGAAAAAAAGATATTGAAAATCATCAGCGTATCGACGATCGCACCGGGAAGCGGCAACAACAGCATGAAAACCACCACCACCACGGCGGCGCTCATCGCGAGATTCTGAAAATCTTTAAAAAACCCCGAAAACCGGCCTGCCAATCCCCACCCCCATCAGGCTCATTTCTTCTTGTTGAGATAATCAATCTGAGTATATATAGTTGCAATCGCTTTTATATACGCTTCAGGTATTATATCACCAATTCCTGCGTTTGTATAGAGCGCACGAGCCAAAGAACGGTTTTCCACGACCGGAACGTCGTTCTCATACGCAATCGAGCGCATCCGGAACGCGACCTCGTCCGAGCCTTTCGCCGTCACCATCGGCGCGTCCGCCTTCGCCGCGTCGTACTGGAGCGCGACGGCAAAATGGGTCGGGTTCGTGATAACCACGTCGCTCTCCGCCACGGCGCGCGGCATGTTCTGCTGCAACAGCTGCTGCTGCATCTGCTTCAGGCGCGACTTGACTTCGGGATCGCCCTCCATCTCCTTGTATTCCTGCTTGACTTCCTGCTTGGTCATCTTCATGCTTTCGATGAACTGCCGCCGCTGCACCAGATAGTCAGGGACGGAAATGACCAGGAACAGGACGGCACAGGCGACCAGAATCTGCGCCGCGATGCCCGCGATCTGCCCCACCGCAGGACGCACGCTCCCCGCGCGCAGCAGCCCCAGCACGCGGGCAAGGTTCGCGCGGATAATCATATAGGCAATCACGGCGATCAGCACGATTTTCACGAGCGACTTGACCACGTTAAAACCGCCCTCGAACGAAAAGACGGTCTTCTTGAGGTACTGACCGAGCCTCGGCACGATCTTGGTGAAATCCGGCGTAATCGGCTTGACGGAAAAAATAAAGCCGCGGTTCTGCACGAGATTCGCCGCCACCGCCGCAATGACGCCGACGAGCGCGAGCGGGATAATCATGCGCAGCAGGTAGCGGTAGCAGACGGCAAGGTACGACGGCCGAAGCACGTCCTGTTCCGCCACGCGCGTAAAAAAGAAGCGAAGCAGCTCCTCGCACCACCGCAGCATCGTCGGCGCAAGGGCGATCAGCGCGATGACCGTCACCAGCATGACCAGCGCGGCGGCAATCTCAGGGCTTTTGGCGACACGCCCTTCCTCGCGCGCCTTGCGGAGCTTGAACTCGCTCGGCTCTTCGGTGCGCCCCTCGTCCTCCGCGGCAAACCATTGCAGGTCAATCTGCCCGGCGGTCACGCGCTCCTCCCCGCCGACGCGATGGCGACGAACAGCCGCTCAAGCTGCCGGAACGCGTCCTCGAACGAATGCGCAAAGAATTCGCAGATATTCGGCAGCAACGCCATGATGATGAAGAACGCCACCAGAATCATCGTGGGGAATCCCTCGCTCATCATGTTCATCATCGGGGAAGCCTTCGAGAGCATCCCCATCGCCACGTTTATCAGGAGCAGCGTCCCCATGATCGGCAGGGCGATGACAAAAGCGTCCACGAACAGCTTGGAAAGCCCGCCGAGCAGGAACGCCGCGATGTGCCCGTTCCCCGCCACGACCGAGAACGCGGAAACCGAAGCGAACGACGATGCCAGTGCCTGCGAGAAAACGCGCTGCGCCCAGTGGTTCTGCAAGAACATGAGCATCGCGATCAGGTTGAAGAACTGCCCCATCAGCGGATTCTCCACCTGGCTCAGCGCGTCGTACACTTCGGACGCGGAAAAGCCCATCTGAAAGGCAAAGAACTGGCCGGCCGTGCTGAACGCCGCGAAGATAATCGTCACGTAAAAGCCCGTGATGATACCCAGCAGCACTTCCCCGGCAAGCAGCAGCACGTAATGCAGCGAAAACGCGCCGTCGGCAAGATACGGCGCATAGAGCGAGAAATCGACGTGCGGCACCATCAGGTACGCGAGGTATCCCGTGAACGCAACCTTCGCGATACGCGGCACCGCGCGCAATGAGAACAGCGGAAGCGTCATCACCAAAGCGAAGCACCGCCCTGCAATCAGCAGATAGAGGGGGGCGTTCGCGACAATCACGTCAAGCATCGGCTATTTCGCCAAATTAGGAATCATCGCGAACAGCGAGACGGTATAGCCGCGCATCGTCGCGAGCATCCATCCGCCCAGCAGGGCAATCACGCCGAGGATGACGAGCATTTTCGGCAGGAATGTCAGCGTCTGCTCCTGAATGGAGGTCGTCGCCTGAAAAATCGCCACGATCAGCCCGACGACAAGCGCCGCGCCAAGCACGGGCGCACACAGGACAAACACGTGCATGACCGCCTTGCGCATCAGCTCAAGGATCTGGCCGATTGTCGAAAGATTGTTGATAACCGCACTGCCCATGCAAGCCTCCTTTCATCCGTCACAGCGTAACGGACATGAACAACTGCTGCGTCAGCAGATGCCAGCCGTCCACCAGGACGAACAAAATCAATTTGAACGGCATGGAAATCTGCACCGGCGGCAGCATCATCATGCCCATGCTCATCAGCACGCTCGCCACCACCATATCGATGACGATAAACGGAATGTACAGGATAATGCCGATCTTGAACGCCACCGTCAGCTCATGCAGGATATACGCCGGAATGAGGATATACGTCGGCATCTCGGAAAAATCGTTCGGGCGCGGAAGATCCGTCAGCCGGTAAAAATAGCCGATCGTCTGCATCGCCTTTTCGCTGTCGCCCGCGGCAATCTGCTTGTACATGAACAGCCGCATCGGTGTCTCCGCCTGCGCATACGCTTCCTGTACCGAAATCTGCCCGTCGGCGAGCGGGCGGTACGCCTTCGTGTATATCTCACTGAACACCGGCCACATGATGAACACCGTCATAAAAAAGGCGATCCCGTTCAGCACGGCAGTCGGCGGCACCTGCTGCAACGAAAGCGCGCGCTTGATAAAGTCGAGCACGATCGAAAAGCGCAGAAAACATGTCGTCAGGATAATGATGCTCGGCGCGAGCGTGAGCACCGTCAACAGCAGCAGCAGCTGCAACGAGAAGGCGATCTGGTTTCCCGTCTGCGGCTGCGTCACGCTGATGCTCACGTTCGGTATGGTCGGCGCAGCCACGCGGTCGTTCATTTCGGTCGTCCCGCGCGCCGTACCCGCAGGAAAGCCCTGGTTCTGCCGCGACTGCGAAGCCGCCGGGAACACGCATAGCGCAACCAGCGCCGAGACGACGAGGATTTTCGGAAACCGCACAACGAAAAAACGGTTGATCGCGCCGGTCATTCGTCCGCCCCGCTGTCTTCTGCCGCACGGTTGAGCCGCTCGCGCTGCCGCTGCAACGCCTCCGTCGCAGACTGCGCGCTCCCCGAAAAAACGCCTTCCGTGCGCGCGACGGGCTTCCGCCCCATGAAAATATGCAGGATGTCCTCAAACGAACGGGGACGCGACGCGTTTTCCTGCTGGTCGGCGTACAAATTCATCGAATCGACCAGCTCCGCGTCGGTAACCTCGCCAATCAGGTTGACGGCATTGTCGCTCACGCCAATCAAATAGGCATGGTTGAAAAGCGTCACGACCTGCACGGACTTTCCGGGGGCAAGCGGAATCTGCGACACGCGGCGCAAAAACGGGTCGTCGCCCGCACGCGGACGCAGCCCGCGCTTCATCAGAAAAACGACCCCGTAAATCAGCGCGGCGACGACCGCAAGCGCGACAATCATCCGCACCAACAGCCCGAACGACGACGGGCTGTCCGCCGGCGCGTCCGCCTGACGTTCCGCAGTCCTGTCCCAGTCGAAGCGGATGGTATTTTCCGGCGTGGAAAGCGAAATGTCCCCGGCAGACACCGGAGGCTCGTCCGTTTGCTGAGAAAAAAGCGGCGCACACAACACGAATACCAACACTGACCACACGATGCGCACAGAGATATGTTTCATTGCCCCCACCCAAGACGTTCCGTGCGCTCACACGGAACGCATCATCATTGTATATTCCCGACGCGATCCATTGGCGCCAGAATTTCGGTTACGCGGACGCCAAAGTTCTCATCGATAACGACCACCTCACCTTTCGCGATTGCCTTATGGTTGACGAGAATATCAACCGGCTCACCGGCAAGCTTGTCCAGCTCGATAATCGTGCCTTCCCCCATTCCCAGGATTTCCTTTATCTGTTTTTTGGTGCGCCCCAGCTCGACGGTCATCTCCATGTTTACGTCCATGATAAGACCGATATTGCCCTGCTCCTGCGCAGTCGGACCGCCAGCCAGCTGCGGGAACTGCAAATTCTGCACGTTCGGCGTATTCATCCCGCCGCCCATCATCGGCTGCTGCATTCCCATACTCATACCACCTGCCATCGGCTGCTGCATCATGCCGCCCGCCTGCTGCGGAGCGGCACCGCCCATAAGACTGCCCAAATCGCTCGCGGAAAGCGTACCCATCGTATCTCCCGCCGCCTGCTTCGCGCCGCCGCCCAGCGACGTGACCATGCCGTGCGCCACCTCGTCAGAGACGGCTTCCCACAGCGTGTAAGATTGCCCGTCAAGCGTGACGGGATAACTGAACAGGCAGAACGTTCCCTGCGGAATGCGCACCATCGCCTTGGGGACGTGCACCGCCTCGGCAGGATTGCTCGCAAGTCCGGGCAGTTTCCCGTCCTTGCTCAGATCCGTTATCTCAGAGCCGGTATGCTGCGACACCACTTCCGAAATGACCGAAAGCGCCATATCGTCCAGCTCGGCATTCTCTTCGCCGTTGATAAGCCCTGTCAGTTTCTGCCCGAATTCCGGGGACAGCATGAACAAATGGTCGCCTTTGAGCGCGGTATTGAAGTCAGCCGTGATCGCCACGACCATTTCGGGCAGCTTCGCAAGCAGCTCGTCGCGCCCCAGCGCCTCCACCGTCGGTTTTCCCGCCTCAAACGCCGCGCCGGTCATCGTGTTCAAATTGTTGGCGAGTTTATCTTTTAATCCGTCGGCAAACTTCTCCAGCGTCGCGACATCAAACGATACGGAACTGGCAGGAGCAGCGGAAAGCCCACCCATGTCTACGCCAGAAAGCAGCGCGTCAATTTCGCTTTGTGATATTGTTCCATCACTCATATGAGTCTTCTCCTTCAACGGATAATTCTTCAACCTCGTCAGATTCCGCTATTTCTTCTATTTTACCGATGACCTGCACGGCCATTTTCTTGCCAACGACACCCGGCTGGCAATAGAATTTCTTCTCGTTCCCCACGCTCAGCGTCAGCGGGTCGCCCACGCGCGTGTTGGAAAGCTGCACCACGTCGCCCACGCGCAGGCCGAGCACGTCGCGGATCGGCAGGTTTATCGTGCCGATTTCGGCAACCACGTCCATGTCCACGTCGGAAAGCTTTTCCTTGAGCACGCCCAAATACTGCGTGGTCGCGCTCCTGCGCACGGAACTGAACCAGAACTGGGACGAAAGCTTTGAGATAATCGGCTCGATGGTCAGGTACGGAATACAGAAGTTCATCATGCCTTCTTCTTCGCCGACCTTCGTCTCCAGCGTGACGAGGACGACCATCTCCGTCGGCGGGACAATCTGCGCGAACTGGGGGTTCGTCTCAATCTGCCCCAGACGCGGGCGCAAGTCGATGACCGTCGTCCATGCCTCGCGCATGTTCGCCAGGATGCGCACGATAATGCCCTCCATGACGGACTGCTCGATGTCGGTCAAGTCGCGGCTGACCTTTGCGCCCTGCCCCGTGCCGCCGAACAGGCGGTCAATCATGCTGAACGTAATCGCCGGGTCAATCTCAAGGACCGCGTTGCCTTTGAGCGGATCCATATTGATGACGGCAAGCGTCGTCGGGGTCGGGATCGAACGGATGAACTCCTCGTACGTCAGCTGGTCAACCGACGCGACGTGCACGTGCACTAACGAACGCAACTGCGCGGACAAAGAAGTCGTGGTAAGACGCGCGAACGTCTCGTGCATAATCGAAACGGTACGGATCTGTTCCTTTGAGAATTTGTCGGGACGCTTAAAGTCATAAATCTTTATCTTGCGCGTGTCGCTGACCGGCTTGAAATCATCAGTATCGGTATCGCCCGAACTGATAGCCTGTAGCAACTGGTCAATCTCGTCTTGTGACAGAACCTCGTTCATGCCGTCTTCCTTCCGCCGCCCGCCGACTGCCCGTTACTGGGCAATGACATCAAGCTGCATAAATCGCACGTCTTTAATCTTTGAGCTGCTGAGGATCTGATCGTTAATCGCATTGCGAATCTCAATCTTCAGATTCTCCTCGTTCTGCGGCGCGAGTTCCTCGGCAGTCTTCTGCGTAAAATATCGGCGCAAAAAGTCCTTCAGTTCAATACTTCTTTGCGTAATTTCGGTGGAAGTCGCCTTGTCCTCTTTCTTGTACCCCAGGACGACATCGACCACGACGGAAGCCGGAACGGCATCGCTCGTCTTGGTGCGCAACGAACCGAGCGAAGTGTACCAGTCGAGCAGTTCGCGCGTGGCGCTGTACTCTTCCGTCACCGGCACGGTAACCTGCTGCGTATTGTTGCCGCCCATGATTTTCATCGTCACGATGACGACCGTAACGATAAGGATAACCGCGCCCAGCCCGAGCGCGATAAATTTGAGCAGCGTGGGAAGAAAACCACCGCCGCCGCCTTTTTTCGGAGCGGACGCGTCACCGTCGTCGCCCATGTCCAAATCATCATCATCTGCCATACTGTCCCCCTGTCTACCGAACCACCCATTTTTAACATTCTATCATTAAAAATGACCTTCGTCTAGGATAATTATATCTACTCTTCGGTTATATGCCTGTCCTTCTTTAGTCTCATTAGAGAAAAGCGGCCGCGTGTCCGCATACCCGGCGATTGAGAACGCCTGTTCGCCCACGCCGAAATCCGAGAGGTAGTGCAACGTGTTCGCCGCGCGCGCCGCCGACAGTTCCCAGTTTGACGGGAACAGCCCGTTAGACACCGGCGTGGAATCCGTATGCCCCTCAATACGGAAACGTCTGCCCGCAAGCTCCGGATCCTGAAAGAAGCGCGACAGCCGGAGCAGGACCTCGCGCGTCTCCTCGATGTTCAGGTCGGCGCTGCCCTCCTCAAAAAACGCGTCCGACGCGAGCGTGATGACCAGGCCGCGCTCATCGCTGGAAATCGTAATCTTGTTCGAGTTGACTTCCGGCGCAAAGATGCTGACCGCCTTTTTCTTCGCGGTGCTGAGCGAGCGACCCCGGTCAATCGCGGGGAGCTGGTTTATCGTGTTCCCCAAATCAGCGAGCCGTCCCGATGCCAGCGACTGTCCGCCCGTCGTGGGGTCGTCAATCGAGCGCGTCTCAATGGAAAGCGACGACTGGATCTGGCTCATCGCCGTCGCGTCCACCTCCGTCGGGTCGTACAGCATGACGAAGAAGCAGAGCATCAGCGTAATCATGTCGCCGTAAGTGCCCTGCCAGGCGGTTGACGGTTTCTCAGGCTCTTTTTTCTCTTTCTTTGCCATCAGGTATCGCTCCGGCTAGTCTTTGAGCACGTCCGCTTCAATCGCTTTGCGCGTCTTGGGATCAAGGTAAGTCAGCAGCTTCATCGCGAGGATGCGCGGGTTGTCGCCCGCCTGAATGGAAAGCACGCCCTCAATGACCATTTCCATGGAAGCCATCTCCGCCGCGTTCTGCGCCGCCAGCTTGTTCGCGAACGGGGCGACGAGCCAGTTTGCCAGCATAGAACCGTACAGCGTCGTGATCAACGCGACCGCCATGTTCGGGCCGAGCGAGCTTTTGTCCTCAAGGTTGTTCAACATACCGATCAGACCGATAACCGTACCCAACATACCGAAACCCGGTCCGTAGCCCGCCCAGGCATTGATGACGCCAATCCAGCTCATGTGGCGGCCTTCCGCCGCGCTCATCTCATTCTCCATAATAGAACGGATGACATTGCCGTCCGTTCCGTCAACCACCATGCGCAGACCCGACTTCATAAAGGGATTGTCCAAATCGTCCAGCCCCTCTTCCAGCGCGAGGATACCCTCACGGCGGGCCTTTTCCGAAAGCGACACCATGTTCTGGATCAGCGTCTTCTCACCGTAATCATACGTCTTGAACGCGCGGCCCATAATGCCGAACATACCGATTGCCTGCTTGAGCGGCGCGACGATGAACAACGCCGCATACGAACCGCCCACCGTGACGAACACCGACGGAATGTCGATAATACCGCCGATAGAGCCGCCCGACGTGACGACACCAAGACCGATAGCAATGATACCACCGACGATACCAATTATTGTGGCTATATCCATGGTTATTTCTCCCATACCCCCCGGTTGCGCGACAACCGCTTACAGTTCATTCTTATATATGCCGATTTCACGACGGTACGCGACTATCTTTTGGATGACCGTTTCGGGGTCATCCCGGACAACGACCTTTTTTCCCGAAAGCAATGAAATAGTCAAATCAGGCGTCCGCTCCATGCTCTCTATCATGTGCGGATTCAGCCAGTACGATTTGCCATCAAGGCGGGTCACGGAAATCATCTCTTCATTTTCTACCCATTTTAGATTATCGTCAAGTAGGAAAACAAAATTTATCAATAACTTGCTGTATATTCGCCATCATGGCGGGAATGTCGCGGCGCTGCCCTTCCCGGCTGCCCTGGCACCCGGCCGCACGAAACGGAATGCCTTACCGCACGAAACGGAATGCCTTACCGCACGAAACGGAATGTTTCACCGCGTGAAACAAAGTATTTCACGGCGTGAAACAAAGTGTTTCACCGCATGAAACAAAGTGTTTCACGGCGTGAAACACATA
>CAZSOK010000002.1:0-19940 GCA_964608445.1 uncultured Treponema sp. | reverse complement strand
TGAAACAAAGTGTTTCACCGCATGAAACAAAGTGTTTCACGGCGTGAAACACATACCGGACAATCAGAGCAATTCCTCCAAAAAGCGGTTGAGCAGCAGCAGTCCGCGGCGGCTGAGCGCATAGCAGGCATCGCTCCTGTCCGCCGACCGGCGCGCGCGCGCAAGACCGCGTCTTTTCCACCGCGCGAACGCGCCGTCCCGCACGCCGATGCGCTCTTCCAGGCTTTTCCCGAAACGCGCACGGTACGCGGCGGCGGACACGCCCTGCACGGTGCGGAATCCCATCATCAGGTACTCAAATTCCTGCGTGGGCGCGTCCAGTTCTTCGGCCTGGCACGGAATGCCGCGGCACGTGACCGGCACGGGCCGCCGCCAGAACGCATTGTAGGCGGCGACATCGGTCGTGTTCGTCCAGCGGATTCCCGTGCCGCAGGGCGCGCCGTCTTGTGCTGCCGCGCCGTATATCGTTCCGCTCGCGCCCGCGCCGCAGCCGATATAATCGCGCAGTCGCCAGTACGTCAGGTTATGGCGGCTCTGGCAGCCGGGCTTGGCAAACTGGGACACCTCATACTGCGCGAAACCGGCCCGCTCCAGCAGCGTCCTTCCGCGCAGCCACAGGCGGTCGGCTTTTTCGGGCGACCAGCGCACCGCGCCCCGCGCGATGCGCTCCGCAAGCGGCGTCCCTGCCTCAACCGTGAGCGTGTAGAGCGAAATATGGTCAATGTTCGGAAAAGACACGAGCGTGCGCACGCCGTCCTCGAACGACGCGCCGGTATGCCGGGGCAGTCCGGCAATCAAATCGCACGAGATCCTGCCATGCCAGCAGCCGTTCAGCCGCTCAAGCGCGCGTATGGCAGACGCCGCGGACGCGCCACGGCGCACGCTGTCCAGCGCGCGCTGATCGAATGCCTGCACGCCCATGGAAATGCGGTTCACGCCCGCGCGCGCGCACGCGGCGAGCAGCGCATCCGTCACATCGTCAGGATTCACTTCGAGCGTGATTTCAGCGTCAGGCGCGACGGGAGCGGCGGCGGCGATGCCCTGCAAAAGCCTTTCGATGTGTGCCGCCGGAAGCTGGCTGGGCGTTCCCCCGCCAAAATAAATGGAATTCCAGGCAGGAACCGCATGTCTCCGCGCATAAAACGACACCTCGTTCAGCACGGACGACACGTAGTCTGCCCGCAATGACGCATAGTCGGCGCACGTGCCGCTGCCGATGCTGAAAAAATCGCAGTAATCGCATTTCTTGCGGCAAAACGGAACGTGCACGTACAGCGCGATTCCACCCGGTTCGCTCATCGGACGGCCGGCTAGAACACGCGGAACTGCGTGAACGGAACGTACTGCACCAGGAGCTTTCCCTTAAAATCTTCCTGCGTCACCGCCCCCCACAGGCGCGAGTCCGCGGCCACAAGCCGGTTGTCCCCCAGCACGAAATATTCGCCGTCGCCGAGCGTGACCGGCTCCGTCTTTCCCTGCGCGCCGAGCGACACATCCCACTGCGGCGGCGGAGCCGCAATCGTCACGTCGTACTTTGTCCGGGTCAGCTCGAATTCCGTGCGGAAAAATTTCTCGTCCCGCGGCTTGACATAGACGATATAATCGTTCAGATAAATCGTGTCGCCCGGCATGCCGATGACGCGGCGGACGAACGGCCGTGCCCGGTTGCCGAAACGGTCGTCGGGCAGCGGCTGCCATTGCTGCGCGGTCACAAAACGCGCCAGCTGATTGACGAGCCGCGCGACAACGGCATTCTTTCCTGCGGGATACGCCTGCACCAGCATGACATCCCCGCGCCGCGGCGACCGCAGGAGCGGCGTGGCGAGCGAAAAACCGTTCACGGCGACATCGGGCAGCATGGAAACGGAAGTCTCGCGCACGGGAAACAGCACGAACGTCATGAACAGCGAAATGCCAGCAAAACACGACACGGCGGCAAGCACGACCGTGAACACCTTGTGGTACAGCTCGCGCTTCATTTTATATGAGATCGCGTAAATATCCTTGAACATGCTCCAAGCATAGCACAGTTCGCAAACTACCGCAACCGCACGACGCACCCCCTCACTTGCAAGGACGGGCATTGCGCGGTATACTGTGCGGTATGGCAGAGCACGTGAAGATAATCGCGCAGAACAAAAAAGCCCGGTTCAACTACACCGTCGAGGACACTTACGAATGCGGCATCGTGCTTGAAGGCACGGAAGTCAAGTCGGTCAAGGCGGGCAACATCTCGTTTCCCGACGCGTTCGCCGAAATCACGGACGGCGAAGTCTGGGTGCGCAACCTCCACATCGCCGAATATCCGTTCTCGTCGGTGTTCAACCACAACCCCGACCGCAAGAAAAAACTGCTCCTGCACAAAGAAGAAATCAAGCGGATCAGGCGCAAGGTCGAGGAGAAAGGCTACACGCTCATCCCGCTCGACTTTTACCTCAAGGACGGGCGGGTCAAAGTGACGCTCGGCGTATGCAAAGGTAAAAAGTTATTCGACAAACGTGCCGATATTAAAGAAAGAGACGTAAAACGGGAAATCGCGCGCGCGTTCAGAAACGATTTGCAGCGCTGACGGTTTTCTTTTCGGACGGGAAGCCATGGCAGAGGAGACGTATTGAACAAACTGACGCACGTGCTGGCAATGCTGTTTCTCTTCACCGCGCAGGTCCTGCCTGCCCTCCCGCTCAACGTGGATTATTACGGCGTCGTCTCCCAGTCGTCCAACACGAACATCCTCAAGATGGCGCAGGACATCTTCCTGACGCAGCTCAAGTCGATCGAACAGATACAGGTGAGCGACAAACGCCCCGATGCCGCAAAGACGCTCGCCGCCGCGCCCGCGTTTTCCGGCGGCAGCCATGTCGCGTTCTATGCGGAGATTGCCGAAAGCGGCACGGAAGGCGCGGCGGAATGGAAATGCACGTTCAACGCAGTCGGCGCAGACGGCAAGCATTACGAAAAGACCGAATCCTATGACTCCTACTACAAAATCCTCGTGGGCGCAAAAAGCACGATAGAAGACGTGCTCAACCAGATTCCGCGGGAAGACGCGCCGCAGCCTGCCGCCGCACAGTCATCCGCGACCATGAAAGCCGAATCGCTTGCGGGCACCTGGAGCGGCGAGCCGTACACGGACAAAATCGTCCTGCTGCGCGGCGGGCGCGGCTTCGTCATTTTCAAGAACGGCGCGTCAATGAACGTGAGCGTGACCGTGCAGGGAACAGACTCGCGCGGGAATATCTCGCACGTCGAGGTGCGGCAGGTCGGAAAGCCGAACGCGTCGTTCTATCCCGCCCTGCCGCGCGAAACCGCGCTCGCTTCCGCCGCCGACGCAAATCCCATCGTGTGGCATCTCACCGTGACTGCGGACGGCGCACTGAGCGGCACCAAGACGACGCTCGTCCCTTCGGCAGACAGCGCGACCGGCGCGGCGGAAGGCACGGAAAGCGTTCAGTGGACAAAAAAATAACGGCGTAACCGGACGACAACGAATCAGATTGTGACCGAGCCCTGGCGGATGACCGTAACCGACCCGTCGATCCCGACCGCCACTATCGTGGAAGGCACGCTGCCGCGCTTGGAGCCGTCATCGACAATCACATCGACGGCGTTGCCGAATTCGCGCTTGATGTCATGCACGTTGTCAAGGACGGGCGCGCCGCTGCGGTTCACGCTGGTGGAATAGATCGGCGCGCCGCATTTGGCGATCACGGCGCGCAGCCATTCGTCGCCGGGGCAGCGGAACGCCGTCGTGGTGACGCCGCCTTTGCCGAACGTATGCACGATGACCGTCAGCGCGCCCGGCCATTTCGCAAGGATGCCGTCGGGAACGAGGTCGCGGGTGTATTTTTTCAGGTCAGCCGGAGACGAAATCAGCCGGATGAACGGTTTCTCGTCGCCCCGCCCCTTTATCTCCCGGATCTTTTGGTCGGTATGATAGGAATAATGACGGCCGTCCACGATGCCCGAAAATCCGTAGACCGTATCCGTCGGGAGGACGACGATTTTTCCGCGCTTCAGGAAATCCGCGGCGATATTGGCCGACTCTTCGTCACACTTGCGGCAAATCATACACCGGAATTCCCCGTATCAGCGTGTCCGACCGCCGGAACCGACCTTTCCGGTAGTCGTCCAGCAGCAGCAGCGCGTACACGACCGCGAACACGGCGAGCGCGAACGCCTTGCAGAACCATTCGGGAAGCGTATACGGCTCGGCGGCCTTCAGCGGCGTTCCCGTCTCAAAATCAAAGTCGCTGTCGGTCATCAGCCCGTTGATGCGCACCGCCTTCTCACCGTCGCGGATATAGCCGAGCTTGCGCGCGAACGCCGCGATGACGTCGGGATCTTTCTCCAGCGCAGTGAATTCGAGTTCGAGACCGTCGGTAATATTCTGAATCTGCTGGGTGCGCGCGCTGAGCAGGCGTTTCTGCTCCTGCAACTGTTTCCTTGCCCAAAATCCGTCCGTTCCGCCGGAAAGAGAAATCAAGACATAGATAAGTGTTCCCGCGAGAGCCGCGCACAGCAAGCGAAATTTTTTCATTACCGTTATTATCGGCACGAACGGCAAATTCCTCAACGGATTTATCAGCGGATTGCGTCGTGCCGCGCGCACGGTTTGCGTTATCGCGGAAAGCGGTGTATACTTCCCTATGATGAAGTCATTTTTTGCAAGGCTCGTGCTGAAAATCGCCGGGACACTCGTGCTGGTTGCCACCGTCGCCGCGCTCGCCTGGCACGCGCACGGAAAAATCATGCGCGTGAGCGCGGAAAAGAAGCACGCGCTTTTGGAGCAGGAACTCCAGGAAGTCGCCGAGCTGACGCTGTGCAAAATGCGCTACAGCGACATCATCACGATAAAAAAGAAAATGCTCGCGGCAAAGGCATACAGCATCGTGCGCTACACGGGAACGATACGGGCAGGCATCGCCGACATCTCCGCCGCCGAAATCCGCATCTCCGCGGACGGCAGACGCGCGGACGTGACGCTGCCCCGCTGTGAGATCATCGGCAACGACATCGCGAGCCAGTCCGTGTTCGACGAGCAGCGCAGCATATTCCTGCCGATCACGACGCAGGAGATTTTCGGCGAAATCGACGCGGCAAAAGATACGGTGGCGCTGGAGTCACAGGCCGACGGGCTGCTCGACGAATGCGACAGCCGTGCGCGCGCCCTGGTCAGACGGCTGCTCGAACGGCTGGGCTTTGCGGAGATTACAGTCGTCACGCGGCAGGAGACCGAACCGCTCACCACGCTGACCCGCGCCATGGAACAGGTTACCGGGCATTGAGCGCGGCAAGCACCTGCGTCCCCACTTTCCAGTTGTCGCCCGCGCCCATCGTGACGAACAGATAGCCGTCCGCCGCGCCGCTCGGATCGGCAAGCGCGTCAAGCACGACGCGGGCTGCCTGGTCAAATTCGCCGGCATATACCGTACGCGGCGTATGTTTTTTCGTGCGCTCCGCAAGCAGTTCCCCCGTCACGGATGTTTTTCCGGCTTGCTCGCGCGCGCTGCCATAAATCTTGTTGATGACAACCATATCGGCACTGCCGAACACCGCCGCGAATTCGTCAAGCAGCGCGGCGGTGCGGGTATAGGTATGGCTCATAAAATCCACGATGATTTTGTGATGCCTGTAGAACGCGCGGTAACCGGCGAGCGTCGTGGCGATTGCCGTCGGATGGTGCGCATAATCGTCAATCACGATGACGTCCTCGCCGCGCGGCGTTCTTGCCCGCCCGACGACTTCGCTGCGCCGCTTGCCGCCCGCAAACGCCAGCAGGGCAGATGTCATCTTTTCGCCGTAATCGGCAGGATTCTTTCCGTCGGTGCGCAAAAGCTCGGTGACCAGCGCGACAGCGGCGGCGGCATTGCGCACGGTATGCTCGCCGGGAACGGCAAGCGCGCACTCCCCCAAGCCGTCAATCGTAAAATACTGCCGCCCGTTCTCCACGCGCCCGAACGTGACGTGCCAGTCGCCGCTCGCAGTCGTCCCGTAGGGAATCGCCTGTATATCGCCGCGCCGTTGCAGGGCACGCTCCACCGCCTGCACCGCCCCCCGGTCATCAGCACAGAAAATCACCTGCCCGCGCTCCGGCAACGTGCAGAGATAGTCCACGAACGCCGCCAAAATCGCCTCATACGTCGGATAACAATCCTGATGATCGCTCTCGACGCTGGTCAAGATGATTTTCTGCGGGCTGAACGCCATGAAATGCCGCTGGTATTCGCAGGTCTCCGCCACAAAATACTGCCGCGCTCCCGGCCGCTTCCCGAACGACGCGGAAGTCATCGTGCACGCGCCCGCCGGACCGCCGCCGAACGACGCGATGACCGACCCGGCAAGCACCTGGCTCGGCAAGTCGAGCGACTGGAGCAGCGTGCCGACCAGTCCCGTGGTCGTGGTCTTTCCGTGCACGCCGCACACGCCCGCGCTGTAGGCAGACCGGGATACCGCGCCCAGGGCTTCGGTGTACAGCAGCAGCGGCTTCTGCTTCCTGACGGCGGCAATCAGGTCGGGATTCGCGTCCGCCCGGTACGCGCTCGAATAGATGACGCACGCGATGTCGTCGGTGATGTTCGCCTCGCTGAACGCGCACGCGCGCAGACCGAGCCGCTCCAGAATCTCGTCGGTATAAAAACGCTCGTCAACGTCGCTTCCCGTGATGACCGCCCCGCGCGCGTGCAGAATCTCCACCAGCGCGGCGCATCCCGTCCCCTTGATGCCGACGATATGTATATGAACGCCGCGCAGATCCTGCGGCAACGATGCCTGTGTTTCCATGCCATCACTATAGCAGAAACGCGGGTTTTGTGCTATCGTAAGGGAAAGAGGTTGCGATGAAAGCGAAGATTTTTATAGACGGAAGCGAAGGGACGACGGGACTGCGGATTCACGAACGGTTTGCCGGACGCGACGACATCGAACTGCTGACGATTTCCGGCGAACTGCGCAAGGACACCGCGGAGCGCAAACGGCTGATCAACGAATCCGACATCACGTTCCTGTGCCTGCCCGATGATGCGGCACGCGAGGCAGTCTCCCTCGCAGAAAACGACCGCGTTAAAATCATCGACACGTCAACGGCGCACCGCACGCAGGTCGGATGGGCTTATGGATTCCCCGAACTGTCCGAAAAACACCGCGAAGCCATCAAAAACGGAACGCGCGTCGCCGTGCCCGGCTGCCACGCGACCGGCTTCATCTCGCTCGTGTATCCGCTGGTGACCGGCGGCATCCTTCCTGCCGACTACCCGGTCACGGCATTCTCGCTCACCGGCTACAGCGGCGGCGGCAAGAAAAGGATTGCCGAATACGAATCGTCCGACCGGCATGCCGACCTGAACGCGCCGCGCGAGTACGCGCTCACGCAGCAGCACAAGCACCTCAAGGAAATGCAGGCCGTCACCGGACTGACCCGTGCACCGCTGTTCTCCCCCATCATCGCGGATTATTACAGCGGCATGGTCGTCTCCGTGCCCGTCTACACGGAACTGCTGGGCGGCCGCAAGAATCCCGCCGACCTGCGCGCCTATCTCGCCGACTTTTACCGGAAATCCCCCTTCATTTCCGTCGCCACGGACAGCGACTGCCTCCAGGACGGCATGCTGGCAGGAAACACGCTTTCCGGGCAGGACGGACTGAGGATTTTCGTCACGGGAAACGAGGAGCGCGTCGTGCTTTCCGCGCAGTTCGACAACCTGGGAAAAGGCGCGTCGGGCGCGGCCGTGCAGTGCCTGAACATCATGCTGGGCTGCGACGAGCGGAAAGGACTGGCAGTCTAGCCGCGCAGAATCATGGTCGCGCCTGAGAACGCAAGGCTTGCCGCGCACAGCAGGAGCGAAGCCGCCATGACGATCGCGACCGCACGCGTGTGACGCGCAAAGAATCGCTGCAATCCCACGCCCGCAAAAAGCCAGACCAAATTCGCGACCGGACCGGTAAGCGGCAGGAACAGTCCCACGGCAAACAGCGCGCCGAAACTGCGGTTGTACGGCAGCACGTAGGACGTGAGCGCGGTCAGGCACAGGAGCATCACTTTTACGTTGGTCAGCTGCACGAACATCCCGGTCAGAAAATACCGCAAGAACCCCGCCGGTTTTTGCGCGGAAACGGATTCGGTATCGGCAGGAATGCCGCCAACAGCTTCCGGCACGAAACTCTGGCGCACCATGCGCACGGAAAGCCATGCCAGATATGCCGCGCCGACGAACGCAAGGAATCCCACGCGCTCACCTGCCACCGCGCCCACAAAATACGCCACGAACACGGAAACCATCGCCACGATAAAAAATCCCGCAGAAAGACCAAGCCACTGGCAGAGCGCGTCTTTTCTGCCCCGACGCAGCGCGAGCGAAAGCGAGCACAGATTGGCAGGACCGGGCGTGATCGCAGAAAGATAGCAGTACCACAAAAACGATGGCAGAATTTCCCTGGGAATCGGCATAACGCTAGCATAGAAAAAAACGGCGCGCCGGTCAACCGCCCGGAAACAGCGGCTTGGCTTATTCCTCAAAGATGACGATTTTTACCGCGCAGCTACGCAGGCATTCTTTCCGCGAAATCCCGTCAAATCCTTTATCACTTCGCCCGCGATAATCAGCCCCGCCACGGACGGCGTGAACGCGTTGCTGCCGGGCACCTGCCGGTGCGTTTTTCGTTCTGATTCAGGCGGGCAGTTTTCGGCGACGTCATCATCGCAAGGCGGAATCACCGCAGGTTCGGGAGAAAACAACACTTTCACGTCCGTTACGCGCCGTTTTTTCAGTTCCTGCCGCATGACGCGCGCCAGCGGACACACGCTCGTCTCGGATATGTCCGCAACGCGGAACTGCGTCGGGTCAACCTTGTTCCCCGCGCCCATGCAGCTGATGACGGGAACGCCCGCCGCTTTTGCCCGCTCGATAATGTGCAGTTTGCCTTTTACCGTGTCGATACAGTCCACCACATAGTCGTAGCGGCCGAAGTCGAACGAATCGGAGGTTTCCGGCATGAAAAAACAGCGGTGCTTGGTCACCGCGCATTCCGGATTGATGTCGAGGATCCGCGCTTCCGCCACGTCCACCTTGTACCGTCCTACGGTAGAAAGCAACGCGTAGAGCTGGCGGTTCACGTTGGTCAGGCTGACCGTGTCGTCGTCCACGATGTCTATCGCGCCCAGACCCGACCGGACGAGGGCTTCCACGGCGAAGCTTCCCACGCCGCCAATCCCGAACACGATGACGCGACTGCGGGCAAGGATCGCCATATTGTCCGTGCCAAAGATGAGTCGCGTGCGGGAAAACTGATCCTGCATATTAAAGAAACGCCGAAAACCCGGCAGTCATTGCCGGTTGTACCTGCCGCGTCATGCCGTGATGTCCACGCCGTCCGAACCGTTTGCGCTCAGCTGGAGGTACAGCTGGTCGGCAAGCCCGAATCCTGCGCTTTTGGTCATCTGCACGGCGTATTCGTCGTAGAGCATATCCTCGTACATCTGCTCGGCATAACTCTGCTCGCCGTTCGCGCGCATGACCGTCTTGCGCATGGAAGACAGCATCTGCTTGACGATATACGATTCCATTTCCATCGACTTTTCGTAAAGTTCGCTCGTGCGGTCAATCGTGCGCGCCGGACCGTGGGCGTTCGACTGGTTTGCCGCCGCGCCCACCGGGGCGGCATGCTTGTCCAGCTCGGAAGCGAACGTCCCCGCAAAGCCGCTGCCGTAATCGCCGTTCAGACGACCCGACTGCATGACGTGTGCCGCGCCCGCCGCCTGCCGGATCGGATTATAGAGGTTCAGTCCCGTCATCGCCTACTCCTACCGCTTCAGGTTTACGGCGGTGCTCAGCATACTGTCCGATGTCTGAATCGCCTTGCTGTTGAATTCATAGGCGCGCTGCGCCACAATCATCTGCACCATTTCGTTCACGACGCTCACGTTGCTCATCTCAAGGTATTTGTGCTTGGTCGTGCCGAATTCCTCAAAGCCCGGCCGTCCCGCAATCGCCTCGCCACTCGCGTTGGTCACTTTGTAGAGGTTGTCGCCCAGGCTTTCCAGCCCCGCGTTGTTCGGGAAGCGGTAGAGTTCCAGCTGCGCCACGTCCACGGGATCTTCCACGCCGTCCACCTTGACGGTGACGCGCCCCGTATCGGTAACCGCAAGCGTCTGCACGTTGTAGCCTTCGGGGAGGATGACTTCGGGAAGGACGCGCAGGCCGTTGTTCGTCACGAGCTGCCCCGTCATGTCCACCTTGAACGAGCCGTCGCGGGTGTAGGCAAAACTGCCGTCGTACTGCTGCACGCGGAAAAAGCCGTCGCCCACGATTGCCACGTCAGTGTCCACGCCCGTCGCCTGCAACGAGCCCTGCCCGAAAATGCGCTGCGTCGCGCCCACGCGCACGCCCAGTCCCTGCTGGATGCCCACGGGGGTCACCGTGTCTTCGGTCGCGGGCGTTCCCGCCAGCTTTTCGTTCTGATAGATCAAGTCCTCGAACTCAACGCGCTGCTGCTTGTAGCCCGTGGTGTTCACGTTGGAAAGGTTGTGCGAAATCGTGTCCAAATTCGCCTGCTGACCGTTCATGCCGGTCGCCGCCGTCCATAAGCTCCGTACCATATCCTACTCCTTGCCGAACTACCGTGTCACCGCGACGCGCGTCCACAGGGTGCTCATCATGCTGTCTTCGCTCTGTATCGATTTCTGGTTCGCCTCATACGCGCGGTTCACCTCAATCATCTTGACCATCTCGTTCACGACGTTCACGTTGCTCATCTCAAGGTAGTTCTGGAACACGCGCGGACGCTCCGCGCCTTCCGCAATGTACGCCTCGCCCGTAATGCCGTTCGACTCCCACAGGCTGTCGCCCATTTTTTTCAGGTAGCGTTCGTTGTCAAACCGGACGATCTTCACGCGGTCGATCAAATCGCCGTCTTTGGTATACAGCATGCCGTCCTGGTCAAGGATGCATTTGTCGTCCTCCAGGCGGATAATGCCGTTCTCGCCCAAAAGCGGATACCCGTCCTTTGTCTCAAGGATGCCTTCTTTGCCGAGCATGAAATTGCCGTTGCGCGTGTAGCGTTCCCCGTTCGGGGTCTGCACGGCGAAAAATCCCTCGCCGGAAAGCGCGAAGTCGGTCGCCGTCTGCGTGTCCTTGAACGACCCCTGCACGAACTGCGTGAAGTTCTCGTTCGTCTCCACGCCCATGCCCAGTTTTCCCACGATCGGCGCGACATCATACGAGCCGTTCGCCGTCTTGTACGTGCCGTCGGCTTCCGTGCGGCGCAGCAGCAGCTGAGAGAATTCCTTGCTCACCGTCACGTCGCGCTTGTATCCTGCCGTATCGACATTCGCCAGATTGTTAGAAATGGCGTTCAGGCGTTCCTGCTGCGCGTTCATGCCGCTTGCGCCGATATACCAACCTCGAATCATACCTAACCCCTACACCGTAATTATCGGCACCACGGTTTGCGAGTTTATCAAATTCGTTCCGCGGGCAGGCGTGAAAAAAAAGATTTGCAAAGTTCGGCGTATGGGGTTACAATTAAGGAAAAGATTAGCTGACTTGAGGAGTTGTTATGGCAAAATCACCGATTGAAAAACCACGCGTGCTGGCAATCATTCTGGGCGGCGGCAAAGGAACCCGCCTCTACCCGCTGACGAAAGAGCGGTCAAAACCCGCCGTGCCGTTCGGCGGCAAATACCGCATCGTCGATATCCCGATCTCAAACTGTATCAATTCGGGATACCGCAAGATCTACCTGCTGACGCAGTTCAACAGCGCGTCGCTGCACATGCACATCACCAATTCCTATAATTTCGACCGTTTCAGCCAGGGGTTCGTGGAGATTCTCGCCGCGGAGCAGAACCTGGAGAATTCCGGCTGGTTTGAGGGAACGGCGGACGCGGTGCGCAAGAACATGCACCATTTCAGGGCGCAGAACCCCACGCACTATATCATCCTTTCCGGCGACCAGCTGTACCGCATGGATCTTGAGCAGTTCATGCAGTCGCACATCGAAAGCGGCGCGGACATCACGATTGCGACCACCGCCGTCAACCGCCACGACGCGAGCGGCTTCGGCATCATGAAGATCGACGGGCAGCACCGCATCACCGAATTCAAGGAGAAGCCCAAGTCGGACGCGGACATCAGCGACTGGAAAATCCCGCAGAACGCGCGCGGGGATCTGCCTGCGGAAAAAGAATTCCTTGCGTCGATGGGCATCTATATCTTCAACGCAAAGACGATGGAAGAGATGCTCGACAACGAATACACTGACTTCGGCAAGGAAATCATCCCGATGTCGCTCAAAAACAAGAAAGTCAATTCCTACATTTTTGACGGCTACTGGGAAGACATCGGGACGATCCGCAGTTTCTACGACGCGACGCTCGCGCTGACTACGGAGCAGCCGCCGTTCAATTTCTATGACGTTGACACGCCGATTTACACGCACATGCGCAACCTGCCGCCGCCGAAAGTGAACGGCGCGCCGCACATTCAGGACAGCCTGCTCACCGAAGGCTGTATCGTCACCAACGCGAAGGCCATCAAGAACTCCGTCATCGGCGTGCGCACGATCATTGAGAGCGGCTCGGAGCTGAGCGGTGTCATCACGATGGGCGGCGACTACTACGAGAGCGCGGATCAGAAAGCCGAGAACGCAAAGGCCGGAAGACCGAACATCGGCATCGGCAAGAACTGCGTGATTTCGCAGACGATTATCGACAAGGACGCGCGTATCGGGGACAACTGCCGTATCAACGTGGACGGAAACGCCTATGAGGACGGCGACCACGGTATGTTCTACATCTCCGACGGCATCGTCGTCATCCGCAAGGGAGCGACCCTGCCCGCGGGAACGGTCATCTGACCGCAAGGCGCGCCACCCGGCGCGCCGGTTCCCGCATCGCGGGTTTCAGCTGGCAACAGGATTTGTCATGCCGGATTCAATGTATGACCGCTTGGGCGATATGTTACATGACGTGCTTGCATCCGGCACTGTTCCCGCCCGTTCCGCAACGGCTGCCGACAAACAGGCGGCGAAAGAACGTACTGACGACACGCCCCCCGACAAACACGGCTCATCCGCCGACGAAAAAACGCAATCAGCAGAGAAAATGTCGCCCCGGCAAAAAGCCGATAAGTCCGAGCAACGCCGTCAGAATGCCGGTCAATCTGACCGAAACATTCCGCATAAGAAGCGGCAGCCTTCAGTTCGTCCTGTCATACCGGCGGAAGTACGGGACGCACTTGCCTTTTTCGGGCTGAACGAAACGGCGGGACGCGACGACGCAAAAAAAGCGTACCATGAAAAACTGAAATACTACCACCCCGACCGCCACGGCGGCAATCCCGTCCTGCAAAAAGTCGCGCGCGAAAAAACCCGCAGCGTCATCGCCGCATGGAAAACGCTGGAACGTTTTTTTTCCTAATCGCCCGTTTCAAGACCGTATTCTGCCAGTTTCCGGTGAAGCGTCTTGCGCCCAATGCCGAGTACGTCCGCCGTCTTGCTTTTGTTGCCTTTGTTGGCGACAAGGTTTTCTTCGATGATAATCCGTTCGGCGGCTTCCAGCGTGATGCCCACGGGAACCGCAATCGTCTCCGACCGGCTCGCCTTGCTCACGGTAGGCGGCAAGTCCTCCACTTCGATTTCCGAGCCGCTCGCCATGACCACCGCGCTTTCCACGCAGTTGCGCAGCTCGCGGATATTGCCCGGCCAGTCGTACTGATACATTGCCGTGCGCGCCGCCGCGCTGATGCCCGTAATCTTGCTGCCGTTCTCCGCGTTGAACTCGTCCAAAAACGCGCTGACAAGCAACGGAATGTCGTCCTTGCGCTCACGCAGCGGCGGCACTTCCAAATGGATGACATTCAGGCGGTAATACAAATCCTCGCGGAACCGCCCCGCCTTGACCTCTTCCTCAAGGTTGCGGTTGGTCGCCGCAATGACGCGCACGTCCACCTCTATCGTCTGAGATCCGCCCACGCGCTCGAATTTTTTCTCTTGCAGGACGCGCAGCAGCTTTATCTGCACGCTCTGGTTGATTTCGCCGATTTCGTCCAGAAAAATCGTGCCGCCATGCGCAAGCTCAAACCGCCCCTTGTGCAGGCTGTCCGCGCCCGTAAACGCGCCTTTCTCATGCCCGAACAGCTCGCTTTCCAGGAGCGTCTCGCTCAGCGCGGCGCAATGCACTTTTATGCAGGCACGGTCACGGCGCGACGAAAGATTGTGCAGCGCGTCGGCAATCACTTCCTTGCCCACGCCGCTTTCGCCCGTGATGAGCACGCTCGCCTTGGTGTCGGCGACCTTGCGCACCATCGTCAGCAGCCGCTGCATTTCCGCGCTCTTTCCGATGATATTGTCGAGCTGCCTGTTCGAGCCGACTTCCTTGAGCAGCTGCGTGTGGCGGATTTTAAGCTCGCGGCTTTCGAGCGCGCGCCTGACAATCATGCCGAGCTGGTCAAGGTTCAGCGGCTTTGTCAAAAAATCATACGCGCCGTCGCGCATCGCCTGCACCGCCGCATCAATCGAGCCGTGCCCGGTCAGCACGATTACGGGAATGCCCGGCATTTCGGTGGTCACGTGGCGCAGGACCGCCTCCCCGCTGATTCCCGGCATCCGCAGGTCGGTGATCACCAGGTCGATGTCCCCACCCGCAAGCAGGTCAAGCCCTTCCTGCCCCGTCGCCGCGACTTTGACCGCATAGCCGTCCAGCTCAAAGTCGGCGGCAAGCCCCTCGCGGATATGTTTTTCGTCGTCAATGATCAGAATCGTCGATTTCATGCCTTGTCCTTTGCCCCGTCGTACATGAGCAGCCGCCTGTCCCGCTGCGGAACGGGCAGCGTGATCACGAACGCCGTCCCCGCGCCTTTTTCCGATCGCACGGTAATATCGCCGGAGAATTCCTTGATAATCTTGTACGCCATTGCCAGCCCCAGCCCCGTGCCGTTCGCCTTCGTCGTAAAATACGGCTCAAAAACGCGGGAGACCGTCTCCTCGCCCATGCCGATACCGTTGTCCGCAAAACGCAGGACGTACCGCTCGTCCTGCACGGCGCTCGTCACCGTCAGCCTGCCGCCGCCGGACGGAAAACGCTCGGTGATGGCGGCGAGCGCGTTCTGGGCAAGGTTGACGACGACCTCGCGGAACAGTTTCTGGTCGAGCAGAAGCCGCGGGCAGTCCTTGCAGAAATGCGTCTCAACGGCGACGTGCTTCTCCGTGAATTCGGGCAGGAAGAACGAGACGAGCTGCTCCAGAAGCGCGTTCGGGTTGACCAGCTCCAGCTGCGCGGAAATAGGACGCACCGCCATCAAAAAGTCCACCACGATTTTGTTCAGCCGGTCGATTTCCTGGTTCACGATGTCCAGGTACTGCTCCATGAATTTCGGGTCGGGAAGCATGCCGTCGCCACCGCGCTTTTTCCGCACCGCCTTCTGCATCAGCTGGATATGGATGCTGATCGCGCCCAGCGGATTCTTGATCTCATGGGCGACGCCAGCGGCAAGGTTCGTCAGCCCGGCAAGCGTCTCCATGCGGTGCAGCAGGATCTCCTGGTTGCGCTTTTCGGTCACGTCGTCAATCGTCACGATAGAGCCGACAAGCTCCTGATTGCGCACCAGCGGCATGACGGATATGTCCACAAAGCGGATCGACCCGCCCGCCGTGGCGAGCGTGTATTCGTCGCGCACGTTGGTCTTGTCAGCCTCGGCGCACGAGCGGAGGAAAGCGGCAACGTCGGCATCGCCGATGATTTCCCAGATTTTCTTTCCTTCTGATTTCGCGGCGGCGGGATGCAGGGAGAACGGCAGGTACCGCTCCGCCGCCTTGTTTATCTCCCGCAGCCGCCAGTCCGTGCTGACGATAATCAGTCCCGCAGAAAGCGACTGGAAAATCGACAGGAACGCCTCGTTGCGCTCGGAAAGATTGTTCACGAGCGACTGGATCTGCGCGGGAGACAGCTTTTCGATTTTTTGCGAGGCACGCCGTGAAAAAGTCCGCATCAGCACCGCTCCGCGCGACGCACGGCAAACAGATCGCGCCACAATGACTCAAGCGCGGCGCCGGGAGCCTGGTTGTACACGGTCACATTGTTGTAGCAGATGCGCAGCGCGTCCACGTTTTTTGCCGCGCTTTCGCCGGCACGCGCGGTCAGTTCGCCGGTCATCTGCGCGTCCAGAACGCCCGTCAAAAAAAGCCTGAACAGCAGCCGCGGCTCAAAGCCCGCGCAGCCCTTCACGATGTCGCCCATCACGGGGAACACGCCTTTTTCGACCGACGCATAGAACGCGCGGGCGTGTTCCTGCACTGCGGCAGGCGTTACGGGAAGGCAGGTCTGCAAGAAACCGTCAATCGTTCCCCCGCCCGCCGCCACGTCCGCATGAAAGACCCGCGCAATCACCTCCGCCTGCTGGCTTTCCGTGCGCTGCGCAAACTGATAGGTACGCACACGGGAAAGAATCGTCGGCATGACCGCCCCGCGACGGCTGGCCGTCAAGATGAACACCGTGTCGGACGGCGGCTCTTCCAGCATTTTGAGCAGGGCATTGCGGGCGGCCTCGTTCATACGGTCGGCATGCTCGATGACGAACACTTTCTTTCCGTCAGGGCTTCTGAGATGCGCCCATGCCGCCGCCCGCCGGATCTGCTGTATCGGAAGCGAATCGTACATGAACGACGACTCCAGCTTTTCGGCCTGCTTGACCAATTCCGCCGTGATTTTTTCGATGCGCTCGTATCCGGGAAGCGGTTTCGTGCCGTCAATCTGCTCCAGCTGCTCGTCTATCGCCTGCATGACCGGCGCGATTTTTGAGACTTTCTCGTCATCCTCCCACAAAACCTGGCTGAAACGCATCGTCAGCTTGCGCACCGCGCGCACGAACAGGTAGCGCGCCGCCGCCAGATACGGAGCGTCCTGCGCTATGGCGGCCAGGAACGTGTTTTTCGCCGCAAGGATTTCAAGCGAACAGTCGCGCGGCCCGGCAAGCAGCACGTTCGTGCCGGAAAGCTCCTTATGCTTGCGGCAGGACGGGCACTCGCACTGCCACCGACCGCGCTCTTCCGCCGCCGTGCATGAAAGAATCCGCGCGATCTCAAGCGCGCAGGTCAGCTTGCCGCTGCTGTCCGGCCCGGCAAGCAGCAGCGCGCCGGGCAGCCGTCCGCGCGCGATGTCGTCCCTGAGCAACGCCGCCGCATTCTGGTACAAGAGATTATCGAACATCAGGCAATCATTCCCCGCACGTAAGCCACCGACACCCCCAGAAAGCCGCCCAGCACGTGCCAGTAAAAACACGCGGCCAACGTTTCCCGCAGCCCCGCGAACCAGGGCTGCACCGTGCCCATCAGCAGGAACAGCGCGACAAGCACCAGCCCCTCCAGCGCGCCGAAGAAAAAGCCGAGCGTGCGGTTCAGGCTTCCCAAAATCTCCCCGCGGAACACCGCGCCGAGCATAAGCTGGACGATTTTTACGACGATGAACGTCACCACGAACAGCAGCAGGAACGCCACCACCGACGCGCCGATCGGATTCGGTATGACCGCCGCCAGCTGCACCGCAAGCACGCCGAAAAAACTGATGGCGACAAGCACCGCCAGCACGACGGCAAGCTTGCCGAACACTTCCCGTATCAGCCCCCGGATTGCCCCGGCAAGCGCAAACAGCACGATGAGCGCGGTAAACAGCGCGTCAATAAACGTAAACGTCATGATACCACTCCGTCAGAGATAATGCGCGCGATTTCCTGCGCGGGCCGCCTGCCCGCCGTCAGTGCGCCGCACGCGCGCGCGCAATCCGCGCGGAACGCAGCCCGTTCCATCTGCGCGAGCGCGTCCTTGAGGTGCGCGTCGTCGGCATCCGCGCCCAACAGCATGACCGCGGCGTTCCGCTCCACAAAAAACTGCGCGTTGTCCACCTGGTCGCCGCGCGTCCCTGGACCGCACAGGGGAACGAGCACCATCGGCTTTGCGAGCACCGCGCACTCCCAGATCACGTTCGCGCCCGCGCGGGAAAGCACCAGGTCGCTCGCGGCAACCACGTCGCACATCTCCGCATGGATGAACGCATACGGATGATAGCCATCGCGCCGGACCTGCGTCATCGCCTCGTCCGCCCTGCCAGTCTGATGCACGACCGCAAAACGACTGCACAGCCAGTCCAAGTTCCGCTGCACGAGCATGTTCAGCTGGTGCGCGCCGAGGCTTCCGCCCAGCACCAGCAGCACCGGCTTTTGCGGACGCTCCCCGCCGAACAGAAAACGCCTGCCCCGCTCCGCGTCCGCCGCATAGAACGCCGGGCGCACCGGATTTCCCGTCACCACGCTCCTCGCGCGCCGCGCGGCAGGAAAGAACGCCCTGGTCGCCTCGTAAGAGACGAGGATTTTGTCCGCAAAACGGCTGTTGATGCTCGTCGCCAGGCCCGGCGTAACGTCGCATTCGTGGGTATAGACCGGAATGCGCAGGATTCTTGCCGCGACGCACGGCGTGACCGAGACGAACCCGCCCTTGGAAAACAGCAGCGCCGGACGGATCTTTGCCAGCCGACGCAGGGAGACCAGCACCCCCGCCATAACCTTGAACGCGTCGAGCACGTTCCTCAGCGACACGTTGCGCCGCAGCTTGCCGCTCGGAATGCCATAAAACGCGTCCACCGAACCGCTCTTCTCCACCAGCTCCCGGTCCATGCCGCCGCTGTTTCCCAGCCAGATGATACGAATGTCCTTGCCCTGCGCCCGCGCAAGCGCGCGCAGCTCGTCCGCAACCGCAAGGCCGGGATAGATATGACCGCCCGTCCCGCCGCCCGCAAACGCAAATGTCGTCGTCGCCATGTGTATCATTATGACACAGAGCGCGGAAAAAGACAACCGCATACCGCCACACCTCCTGCCGCGCTTGATTTTCAGGGCAATCTGTTTTATCCTAATCATAGTATGAAAACAAAACGAACAAACACTATCGCCTTGCCCTGTGCGGCAGGGCTGCTTTTTGCGGCACTCGCGCTGTGCGCGCTGGCAGTGTCATGCCCAAAAGAGGACAAGACGACCACACTCCTTGAGGCGGCGGCGAGCAACAACACTGAAAAAGTATCGCGGCTCATAAAAGCGGGCGCGGACGTGAACGCAACGGACAATGACGGACTTAACGCGCTGATGTGGAATAGCGGCGAGACCGCGCTCATGCGGGCGGCATGCCACAATTCGGCGGATGCGGCGAAACTGCTCATCGAGGCGGGCGCGGACGTAAACGCAACGTGCGCCTACGAATTTACCGCGCTGATGTGGGCGGCAATCCACAACGCGGCAGACGTGGCGAAACTGCTCATCAACGCGGGCGCAGACATGAATGCGAAAGGTGGCTGGGACGACGCCACCCCGCTCATGTATGCGGCAAAGGAGAATTCGCCGGACGTGGCAAAACTGCTCATAACGGCCGGCGCAGACGTGAACGCAAAGAATACTGACGGCAAGACCGCGCTCATGTGGGCAGAAGAAAACGGAGCGACAGAAGTGATAGAACTGCTTGCGGCGCAAGTGTCTGCGCGGGACTTCCCCGCGTATCTCATGATGGAAGGCACGGTCATAACAGGCCGCGACAAAGCCGCGCTTCCAGCGGACCCCGTGATTCCCGACGGCGTGACGGAAATCGGCAGCAGTGCGTTCTCTGGCTGCACGTTGCTTGCGACCGTAACCATTCCCGATAGCGTGACGGAAATCAGCCGGGATGCGTTCCCTGGCTGCACGTCGCTCGCAAAAATAGTTTTCACCGGCACAAAAGCGCAGTGGCGCAATATCACCAAAGACAGGGACTGGCATCAAAACGTTCCGGCAAAAAAAGTCGTCTGCAAGGATGGCGAGGCAGATTTATATTAGTTTTTGCCGTCCGCTGCCCTGACGGCGGGCATTCAGGGGGTCAAACAAAACGTTTGAATCCGCCGACACGAGGTGCGGACGTTAAAAACGATTTGCAAG
>CAZSOK010000001.1:26246-59588 GCA_964608445.1 uncultured Treponema sp. | reverse complement strand
GCTTGCGGTACATATTTTACGCCGTGAAATATTCAGTTTCACGCCGTGAAACACTTTGTTTCACGCGGTAAAACACTTTGTTTCACGCCGTGAAACACTCTGTTTCAGGTGGTGGAACACAATGAAACTGGCATGTCCGCAAGATGTTAGCCAGCCTGGCACATACGTATCAAGTTATTGATAAAAGACGCCGCGCTTCCCTTGACTAAAATCGTTCGCTTGGGTATAGTGTTAAAACACGTCATTATCTGCGTGTACGCTCTTGTAGCTCAGTTGGTAGAGCACCGCATTGGTAGTGCGGAGGTCAGCGGTCCGATTCCGCTCGGGAGCTGTAAGATTTTCAATCTAGGAGAATAGCATGGGCAGCAAAAAAAAGACAGCGATTGATATTATCGCGCTTCAGTGTACGGAATGCAAACGCAAGAACTACACGACGACCAAAAACCGCAAGAACATTCAGGGCAAACTGGAAAAGAACAAGTACTGCCCGTTCTGCCGCAAAGAAATTTTGCACAAAGAGACAAAAGCAAAGTAAATCACGCTGCCGTTCTGCGGCGGCTTGAGATATTTTAGGCCTGTAGTTCAGTTGGTAGAGCATCGGTCTCCAAAACCGAGTGTCGCGGGTTCAAATCCTGCCGGGCCTGTTATAAAGGACGGGGCGTTTTGCCGCGTTTGCGAGCGAGGGTAGTTATGGCAAAAGTAATGGGATTTTTTAAGGAGTGCGTTGCCGAATTGCGCAAGGTCGTGTGGCCGTCGCGCGATGACGTGGTGTCTTCGGTAAAAGTTGTTATCATCTCTACGATTATTATTGCGGTTATTCTCGGTGCGCTTGACCTGTTGTTTACGACGGGTATGCGTTTGGTGTTCTAGGATCGGCAGATGGCAAAAAATTGGTACATCGTCCATACGTACACCGGCTATGAGGGCAAGATTGAGCGCACGGTCCGGCAGATGCTTGAGGCGGGCGATCTGGACGCGAACGTGGTGTGCGACGTAAAAGTCCCGGTGGAAGAAATCATTGAGATTAAGGACGGAAAGAAAAAATCCCGCAAAGACAAATTCCTGCCCGGTTATATTATGATGGAGCTGGATTTGCCGGAAATCGGCTGGAAAGATGTGTGCGGCACTATCCGCCGTATTCAGGGCGTGACGGGCTTTGTGGGGACGAGTCCCAACGAACGTCCGCGTCCTATTTCCGGTGACGAGGCGAAAAACCTGCTGCAAAAGTCGGGCGACATCAAGGGTGAGAAAACGGCGCGCGTGGTGCAGTTCTACGAGGTGGGTGATCAGGTCAAGATTACCGACGGTCCGTTCGCCACGTTCAGCGGCACGGTCGAGGAAATCAACGCGGAAAGAAGCAAGCTGCGCGTTATGGTGCAGATTTTTGGCCGATCGACACCCGTGGAAGTGGATTTGTTGCAGGTTGAGAAATTGATTTAACATGAAAGACGCATAGTTTTGGGTGCTTTGGGCATCCATTCCTATACTTTGGGAGAAGCGCATATCCGTTGGATACAGGCACTTCGCTAGAACGGGCGGCTGTCCGTCCGATTCATCACCAAATAAAGGAGCTACAACATGGCTACAAAAAAGGTAACGGCTGTCATCAAATTGCAGTGTCCTGCGGGGGCTGCGACTCCTGCGCCGCCGATTGGTCCTGCGCTCGGCCCTCATGGCGTGAGCGCGCCGAAATTCGTGCAGGAATTCAATGACAGAACAAAGTCAATGGAGAAGGGCCTGATTATCCCGGTCGTTATTACGGTCTATCAGGACAAGTCCTACACGTTCATTCTGAAAACGCCGCCGGCTGCGGTGCTTATCAAGAAAGCGCTCAAGCTGGACAAAGGTTCGGGCAACCCGCTCCGCGACAAGGTGGGCAAACTGACGCAGGCACAGCTGGAAGAAATCGCAAAGACGAAGATGCCCGACGTGAATGCGAACGACCTTGAAGCGGCAAAGAAAATTATTGCCGGTACTGCGCGCAGTATGGGTGTTGAAGTGGAGGCGAACTAATGAAACGCGGAAAGAATTATCGTGCTGCGCTGGCTAAGTATGACCCCCAGCAGCACTATGATGTGGCAAAAGCCTGCGAAGTGGTCAAGGATTTGCACTACGTCAAATTTGATGAGACGGTGGAGGCGCACGTTTCGCTCAAGCTCAGCAAAAGCCAGACCGTCCGCGACACGTTGGTGTTCCCGAATCAGTTCCGTGGCGAAAAGAAAGTGCTCGTGTTCTGCCGCGACGAACGCGCGAAAGAGGCGTTGGATGCCGGTGCGACGTATGCCGGTGCGCAGGAATACATTGACAAAGTGAAAGGCGGCTGGCTTGATTTTGACATTGCCGTCGCGACTCCTGATATGATGAAGGATGTCGGCCGTTTGGGTATGGTGTTGGGTCGCAAGGGCTTGATGCCGAACCCGAAGACGGGGACGGTTACGAATGATATTGTCGCCGCGATCGGTGAGCTGAAAAAGGGTCGTACCGAATACCGTGCGGACAAGACGGGCATCGTGCATATTGCCGTGGGCAAGGTTTCTATGGACGCGGCGAAAGTTGCGGAGAACGTTTCGGCATTGCTTTCTGAAATCATCCGCAAGAAGCCGTCGGACGCGAAGGCGGACTTTGTTCGTTCCGTGTCGGTCAGCTCGTCAATGGGACCCGGCGTGTGGGTAGACTTTAAACAGGAGGATAAATAACTATGGCTATCATGGCAAAGAAAATCCAGCCTGCTAAAGCGGATGCTATCAAGGCGGCGAAAGAAACGCTGTCTGCGTACAGCGATTATATCTTCGCGGATTATCGCGGTCTGACGGTGGAGCAGATTACGGCCCTGCGCGGCAAACTGCGTGAAAAGGAAGCGGCGTTCAAGGTCATCAAGAACACTTTTGCGCGTGTCGCCTTTGAGGAGCTGAACATCGCGAACGTTGCCGACTATCTGACGGGACCGACCGCGATTGCGATGGTCAAGGAAGATACGAACGAGGCGGCAAAAATCCTGTATGATTTTGCGAAGGAAGCTCCCGCATTGCAGGTGAAGGGCGGTTATATCGGCAGCGAGGTGTACGACGCGGCGAAAGTCGAGGCGTTCTCAAAGGTGCCGGGCAAGAAGCAGCTTATCGCGATGCTTATGTCTGCTATCAACGGACCGGCGCAGAAGATTGCCGCGACGTTGCAGGCATACGTGGACAAAAAATCAGCAGAAGGCGCGAACTGACGCTTTCTTTTGATAGGCGCGGTCAGACTTCATATGCTGTCGGACTGTCCGCGCTCTGCTGGCATTGTATGCCGGCAAACTGACTGCGGGGCGTTCGGCGCAGTTTGCGTCGCCCGCAATAAAATCGGCTTGAAAAAGCCAATGCCTATTAAGGAGAAGATAATATGGCAGCTATCACAAAAGAAGACATTCTTGAAGCAATCGCGAACATGACTGTTCTGGAAGCGTCAGAACTGGTCAAGGCGATGGAAGAGAAATTCGGCGTTACTGCGGCGGTTGCCGTGGCGGCAGGTCCGGCGGCAGGTCCGGCGGCGGCTGAAGAAGAACAGTCTGAATTCACCGTTACGCTCGATTCATTCGACGCGGCGAAGAAAATCCCGGTTATCAAGGCAGTGCGCGAAGTTACGGGTCTTGGTCTGGGCGAGGCGAAGGCGCTGGTTGAAGGCGCGCCGAAAGAGCTGAAGGCTGGCGTGAGCAAGGCTGATGCGGACGCTATCATCGCGAAAATCACCGAAGCGGGCGGCAAGGCTTCCAAGAAATAACGATTTTTATCCTTTGCGGCGCACGAACGGCGCAAAGGAGCATCGTGCAAAGACAGGTTCCGTGCGGGCCTGTTTTTGTGCATATATACTGTTTTTACAAAAGGCGTTCGGTTTGTGCTGAGTGCGATGGTCACAGGTTCTGCGGGCATACGTATCTTGTAGCAAACGGACACGCAAAATCCTGAGCATGAGGTACATGATGTTCGCCAAATCCCGAACAATCAACCGTCAGTACATCGGTAAGGATATTCAGAATTTCATGGAAATTCCGAACCTTATCGACATTCAGTTGTCTTCGTATGAGAATTTTCTTCAGAAAGAAAAAATCGACAACAAAGAGCCGTTGGAGAACAAAGGCTTGCAGGAAGTGTTTACGTCCACGTTCCCGATTGAAAGCCCCGACGGCATGATGTCCCTTGAATACGAGTTTTATGAGCTTGACGAGGAGAACATCAAGTTTTCAGAATTGGAATGCAAGCAGAAAGGTCGGACGTATGCTGTTCCGCTCAAGGCGCGGATCAATTTGAACTTCAAGAGTACCGGTGCTATCCTGCAAAAAGATATTTACATGGGCGACGTTCCGCTGATGACCGACCGGGGAACGTTTATTATCAACGGCGCGGAGCGTGTCGTCGTTTCGCAGATTCACCGTTCGCCGGGCGTTATTTTTAACCATGAGAAAGGCGTGTACTCAAGCCGCATTATTCCGTACCGCGGATCATGGCTTGAATTTGAAATCGACCAGAAAAAAGAACTGATTTATGCGAAAATCGACCGCAAGAAGAAGATTTTGGGGACGATTTTCCTGCGCGCGCTCGGCTATGAGACGCGCGAGCAGATTATCGACTGCTTCTATGTGACCGAAAAAACGGCCGTCGATGCGAACAACAAGGACGCGTTGGTTGACAAAGTGCTTGCGCGCGCGGTGGTTGTCAGCGAGGACGGCGCGGAAAAAGTGCTTTTCAAGGCGGGAACGAAGCTGCATTTGCACGACGTTGACGACCTGATTGCGCAGCAGATCGGCGAGATTACGACGATTGTGTTTGACGCGCGCAAATCCAAGGGCAAAAAAGAAGAATGGAATCCGTCGCTTGACAGCCAGATGATTATCAACTGTTTTGAGCGCGAGGAAATTCATTTTGCGAAAGAGGGTGCGGAGAACGAGGAGCCGACCAAAGAAGAGGCACTGGCGCACGTGTATTCCGTGCTCAAGCCGGGCGAGCCGGTTTCTTCCGAAAACGCGGAAAAAGAACTGAATTCAATGTTCTTCAGCATCCACCATTACGATTTTGGGCGTGTTGGTCGGTACAAGCTGAACAAGAAATTCGCCGACTATCAGGAAGAAGTGCAGGACGTGACGCTGACCAAGCAGGATATTATCAGCACGATGAAATATCTGATCAAGGTCTACATTGGCAACGCACCGATTGACGACATCGATCACTTGGGAAACCGCCGCATTCGTTCTGTGGGCGAGCTGATGACGTCGGATTTGAAGACGGCGTTCAAACGCATGGAACGCATTGCGAAAGAGCGCATGAGCCTCAAAGAAACGGAGACGATGAAGCCGCAGGATTTGATTTCTATCAAGCCGATTGTGGCGACGATTAAGGAATTCTTCGGTTCATCGCAGCTTTCCCAGTTTATGGATCAGGTAAATCCGCTGGCGGAGCTGACGCATAAACGCCGTCTGTCTGCGCTTGGTCCGGGCGGTCTTTCCCGCGACCGGGCTGGCTTTGAGGTGCGCGACGTGCATTATACGCATTACGGACGGATGTGTCCGATCGAGACGCCGGAAGGTCCGAATATCGGCCTGATCGTGTCGCTGGCAATTTACACGCGCGTGAACGATTACGGATTCTTGGAGGCACCCTACCGCAAAGTGGAGGGGGGCAAGGCGACCGACGAAGTGACGTATCTGTCTGCGATCGATGAGGACCGGTATTTTATCGGGCAGGTCGCGGAGGGCATGAAGACGGACGGATCGTTCCCCACGGAAATGGTTTCCTGCCGCAACCGCGGCGACTACACGACGCGGAACGTAAAGGACGTGCAGTATATGGACGTTTCTCCACGGCAGGTTATTTCGGTTTCCGCGTCGCTCGTTCCGTTCTTGGAGCATGACGACGCGAACCGTGCCTTGATGGGCTGCAACATGCAGCGTCAGGGCGTTCCGCTGTTGTTCCCGGAACCGCCGTATGTCGGCACGGGCATGGAGCGCAAGGCGGCGTATGATTCGGGGGTGCTGGTCAAGGCGAAGCATGACGGCGAAGTCGTGTGGGTGACGAGCGATTTGATTAAGGTAAAGCCTGCGCAGGGCGACAAGCTGGACGAATATCCGCTGCTCAAATATCAGCGCACCAATCAGGACACGTGCTATCATCAGCGTCCGACGGTACAGGTGGGCGAGACGGTCAAAAAAGGCGACGTGCTTGCGGACGGTCCGGCGACGTTCAACGGCGAGCTTTCGCTGGGACGCAACCTGCTGGTCGGCTTTGTGCCGTGGAACGGGTACAATTACGAGGACGCGGTGCTTATCAGCCGTCGGGTCGTAAAGGAAGATATGTACACGTCTATCCATATCAAGGAATTTTTGACCGAAATCCGCGAGACGAAACTCGGGCCGGAAAAGATTACGCGCGACGTGCCGAACACGGCGGAGAAAAACCTTGACAACCTTGATGCCGAAGGTATCATCAGAATCGGCGCGAAGGTGCGGGCGGGCGATATTTTGGTCGGCAAGGTCACGCCAAAAAGCGAGACGGAGACGACGCCTGAATTCAAGCTGCTCAATTCAATCTTTGGCGAAAAGGCGAAAGAGGTGCGCGATTCATCATTGCGCGTTCCGCACGGCGTTGAGGGCGTGATTATTGACGTGCAGCGGCTGAAACGGAGCGCGGGCGACGATTTGAACCCCGGCGTTGACGAAGTGGTCAAAGTGCTGATTGCCAACAAGCGCAAGTTGTGTGAGGGCGACAAAATGGCGGGCCGTCACGGAAACAAGGGCGTTGTCGCGCGCATTCTTCCCGAAGAGGATATGCCGTACCTGGAAGACGGTACGCCGCTTGATGTCTGCCTGAATCCGCTGGGCGTTCCGTCCCGCATGAACATCGGGCAGATTATGGAATCGGAACTGGGCATTGCGGGTCGCTACTTGAATCAGTATTTTGAAAGCCCTGCGTTCCAGACACCGAGTCAAGAGCAGATTGCGGAAAAACTGCAAGAGGCGGGGCTGAGTCCTGACTGCAAGCAGATTGTCCGCGACGGACGCACGGGCGAGCCGTTCGTGAATCCTATTTTCGTGGGCGTTATCTACTTCCTCAAACTGCATCACTTGGTCGATGACAAAATGCACGCGCGTTCGACCGGACCGTATTCGCTTGTCACGCAGCAGCCGTTGGGCGGCAAGGCGCAGTTCGGCGGTCAGCGTCTGGGCGAAATGGAAGTGTGGGCGTTGGAGGCGTATGGCGCGGCGAACACTTTGCAGGAGATGATGACGATAAAGTCCGACGATATGAACGGTCGTTCAAAAATCTACGAGTCAATCGTAAAGGGCGATCCCTCCTCACCGGCCGGCGTTCCCGAATCATTCAACGTGTTGGTGCAGGAACTGCGTGGTCTGGCACTCGACTTTACTATTTATGACGCGAAGGGCAAGCAGATTGCTCTGACCGAGCGTGACCAGGAATTGATTGACAAGGCAAGCACTGGTTTTGACAAGGAGAATGAAAATGCGTGACATTCAGGATTTTGACAGCCTTAAAATTAAACTCGCATCTCCCGACACGATTCGTGCCTGGTCGTATGGCGAAGTAAAAAAGCCGGAGACGATTAACTACCGCACGCTCCGCCCGGAGAAAGACGGCTTGTTCTGCGAGCGCATTTTCGGCACGACAAAAGAATGGGAATGCTACTGCGGTAAATTCAAGTCCATCCGCTATAAGGGCGTGATTTGCGACCGCTGTGGCGTTGAGGTGACGCATTTTAAAGTCCGCCGCGAGCGAACGGGGCATATCGAACTGGCGGCTCCGGTGAGCCACATCTGGTATTACCGTTCCGTGCCGAGCCGCATGGGGCTTCTGCTCGATTTGCAGGTGGCGGCATTGCGCAGCGTACTCTACTATGAAAAGTATATCGTCATCGATGCGGGCGACACGGACTTGAAGCCGAAGCAGCTTCTGACGGAAGACGAGTACATTGAGGCGCAGGAACGCTACGGGCAGTCGTTTACTGCCGGCATGGGCGCGGAAGCGATCAAGACGTTGCTTGAGAATTTGAATTTGGACGACCTTGCGGCAGAACTGCGCGCAAAGATGATCGAAAAAGGCGCGAAAAGTGACAAGCGTCTGCTCAAACGCATTGAGATTGTCGAGAATTTCCGCTCGTCTGGAAACAAGGCATCATGGATGATCCTTGATGTCATCCCGGTTATTCCGCCGGATTTGCGGCCGATGGTTCAGCTGGACGGCGGTCGTTTTGCGACAAGCGACTTGAACGATTTGTACCGCCGCGTCATCAACCGCAACAACCGTTTGCAGCGGCTCATGCAGCTTTCTGCGCCGGACATCATCATTCGCAACGAAAAGCGGATGTTGCAGGAAGCGGTGGACGCGCTGTTTGACAACTCAAAGCGCAAGCGCGTGGTCAAAGGCGCGTCAAACCGTCCGCTCAAGTCTATCAGCGATATGCTCAAGGGCAAGCAGGGGCGGTTCCGCCAGAATCTGCTGGGAAAACGCGTGGACTATTCCGGGCGTTCCGTTATCGTCGTCGGACCGGAACTCAAGCTGTGGCAGTGCGGTCTGCCGACAAAAATGGCGCTGGAGCTTTTCAAGCCGTTCATCATGAAAAAACTCGTCGATAAGGACGTGGTGTTCAACATCAAAAAGGCAAAGATGCTTGTTGAGCAGGAAGCACCCGAAGTCTTTGCGATTCTGGACGAAGTGGTGCGCGAGCATCCCGTCATGCTCAACCGTGCGCCTACGTTGCATCGTCTGGGCATTCAGGCGTTCGAGCCGGTGCTGGTAGAAGGCAAGGCGCTCAAACTGCATCCGCTTGCCTGTAAGGCATTCAACGCGGACTTTGACGGCGACCAGATGGCTATTCACGTGCCGCTCACGCAGGCGGCGCAAATGGAATGCTGGACGCTCATGCTTTCTGCCCGCAACTTGCTTGATCCGGCGAACGGCAATACTATCGTCTATCCGTCGCAGGACATGGTGCTCGGAATCTACTATATGACTTCGGTAAAAACCGGCGCAACTGGATCGGGAAAGCGTTTCTCATCCGTGGAAGAGGCTGCTATGGCGGCGGAGGCCGGAAACATCGAATGGCAGGCACTGATTACCGTGCCCGCGCCTAAGGATTCGTTTGCGGAAGGTCAGTTCAAGGCGGGCGACCTCATCGAGACGACGGCAGGTCGCCTGCGCTTTAACGAGGACATGCCCGATGCGGTCGGCTACGTCAACGAGCAGATGGGCGACAAAAAACTCAAGAAGATGATTGAGGACGTGTATCATCGGCAGGGGGCGTGGCTCACGATTCAGATGCTGGACGCGGTAAAGGCGTGCGGATACAAAAACGCGACGTTCTTCGGCGCGACGCTTTCTATGGACGACATCCTCATCCCGGACGAAAAAAAGCCGATGGTGGACGAGGCGAACAAGCAGGTCGAGGAAATCGTGGGTCAGTACTCAAAAGGTACGATTACTGCCGAGGAACGCTACAACAAGGTGACCGATATTTGGCAGCGCACGAACGAAAAACTGACCGACATCATGTACAAGAATATGTCGAAAGACAAAGACGGGTTTAACACTATCTTCATGATGGCGAATTCCGGCGCGCGCGGCTCAAAAAAGCAGATTTCGCAGTTGGCGGCAATGCGCGGGCTGATGGCAAAGCCGAACGGCGACATCATCGAACTGCCCGTCCGCTCGAACTTCAAGGAAGGGCTTTCCGTCATCGAATACTTCATCTCCTCAAACGGTGCGCGCAAGGGTCTGACCGACACGGCGCTGAAGACAGCCGATGCGGGATACATGACCCGCCGTCTGGTCGATGTGGCGCAGGACGTGGTTATCAACGAGGACGACTGCGGCACGATTAACGGACTTGATTACACCGCTATCAAGAATGGTGATGAAATCACCAAGTCGCTTGCCGATCGTATCGTCGGGCATTACACGATCGAACGTGTCGTGCATCCGGTTACGGGCGATTTGATTTGCGACGTGAATGAGTATATTACCGAAGCGTTGGCAAAGCAGATTGACGAAGCGGGCGTGGAGAAAGTGAAGCTCCGCACCGTGCTTACCTGCGAGGCTGAACACGGCGTGTGCGTGAAATGTTACGGCAAGAATCTTGCCCGCAACAAACTGGTTGAGATTGGCGAAGCCGTGGGTGTTATTGCCGCGCAGTCAATCGGTCAGCCGGGTACACAGCTGACGATGCGCACGTTCCACGTCGGCGGTACGGCTTCCAAGGAGACGGAAGACAACCGCATCGTACTCAAGTATCCGATTTTGGTGGAAAGTGTGGAGGGGACGCACGTCGAAACGAAAGATGGCTGGCTGTTCACGCGCAAGGGCGTGTTGAACGCGACCCGCATCATCGACACGATTGCGCTGGAAAAAGGCGACGAGCCTGCCGTAAAAGACGGCGACCCCATACTCAAGGGCGCGAAGCTGGTTTCCCGCAAGGGCGGCGATGTTGCGGCAAAGGAAAACGGCCGTGCTTTGATTATCAACAACACGGTGTATTTGGCGAACAACAAGCCGCAGGAAATCGAGATCAGCAATGGTTCTACGATTTTTGTCAAGGCGGGCGATATTGTGGGATCCGGAGAAGTGGTCGGAACGTTCGACCCGTATTCAGAGCCGATTATTGCCGAGGTTGAAGGCTATGTGCATTTTGAGGATGTCATTGCCGGTTCGACATTGGTCGAAGAAGTCGATCCGAACACGGGCAACGTGGAGCGGCATATCAGCGAAATGCATTTGGATGTCAAGCAGCCACGCATTCTGATTACCGACGAGGCTGGCAACGAGCGCGGCAGTTATTATTTGCCGGCGGGTGCAGTGCTTACCGTGGACGACAAGCAGCATGTTGACGCGGGCGTGACGCTTGCGAAGATTGCTATGGCGGCCGCAAAGTCAAACGATATTACCGGCGGTCTGCCGCGCGTTTCTGAACTGTTTGAGGCGCGCAAGCCCAAAGTGCCGTGCGTGCTTTCCCGGATTACGGGAACGGTCAAATTTAAGGGGATCGCCAAAGGCAAGCGTATCATCAATGTGGAAGACGTGTACGGCAAGCCGTTTGAGCATCTTGTTCCGATGACCAAACGGTTGCTGGTGCGTGACGGTGACCGCGTGAAGGCGGGCGAGCAGTTGTGTGACGGTTCTCCCGACGCGCACGATATTCTGGCTATTTTGGGCGAGAACGCGCTGCAAAACTACCTTATGGACGAAATCCAGCAGGTGTACTCGGCGCAGGGCGTAGACATCGACGACAAGCATATCGGTGTTATCGTGCGCCAGATGCTCCGCAAGGTTGAGGTCGTCTCTGTCGGCGACACGCGCTTTATCTTTGGACAGCAGGTGGACAAGTACCACTTCCATGAGGAAAACCGCCGTGTCATTGCGGAAGGCGGTCAGCCGGCGGTTGCGCGTCCGATGTTCCAGGGTATTACCAAGGCAGCGTTGGCGACGGATTCGTTCATTTCGGCTTCTTCGTTCCAGGAGACGACGCGCGTCTTGACGAATGCGGCGATTTCCGGTGCGACGGACAGCCTGCATGGTCTGAAAGAGAACGTCATTATCGGACACATGATTCCGGCAGGGACGGGCATCCGCAACTACCGCAATGTCAAGTTGTTCGATCGTTCCGATAACGACTTGGACGTTCAAATGGAAGAAATCCTTGAACGCCGTCGTGAGGAGCGTGAGGCAGAGCTGGCACTTGCCCGTGAGCCGTTCATGAGCGAATCGTCCATTCTGTCTGATAACGACGACTAGAATTTCTTGCAGTCGGGTGGCGGCAGGGAATTGAAGGCGTATCACCAGCGGTAAAACTGCTGGTGGTGTCTGCCACTTGCGCAGACAAATGCGTTGTCTATGGTTGCGGAAAATGAAGTTTTTTGCGGCGACGCGTTTTGAGAGTGCGCACTTGTTTTTGATCCGCCCGGTCCGTGTCAAATTCGCTTGACGAGCGCATGATGAATTTGATACACTGATAAAACCTATCGCACGTTGGGTTTCGTGCGAGTATTTTGTCCGGAGTGCTGACCGGCAAACTAATAGGAGAATGAGGCAATGCCTACAATTAACCAACTTATTCGTAAAGGACGGCGGTCTTTGGCGAATCAGACGAAAGCTCCCGCGCTTGAGTCTTGTCCGCAGAAGCGCGGTGTTTGTACCCGTGTGATGACCGTTACGCCCAAAAAGCCGAACTCTGCGCTCCGTAAGGTAGCCCGTGTTCGTTTGTCAAACGGTATTGAAGTGACTGCATATATTCCTGGTATCGGGCATAATTTGCAGGAACACTCGGTCGTGCTTATCCGTGGAGGGCGCGTCAAGGATCTTCCTGGTGTGCGTTATCACATCATCCGTGGTACGAAAGATGCGCTCGGCGTAGACGGACGCAAACGCGCTCGTTCAAAGTACGGCGCAAAGAAGCCAAAGGCGTAAGCAAGGATAATAGGAGTATATTATGGGAAGACACAAGAAATCCGTAAACCGTCCTATTGTACCTGACGCAAAATACAACAGCGCGGTTGTTACTAAATTCATTACGCGCATGATGTTGGACGGGAAAAAAGAGACGTGCACGAAAATTATCTATGAGGCGATGGACAAACTGAAAGCGAAAACCAATCAGGATCCGCTGGAAGTGTTCAACAAGGCACTGGATAATGTTAAGCCGTTGGTGGAAGTGAAAAGCCGTCGTGTCGGTGGTGCGACCTATCAGGTGCCGATTGAAATCCGCGACAGCCGCCGCGAGGCATTGGCGATGCGCTGGATTATCGCCGCTGCCCGGAATCGTTCTGGTCACGGTATGGCGGATACGCTCGCTTCGGAGCTGATTGACGCATTCAACAATACGGGATCTGCTTTCAAAAAGAAAGAGGACACCCACAAAATGGCAGAAGCGAACAAAGCTTTTGCGCACTACCGCTGGTAAATGAATGCCCGCCGATGTGGCGGGTTTTTTTGTAAAAAATCGGGGAATTCTTCCGAATTCCCCTTGCACAAGTTTTCTAAATTTTGTATAAAATAATATGCCCTTTATCTTTGGATAATCTGCGGTTTAGGGGTCTTTGAAAAATCAGGCGGACTTGAGGAGTCCGGTACACGCCGTAACGTTAATCAGTTTTGGTTTTCAGGCGTGAGCAACCCTTGATTTGCGGGTATCTGCCGTTGGCGGTATCTATAATAAGACGATCGGATCGAGGTGTTCCTGATGGTTGGCTGTTTCGCGGCCGCCAGTTTTGGATGCCACATCGGTCGTCAAGACAAAGGTGATGATGTTCGGTGGCACGGAACACGGTATTCCGAATAGATGGGATGCCGGGATAGTGTAAATCGTCTTTATTGTTTTTGTGAAATTGTGTGTTGCGAATGGGCTTTTTTCAGTGGAAAAGAGTTTCGTTCTGGCTTAAAGTGCATCACATATACATTAAAATGCCGAGGCGGAAGAGGTTGTCGGCAAGGAGAAAAGGACATGGCAAAGGAGAAGTTCAACCGAACTAAACCCCACATGAATGTCGGTACCATCGGACACGTTGACCATGGTAAGACTACGCTGTCTGCTGCTATTACAATGCACTGCGCAAAGAAATACGGCGACAAGGCTCTCAAGTATGATGAAATCGACAGTGCGCCGGAAGAGAAGACCCGTGGTATTACTATCAATACGCGTCACTTGGAGTATCAGTCAGACAAGCGTCACTATGCGCATATCGACTGTCCGGGACATGCTGACTATATCAAGAACATGATTACGGGTGCTGCACAGATGGACGGAGCGGTGCTTGTTGTTTCTGCGCCGGATTCGGTTATGCCGCAGACTCGCGAACACTTGTTGCTCGCTCGTCAGGTCGGTGTTCCGAAGATTATCGTCTTTTTGAACAAAGTTGACTTGGTTGACGATCCCGATTTGCTTGAGTTGGTCGTTGAAGAGGTGAAAGATACTGTCAAAGAATATGGTTTTGACGAGAACACTCCGATTGTTCAGGGGTCTGCGTTCAAGGCGTTGGCTGACGGTGCGTCTGCGGAAGATACCAAGTGCATTGATGAGCTGCTTGCTACTATGGACAGTTGGTTTGATGATCCGAAACGCGACGAGGACAAGCCGTTCTTGATGCCGATTGAAGACATCTTTACGATTTCTGGACGTGGTACGGTCGTTACTGGTCGTATTGAGCGTGGTATTGTCAAAATGTCCGACTCTGTGGAAATTGTTGGTATCCGCCCGACTCAGACTTCAACGGTTACTGGTATCGAAATGTTCCAGAAAACATTGGATGAAGGTATGGCCGGTGATAACGTCGGTATCCTGCTCCGTGGTATTGAAAAGAAAGATGTGGAGCGTGGTCAGGTTTTGGCTGCTCCGGGAACGATTAAGCCGCATACCAAATTTGAGGCGCAGATTTACGTGCTTTCAAAGGAAGAGGGTGGTCGTCACAGTCCGTTCTTCTCAGGGTATCGCCCGCAGTTCTATTTCCGCACTACCGATATTACCGGTACGGTTGCATTGCCGGCGGGTACTGATATGGTGAAACCGGGCGACAACACCAAGATTATTGGCGAGTTGATTCACCCGATTGCTATGGACGAAGGCCTGAAGTTGGCTATTCGCGAAGGTGGTCATACAATCGCTTCTGGTCAGGTTACCAAGATTATCGAATAGGATTATGGATAAATGGATTTCCGACAATTTGCTGTCGGAAATCCATTTTATTTCCCTGGAGGAATGTAATGGCTAACGAAAAGATTCGTGTCAGACTTCGTGCGTATGATGTGGAGTTGATCGATCAGAGCGCAAAAGCCATCGTGCAGACTGTTCAGAAAGCGGGTGCAAAGGTTTTAGGGCCGATTCCGCTTCCGACTAAAATCAACAAAATCACCGTTCTGCGTTCGCCGCACGTCAACAAAAAGTCGCGTGAGCAGTTTGAAATGAGGACGCACAAGCGGTTGATTGATATCTTGAATCCGACGACGGATGTCATGGATTCGCTGATGAAGCTTGAATTGCCTGCCGGTGTAGACGTAGAAATTAAACAGTAAGATTGCGTTGCGTTGCAACAGGGCTTGCTGTAATACACAGTACGGTTCCCTATGGATCGGGAATGGCGGCTGACAGAGAAAGGCAGTTGTCTTTCTGTAGGAGTAATCAGAATGAAAGGTCTGATAGCAAAAAAAGTGGGAATGACACAGATTTTCGACGAAAACGGTAACCTGACACCAGTAACCGTGATCCACGTCGAGCCGAATACGGTCATTGCTACAAAGACAAAGGAAACGAACGGGTACGATGCTGTTGTTCTTGGTCTTGAAGATATGAAAGAATCAAAAGTGAACAAGGCGTACAAAGGTCAGTTTCCTGAAAACATTTCGCCGAAGCGTCATCTGAAAGAGTTCAGGGACTTTGAGCAGGAAGTTGTGGTTGGCGACCAGATAGGTCTTGAACTGTTTGAAAAAACATCATTTGTTGATGTTACGGCGACTTCAAAGGGCAAGGGATTTCAGGGTGTTATGAAGCGTTGGGGTTTCCATGGTGGTCGTGCGACGCATGGTTCTAAATTTCATCGTGAACCGGGCGGCACGGGAAATTGTACGACACCGGGGCATACCATGAAAAACACCAAATTGCCGGGGCGTATGGGATTTGAGCGCGTGACAGTGCAAAATCTTAAGATTGTCAAGATTGACCCTGAATTAAAGGTGGTTATGGTTCGCGGGGCTGTTCCCGGGAATAAAGACTGTACGCTGATCATTAAGTCCGCGGTTAAAAAATAAGGTCGAGGGAATACGATGGAAAAGAAAGTCTATTCAGTCGATGGTAAAGAGCTGCGTACGATTACGCTTGATGATAGTGTATTCGGTCTTCCGGTAAATGAGGATGTCATTTACTATGCCATCACAAACGAATTAGCGAACAAACGTGTTGGTACGGCATGTACAAAGACCCGTGCAGAAGTGCACGGCAGTAATGCCAAGCCCTATAAACAGAAAGGAACAGGGCATGCTCGCCGTGGTGACAAAAAGTCACCGATTAACGTGGGTGGCGGTACGATTTTTGGACCGAAGCCGCGTGATTACAGTTATGCCATTCCGAAAAAAGAGAAACGTCTTGCCATGAAGTCTATTCTGTCTTTGCAGGCGCAGAGTGATAGGTTGATGGTTGTGGAAGATTTTACGATTGACAGCGGAAAGACAAAGGATTTGGTGAAAATTCTGAACAACTTTACGAAAGATGAGCGCACGGTTATCATCTTGAAAGATGACGACAAAAAGATTAAGCAGGCGGGGCGCAATATCCGTAATCTGTACTTTTTGTCATACAACCGTTTGCGTGCGCATGACTTGTTTTATGGACGTAAAGTCATCCTTTTGGAAGGTGCGGCAAAGAATCTTTCTGAATTCTACAATAAAAAAGAGGAGGCTAAATAATGAGCGATTTGTCAAATCTGAACGATGTTCTTATTCGGCCGATATTGTCTGAAAAAGCTACTACGCTCCGCGAGCAGAACAAGTATGTGTTTAAAGTAGCACCTGATGCCAACAAGACACAGATAAAAGAGGCAGTATCAAAACTCTTTAACGTGACCGTTGTGAATTGCACGACGATGAATGTGTTTGGTAAGGTCAAACGCCTGCGCGGAAGACCGGGAAGAACTTCCAGCTGGAAAAAGGCGATTGTCCGTCTTGCTCCGGGCGAAACCATTAAGGGATTCGAGGGCGTGTAAGCCTTCATGCATTAAGGGGAACCAGATGGCTCTAAAAGTTTTTAAACCATACACTGCCGGTACTCGTACCCGCATTGATTTGGTAAGAGAAGAACTGACAACCGATAAACCCGAAAAAAGTCTGGTATCAGGTCTTAAGTCAAATGGTGGTCGCGGTCAAGGTGGACGTATTTCGGTACGTCATCAAGGCGGCGGACACAAAAGAAAGTATCGTATGATTGACTTTAAGCGCAATAAGCACGGTATCCCAGGAACGGTCAAGACTATTGAGTACGATCCGAATCGTAGTGCGAACATCGCGCTTATTGCATATGCAGACGGAGAAAAGCGTTATATCATCGCGCCGAAAGGGCTGACGGTCGGTCAGAAGATTATGTCTGGCGAGAATGCAACGCCGACGGTAGGCAATGCGTTGCCGTTGGAAGCAATTCCGGTCGGTTTTACGGTGCATAACATTGAGCTGACGCTGGGACGTGGCGGACAGCTTGCCCGTTCGGCTGGTGCGAGTGCGTTAGTGGCGGCAAAGGACGGTGACTATGTGGTTATCCGACTGCCTTCAAGTGAAACGCGCCGGGTGTTCGGTAAATGTTATGCGACAATCGGTGTTGTGGGAAATGAAGATCGTATGAATACCCAACTCGGCAAAGCTGGTCGTAGACGGTGGCTTGGTGTGCGCCCGACCGTTCGTGGTATGGCGATGAACCCGGTCGATCATCCGCTTGGTGGCGGTGAAGGTGCCGGTAAAGGTCATCATCCGGTTACTCCTTGGGGACAACCTTGTCGTGGGTACAAAACGCGCAACAAGAGAAAAACGTCGAGCAGGTTTATTGTTTCACGGCGTAAGAAGTAGAGGAGTTAGCGGTGTCAAGATCGGTTAAAAAAGGGCCTTTCATTGAAAAGAGTCTTTACAAGAAAGTAATTGAGATGAACAAAGAGTCAGACAAGAAGATGATTAAGACCTATTCTCGCTGCTCTACGATCATCCCTGAAATGGTAGGCAATACTATTTCTGTGTACAATGGTAAGTCATGGGTTCCGGTTTACGTAACAGAGAATCTCGTCGGTCATAAGCTTGGCGAGTTTGCTCCGACACGTACCTTTAAGGGTCATGGCGGTTCAGACAAAAAAGCTGGAAAATAAAGGTGGATATTATGGCTGAAAAAAAAGGTTATGTAGCCACTACAAAATTCCTGATTGCATCACCGACTAAGGTTCGTCCAGTTGCGCGTGTGATTAATCGGAAGCCTTACTCAGAGGCGATGGCAATTCTTGCTAATATGCCGCAGAAAGGTGCGAAACTTATTGCTGGTACGTTGAAATCAGCGGCATCTAATGCGCTGTATGCTAACAAGAAACTGGATGAAGATATGCTGTATGTCAAGGAAATTCGCATTGACGAAGGTCCGAGGCTGAAGAGAGTATGGTTTCGTGCCCGTGGTCGTGCTGATCGGCTCTTGAAGCGTATGTGCCATATCACCGTCATTGTTGACGAGAAGGCGGGGGAATAAAGTGGGTCAGAAAGTAAATCCTATTGGTTTGCGCCTTGGCGTGAACAAGACATGGCAGTCTCGCTGGTATGCAGATCCTCGTGAGTATGCAGACCTCGTTTTGGAGGATCTTGCTATTCGTGAGATGGTAAGAACCCTGCCGGAATGTCAGAATGCTGATATTGCAGAAATTGAGATTATCCGGCATCCGCAACGTGTGACTATTGTGATTCATACGGCTCGTCCGGGGGTCATCATCGGCGTGAAGGGTGCGAACATTGAGAAAATCAGTGCGGAGATCCAGTCTAAACTGACCAAAAAAGTGCAGATTAAGATTAAGGAAATCAAACGCGCTGACATCAACGCATCGCTGATTGCGCAGAATGTTGGGCGTCAGCTTTCGGGGCGCGGATCATTCCGTAAGGCTTTGAAGCAGGCTTCCGCAAATGCCATGAAGGGCGGCGCACAGGGCATTAAGATTCGTCTTGCCGGTCGTCTTGGTGGTGCAGATATGAGCCGTAATGAAGAGTTGAAGTTGGGGCGCGTTCCGCTTCATACACTTCGCGCGGACATCGACTATGGAACGTTTGAGGCTCATACGACGTATGGAAAAATCGGTATTAAAGTTTGGGTCTATAATGGCATGAACTATGGTCGTGAGCAGAATGAAGATGCCGGTCAGTTGGTTCGCAAGCCGCGCCGTGATCGTGATGCTTCTGGCGAGGGTCGCTCGACAGACAGAAAACCTGCTGACAAGTCAAGGCGTTCCGCTCGCAGTACTGCAAAAGGAGAGTAACGAAAATGCTTAGTCCTAAAAGAGTTATTCACCGCAAAGTACAGCGCGGACGAATTAAGGGAAACGCGACGCGTGACAATCACATTGATTTTGGCGACATTGCTTTGGTGGCATTGGAGCCGGTGTGGCTGAGCGCAAAGCAGATTGAGGCGGCTCGTGTTGCGATTAACCGTAGGATTGACCGTAAAGGTCATGTGTGGACGCGGGTGTTCCCAGACAAACCGATTTCAAAGAAGCCTGCCGAAACACGTATGGGTAAGGGCAAGGGATCGCCGGAATTTTGGGCTGCGGTTATTAAGCCGGGTATGATTTTGTTTGAGGTTGGCGAAGTGGATATCAAGGCTGCCGAAGCGGCGTTGACGCTTGCGGCAAGCAAATTGCCAATTAAGACAAGAATTGCCTTTAAACCGACGCAAGACTAAGGAGTGAAGGGATGGCTTCAAAAAAGAAAGATATAAAGGAACTGTCTTACAACGAATTGGTTGCACAGGAAAAAGAGCTTAAGCAGAAATACATGGATTTCCGTTTCCAAAAGGTAAACGGGCATGTAGATAACCCGTTGGAGGAGCGTACTATCCGTCGTGACATCGCGAGGGTTAAGACGTTCATCCGCCAGAAAGAGCTGGCTGGACAGAATAAGTAGGAGCTGAAACGTGGCAGAACAGACTGTTCAGAAAAGCGCGAAACGTTCTTTGGTCGGTTTGGTGACGAGCGACAAGATGGACAAAACTATCGTCGTTTCTATCAACACAAAGAGAATGGACACGCTTTACAAAAAGTATGTTACACGCACAAAGAAATGTAAGGTTCATGATGAAAAGAATGAAGCCCACATTGGAGATACGGTGCGTATTGTAGAATGTCGCCCGCTGAGCAAAGACAAATGCTGGCGTCTTGCAGAAATCATTGAACGCGCGAAGTAACGCGGAGGAGTTGACGAATGCTTCAGATGCAATCAAAATTGACCGTTGCAGATAACTCCGGTGCGAAGCTTGTGCAGTGTATCAAGGTACTTGGCGGATCTCGCCGCCGGTATGCCGGGATCGGTGACATTATTGTAGTGGCTGTCAAGGAAGCGATTCCGACTTCTGCTATCAAAGAAGGATCGGTGCAAAAAGCAGTGGTCGTTCGTGTTGCCAAGGAGTATCGTCGTCCTGACGGTACGTATATACGCTTTGACGACAATGCGTGCGTTATTGTTGACGGTGACAAGAATCCAAAAGGCAAGCGTATTTTTGGTCCGGTTGCCCGTGAGTTGCGTGATATGGATTTTATGAAAATCGTATCGCTTGCGCCGGAAGTTCTGTAAGGAGTGCCGCATGAACATGAGAAAGAAATTTAAGATTCATAAGGACGATACGGTACAAGTAATTGCGGGAAAAGATAAGGGCAAGCGCGGGCAGATTGTCCGTGTTGTCACTAAAAAGGACGCAGTTATTGTTTCCGGGATTAACATTGTCAAAAAGGCAATGAAAAAGCGCAGTCAGCAGGATCAGGGCGGCATCGTTGAGATTGAGGCTCCGCTGCACGTTTCTAACGTCGCGATTGTATGCAAAAAATGCGGTCCGACTAAAATTGGTTACAAAATCACTGGCGACAAGAAAACTCGTGTCTGCCGGAAGTGTGGAGAAACACTGTAATGGATAAGTATGTACCTCGGCTTAAGAAAGTCTACAAGGATGAAATCGCGCCCGCTCTGTTTAAGGAGCTGGGTTACACGACACCGATGCAGATTCCCGCAATCAAAAAGGTTGTGGTCAGCATGGGTGTTGGCGAAGCTCTCACGAACAAGAAACTCCTTGATGCCGCAGTTACTGACCTGACTCAGATTACTGGTCAGAAGGCTGTAAAAACAAGGGCAAGAAAAAGTATCGCAAACTTTAAATTGCGTGAGGGCAATGAAGTTGGTGTAATGGTTACATTGCGCGGTACAATTATGTATGAATTCTTGGATCGCCTTATCAATGTGGCATTGCCACGTGTCAAGGATTTCCGCGGTATTAAAGCGACCGGCTTTGACGGACACGGGAATTTTTCTCTTGGTATTACAGAACAGATTATCTTTCCGGAAATCGACTTTGATAAAATCGTGAAGATTGCCGGCATGAATATCTCAATTGTAACTAGCGCGCGCACGGATAACGAAGCTCGTGTTCTGCTTACCAAGTTCGGTATGCCGTTCAGAAAGTAGTGAGGAAAGCATGGCTAAGAAATCAATGATTATCAAAGCGAAGCGCACCCAGAAATACAGCACTCGTGAATACAATCGCTGTCAGATTTGTGGTCGCCCGCGTGGGTACTTGCGCAAGTTCAAGATGTGTCGTGTCTGCTTTCGTAAGTTAGCAAGTGAAGGCTTGTTGCCTGGTGTCACGAAATCCAGTTGGTAGTGGAGGAGGAGAAGAAATGAGTGTATCAGATCCTGTAGCAGATATGCTGACAAAGATCCGCAATGCCGTTCAGGCTCGCCACGAAAAAGTAGACGTTCCTACTTCACGGCTCAAGCTGGAAATCGTGAAAATCCTGAAGACAGAAGGATATATTAAGAATTTCAAGAAAGTGCAGGAAGACAATAAATCGAACATCCGCATTTTCTTGAAATATGATGATCAGAATGTTTCGGTTATCCACGGCGTAGAAAAAATCTCTACTCCTGGTCGTCGCGTGTATTCTGGTTATAAGGATTTGCCCCGTGTGTACAACGGTTACGGCACATTGATTGTTTCGACTTCTTCTGGCGTGACGACCGGCAAGAAAGCGAGCGAGAAAATGGTCGGTGGTGAATTGGTCTGCAAGGTTTGGTAATAGGAGGGAAAGATGTCTAAAGTCGGAAAACTTCCTGTTGCTGTGCCGGCAGGAGTGACTGTGACAATGAGCGATGGTGTGATAACCGTAAAAGGACCGAAAGGCGAGTTGAAACAGTCATATAGCGAAAACGTGAGCGTTGAATTCAAAGACGGGCAGATTACGGTCGCGCCGAAAGAGGATACCAAGGCGGCGAATTCAGCGCATGGATTGTATCGTGCGCTGATCAGTAATATGGTTACGGGCGTAACGAACGGATTTACCAAAACGCTGATTATTACGGGAGTCGGTTATCGTGCGGAAGTGCAGGGAAAGCAGTTGGTGATGAACCTTGGGTATTCTTCTGACTTCATCGCGGTTATTCCTGAAGGGCTTACGGTTGTTGCCGATGCGCAGGGCAAAGTAACGATTTCGGGAATCGACAAGCAGTTGGTTGGTGAATTCAGTGCGCAGATTCGTAAATTGCGTGCGCCAGAGCCCTATAAAGGCAAAGGTATTCGTTACGAAACTGAAGTCATCAGACGTAAAGTTGGTAAGACCGGCGTTAAATAAGGTGGTGTAGCAAGATGTTGAGAAAACTGACTGAAAAAAACAGAAAACGTCTGCATCGCAAGATTCACATTCGCAAGCGGATTCACGGAACGGCGGAAAGACCTCGTATGACCGTGACGCGTAGCAACTGTAATCTGTATGTGCAGGTTATTAATGATGACGAGGGCAGGACTTTGGCCGCCATTTCTACATTAGAGAAGGAATTTGCTGCGCTCAAGCCGAATGTTGACGGCGCAACAAAACTTGGTGAAGCTTTGGGAAAACGCCTACAGGATAAAAAGATTACGACAGTAGTCTTTGACCGCAATGGTTATCTGTATCATGGTGTTGTCAAGGCCCTTGCAGACGCAACCCGCAAAGCCGGGATCGTATTCTAGGAGAGTCTATGGAACGCCAGAATAAGTTCGATAAAGAAAGAGAACCGAAAGAGTTCATTGAAAAATTGGTCAAGCTGAATCGTACTTCTAAGACAGTCAAAGGCGGTCGCAGGATGTCGTTTTCAGCGTTGACGGTCGTCGGCGATCAGAAAGGACGCGTCGGATATGGGTTTGGTAAAGCGAACGATGTTTCCGAAGCGATTAGGAAGAGCGTTGACAAAGCAAAGCGTAATTTGGTCATGGTGCCGATGAAAAACGGGACGTTGCCGCATGAAATTATCGGAAAGTTCAAGAGTTCGGCGATTTTGCTCAAACCGGCTTGCCCTGGTACGGGTATCATTGCGGGCGGTCCTGTCCGTGCGATTATGGACGCTATCGGTGCGACTGACATCATTTCTAAGTCGCAGGGGTCACGTTCGTCGGTCAACGTGGTGCGGGCGACTTTTGATGGTCTTGCAAACCTTATGGATGCAAAGGTCGTCGCTTCTAACCGTGGCAAGTCATTGCAGGATATGTGGGGGTAATCGATGGCAACGAAAAAACTTAAGATTACACTTAGACGGAGCGTAATTGGCCAAAAGCCCGCAAAAAAGGCGACTGTCCGCAGTCTTGGCTTGAAAAAAATTAATTCATCAGTGGTGCAGGAAGATAATCCGTGCGTTCGTGGTATGGTGGCTTCTGTCGCGCACTTGGTGGAAGTTGAGGAGACAAAATAATGGCAGATTTTATGCTGAGCGCGCCGAAAGGTGCCAACAAGAAAAAACGTATTGTCGGTCGTGGCTCTTCATCAGGTCGGGGTACTACTGCGGGCAAAGGAAACAAAGGTCAGCAGTCTCGTTCCGGCGGAAAAACCTATGTCGGTTTTGAGGGCGGGCAGATGCCGTTATATCGTCGAATCGCGCAACGTGGTTTTTCGAACTATCCCTTTAAGAAAGAATACGTCATCGTGAACGTCAAGTTGTTGGAAGAGAAATTCGACGACGGCGACACGGTGAACAAAGAAACGCTGATTGCAAAGGGACTGCTTGATTCTGCCGATAAGCTGGTGAAAATCCTTGCTGACGGCGATGTGAAGAAAAAGCTGACAATTGATGTGGACAAAGTTTCTGCGACGGCAAAAGAAAAAATCGAAAAGGCGGGCGGCTTGGTAAAGACTGCCGTCGCTGACGATGTTGCAAAAGCAGAGTCGAAAAAATCCGCAAAGAAAGCGGCAAAAAAAGAAGAATAGTAAGCGGCGGAGAAACTCATGGCAAACAATGCAATCGTAAATATGTTCAGAATTAAAGAGTTGCGGGATCGTATCTTCTTTACTTTTGTAATCTTAGCCGTTTTTCGTCTGGGTTGTGTGCTGACAATTCCGGGCATTGATGCAAGCGTGCTCATTACCTATTTTAATGACCTTGCGTCAAGAAACAGAAACGCGTTTGCCAGCTATATGGACTTTTTTGCCGGTGGTGCATTCTCTAATTTTTCTGTGTTCATGTTGGGCGTTATGCCGTACATTTCAACGCAGATTATCTTGCAGCTTGCGCTGATTATCTTTCCGTCTCTCAAGCGCATGGCACAGGAAGACGGTGGTCAGCGCAGGGTCGCGGCTTGGACTCGAATCGGAACGGTTTTCGTCTGTCTGATTCAGTCTTTGGCGGTGACGGTGTACGCAAACAGCATTCCGGGAGCGGTCATTTTGGAGAATCCGCTTGCCTTCAGGCTGCTTGCGATGCTCACGGTGACGACGGGTGCAATGATTACGGTGTGGCTTGGCGATCAGATTACGGCTCGCGGTATTGGAAATGGGATTTCCATTCTGATTTTCGCGGGTATTGTGGCGCGTCTGCCCCACGCCGTGGTTGAACTTGTCGCGAAGGTGAAAAATCCGAACGATAATGACATCAACCCGGTGTTCCTCATTGTTGTGTTGCTGATGTTCATTGCTGTTATTGCGCTGGTTGTGTATGAGCAGCAGGGCGAACGCAAGATTCACGTTAACTATGCAAAACGCGTTGTCGGACGCAGAATGTATGGTGGGCAGAATACGTATATTCCATTTAAAATCAATCCGTCGGGGGTCATTCCGGTTATTTTTGCTTCTTCGTTTCTGACATTCCCGCTCCAGATTGTTTCTAGTTTTGGTGCTAGCCAAAATTCCGCGCGTTGGGTTGCTCGTCTTTCTGCAATTCTGACACCGACGGGATTGTGGTATAATGTTTTGTTGGTACTTCTGATTATCTTCTTTGCATACTTCTACACACAGGTAACCCTGAACCCCACGGAAATCGCGAAGAACATAAGAGAAAATGGCGGGTCAATTCCGGGCATCCGCACTGACAAGACTGAAGAATATATGCAGAAGGTGTTGAACCGTCTCGTATTGCCCGGAGCATTGTATCTTGCTGCAATTGCAGTGTTGCCGACAATCATCCAAAATCTCTTCGGCTTTCCGCAGTCAATTTCTATGTTGATGGGCGGTACGTCCTTGCTGATTTTGGTGGGTGTTGACTTGGATACGATGAGTCAAATCGAAGCCCAGCTTAAAATGCACCATTCGGAAGGTCTTGTTAAGCGGGGAAAGCTGCGCTCCCGCAATCTGTAGGAAACGGCGGAATTCTTGCTGAATTTTGCAGAAAAATGGTGTGCAGTAGTAGCATAAGTTTTGGAATTTGTGCTATATTTACAAAACACGTTGGACTGTAGTTCATTGCGAACTGCTATGGTTCGGCGGTGGTACTTTCCCAAGGGGGACTTTTATGAAAGTGAGAACCAGCGTAAAGCCCATTTGTGACAAGTGCAAGGTAATTAAGCGCAATGGTATTATCCGTATCATTTGTGTTAATCCGAAGCATAAGCAAAAACAAGGCTAAAGGAGTAGCAGATGGCTCGAATTGCGGGAGTTGATCTCCCAAATAAACACGTTGTCGTTGCTTTGACTTATATCTACGGTATTGGTCGTTCGGCAGCAAAGGCAATTTGCGAAAAAACTGGAATAAATCCGCAGAAAATGATGAACGACTTGGATCAGGACGAGCAGGCAAAGTTGCGTGCGCTGATTGATGCCGAGTACAAGGTGGAAGGTCGCCTTCGTTCGGAGATTGGTCTTAACATCAAACGTCTTATGGACATTGGTTGTTATCGTGGTCTTCGCCATCGTAAGGGTCTGCCCGTTCGTGGTCAGCGTACACGTACCAATTCACGTACACGCAAAGGCAAGAAAAAGACGGTTGCAAACAAGAAGAAGGCTGTCTGATAGGTGAAGGAGTAACGAATGGCTACCGTAAAAAAACGAAAGGAAAAGAAGAGCGTTTACGAAGGGAATGTGTACATTCAGGCGACGTTCAACAATACTATCGTAACGATTACAGACTTGAAAGGAAATGCGCTTTCTTGGGCTTCTTCCGGTGGGCTGGGCTTCCGCGGTGCAAAGAAATCTACGCCATTTGCCGCGCAGACGGTTGCGGAATCTGCTGTTCAGAAGGCAGTGAGCTACGGCTTGCGTGAAGTGCACGTGTTCGTCAAAGGACCGGGCGTTGGCCGTGAGAATGCTGTCCGCGCTCTCGGCAATTTGGGATTGAAAGTAAAGTCGATTTCTGACGTTACTCCCATTCCGCACAACGGATGCCGCCCGCGTAAGACACGGCGAATGTAGGGAAGAAAACTCAAGGATCAATAATTGGAGTGGTTGCCCGAAACTTCGATTATTGTAAAACAAACGGCATTTGCCGCAGGGCAATCACCAAAAGTGATATTATTTCCGATAAGAAGGAGTTCAGATGGCTCGCAAAAATCTGCTGAAAGGTTTTAAAAAACCAAAAGGCATCACATTTGAACATCTAGAGACGAATCCGAACTACGGAAAGTTTACGGCGTATCCTTTTGAGACGGGATTTGGCACGACGATTGGAAATACGCTCCGCCGCGTGTTGTTGTCTTCGATTCAAGGGTATGCGGTGTCTTCAGTACGGATTACTTCATACGATGCAGACGGTGTTCCGCATGTCATTTCCAGTGAATTTGAGACAATTCCGAACGTTTCAGAAGATACGCTGGAAATCTTGAACAGTTTGAAACAGATTCGCTTGCGGTTGTCTGGCGACACTGAACAGGATACGATTCTTTACGAATTTGCAGGACCGGGTATCGTAAAAAGTGACGACTTTGCCAAGGAAGGACAGCTTGAAATTCTGACAAAAGATGTTCCCGTCTTTACAATGATGGATGGTGCGCGTGTGGAGTTTGAGATTCAGGTTGACTTTGGGCGTGGCTACGTTCCAGCGGAAGTGAATGAGCATTACATCGAAGTGGTCGGTACTATTCCGATGGATGCGATTTTCTCGCCGGTGCGCAAGGTAAAGTACGCGATTGAGCCGTGCCGTGTCGGTCAGCGCAATGACTACGACAAACTCATTCTTGAGGTTTGGACGGACGGCACGATTAACCCGGAAGACGCGCTCGCGGAGGCGGCAAAGATTGCGAAAGATCATTTCTCAATCTTTGTGAACTTTAACGACAGCGACTTTGGGGCGAGTGACGATGTTGACGAAGGCGACGAACGCATTCGTCAGTTGCTCAACACGCCGGTCGAGGAACTGGAGCTTTCGGTTCGTTCGTCTAACTGCCTGAAAAATGCGAATATCCGCACGATTGGCGAGTTGACCAAAAAGACGGAAGACGACATCGTGAAGACTCGCAACTTCGGCAAGAAGAGTCTGACAGAAATCAAGGAAAAACTTCTTGAATGGAATTTGACGCTCGGAATGACAGATTACAGTCATCTGAAAAATGCCGTCAATGTAACTAATCAAAAGCAGAAGGAAGAATCAGATGAATCATAGAAATGGTTTTAACCCGCTTTCTCGGACATCGGCACATCGTCGCGCGATGTCACGAAATATGGTGACTTCTCTTTTCAGGTTTGAGCGCATTACAACGACCCAAGCAAAGGCGAAGGAAGTGCGCAGGGCTGCTGAAAAGTTGATTACGCGCAGTAAGGTCGATTCTGTGCACAACCGCCGTATTGCGGCGAAGTTTATTCAAGATGAAAAAATCTTGAACAAGTTGTTCACCGAGCTTGGACCAAGGATGAAAGACCGCAACGGCGGTTACACACGCATTCTGAAAATCGGTTTCCGTCAGGGCGATGCGGCGGACATGGTTATTCTTGAGTTGGTAGACTACAAGTTGCCGACTGAAGAGGACAAAGAAGCCGCAAAAGCAAAGAAGGATGAGGCGAAGGCGAAGAAAACTGATGCGAAAGCAAAGCCTGCCGAAAAGAAAGAGGGAGCGGCAAAGAAAGCTCCTGCGAAGCCGAAGGCTGCAAAAAAAGAAGCAAAAGCGGAGGAGTAAGAGATGTCTAAAGGTCATCGCGGAGCTGGTATCCGCTCAGAAGTACACCACGGTCGTGGCACGTGTCCGCGCTGTGGGAAAATGAACGTCAAAATCCTGTATGAAAAGGAAATTGACGGCAAGCAGGTGAAGATTTGTAAAGTCTGCAATGCGACGCTGAAAAACGTCGCGCGGAAAGAAGCGCGGATGGCAAAAGCTGCCGCTGCGACTGAAACTCCCACGGCAGAGGCATCTGCGACAGAAGAAGCACAGGCATAAGTTTGGCTTGCAAGCCGTCCTTTGGAATAGGGACGGCTTTGTTATATACAATCTTGGAGGTTTGAGGGTATGAAAAAGGTTTTGTTTGCCCTTGTGGCGACGCTTGCGGGCTTGGTAATGGCAGGATGCTCGAAGAGCGGCGGCAATACGATTAAAATTGGTTCAATCGGGCCGCTTTCTGGAGCGGTTGCGGTATATGGCGTTGAGTGCAAGAACGGCATTGATCTGGCGGTCGCGGAAATCAATGCGGCGGGTGGCGTGAACGGTCAGCTGCTGGAAGTGATTGCGGAAGATGACGAGGGCAACCCCGAAAAGTCGGTGAGCGCGTACAAAAAGTTGGTGACAAAAGACGGCGTGACGTTCGTTGTCGGGTCGCTCACGTCCGGGTGTACGCAGGCGATTACGCAGAGTGCGCAGGCGCAGAAAATCATTCAGATTGCTCCGGCGGCGACGGCAATGACGATTACCGATGCGGGCAACTATATTTTCCGCACGTGTTTTATCGATCCGTTCCAGGGAACGGTGGGCGGCAAATTTGCGGGTGACGTGCTTGGCGCGAAGACTGCGGCAATTCTGTACGACATCGGAAATGACTATTCGGTGGGGCTGAAAGACAATTTCATTGTTGAATTTGAGCGTTTGGGCGGTCGCGTTGTTGCGCAGGAATCGTACAACACGGGCGACAAGGATTTTAACGCGCAGATTACCAAAATCAAGAATGCGAATGCGGATGTTGTCTATCTGCCGGATTATTACGGCACGGTCGCGCTGATTGCAAAGCAGTTGCGCGCACAGGGCATTGACAAGCCGATTGTCGGGGCGGACGGTTGGGACGGTCTGACGGAGAACGCGGGCGAGGAAGTGCTGAACGGCTATTATTCCAACCACTACGCGACGGACTCTGATTCGGAGGCGGTGCAGCGATTTGTGGCGGCGTTCGAGGAGAAATTCGGGAAGAAACCGAATTCATTTGCGGCGTTGGGCTATGACAGCGTGTATTTGCTGAAGGACGCGATCCTGAATGCGGGCACGACCGAGACTGCCGCCGTGCGCGACGCGCTGGAAGCGACGAACGGCGACTATGTGACCGGGCATCTGACGTTTGACGAAAAACGCAACCCGATAAAATCGGCGGTTATTTTGGAACTGGTGCGCGGCGAGAACGGCGAGCTGACGACGCGCTACAAGACGACAATTCATCCGTAGCGGGCAGAAAAATCGGGCGGGGAAGGCTTCCCTGCCCCGCTTGTTTACATTTTTGCCGGGATTTGGTATAACTGAATGGGCATCGAAGCATAGTTTCGGGAACGGAACTATGCTTTTTTCGTGATAGCATACGGAGGAGGTGCGGTGAATAGCGTTTCGATTTTTGTGCAGCAGCTGATTAACGGGCTGTCGCTGGGAAGCATTTATGCGCTGATTGCGCTCGGCTACACGATGGTCTACGGCATTGTCAAGTTGATTAATTTTGCGCACGGCGACGTGATGATGGTGGGCGCGTATGCGGGCTATTTCGTGCTGTGCGCGCTGGGGACAACGCCGCTGGGCATGGTGCTTGCGTTCGTGGCGGCGATGGGGATGTGCGGCGTATTGAGCCTGGTAATTGAGCGGCTGGCATATCGTCCGTTGCGCAACGCGCCGCGCTTGAATTCGCTCATTACGGCGATTGCGGTGGAGCTGATTTTGCAGAACGTGATGCGCGTGCTGCCGTTTGTCGGGCCGGATCCGCGGCAGTTCCCGACGATGGCGACCCGGATGTTCAGCGTGGGGATTGTTTCGTTTTCCAATATTCAGCTGATTGTCATTGTGCTGAGCGCGGTGCTGATGGTGGTGCTCAATTATATCGTCAATTATACCCGGACGGGAAAGGCAATGCGCGCGGTTTCGTATGACCTGGGCGCGGCGAGCCTGATGGGAATCAGCGTGAACAGGATTATCGCGACCACGTTCGTGATTGGATCGGTGCTGGCGGGCGCGGGCGGCGTGCTGTATGCGACGGCGTACCCGCAGATTGACCCCGTGATGGGCTACATTCCCGGCCTGAAAGCGTTTGTGGCGGCGGTGCTTGGCGGCATCGGTTCGATTCCGGGCGCGATGCTGGGCGGCATTATCCTGGGCATTGCGGAGACAATGACAAAAGCGTACATTTCCTCTCAGTATGCGGACGCGATTTCGTACACGATTCTGATTGTAATCCTGCTCGTGAGGCCGACAGGCATTCTGGGCAAAAAGACGCGGGTGAAGGTGTAGGAGGCGCGGCGTGAAGAACAAGATTTACCGGAACATGGCGATTCCCGGCGTTGTCGCGCTGCTTGCGGTGATAGTGCCGGCGTCGCTCATAAAGGCGAACGTCATCAACGCGTATACGGCGCAGATTATCACGTTGGGCGGCATCAACGCGATTATGGCGCTGAGCGTGAACATTATCTGCGGCATTACGGGACAGCTTTCGCTCGGTCAGGCAGGATTTGAGGCAATCGGCGCGTATGCGGTCATCCTGTTTACGCAGAACTGCGGCATTCCGCTGCCCGTGAGCATCATTCTGGCGGCGCTGGTCGCGGCGTTTTTCGGCTTTGTCATCGGCTTTCCGACGCTCAAGCTGGAGGGCGACTACCTTGCGATCGTGACGCTGGCGTTCGGCGAGATTATCCGCGTGGTGCTGGTCAACTTAAAGGCGATTACGGGCGGACCGAACGGCAAGCAGTTTCCCACGATGCTTTCCACCGATTTTGTGTGGGGTCCGGCGTGCTCGTGGCTGACGGTTGTCGGCGCGCTCGCGGTGATTATCATCCTGCTGCAAAATTTCGTGCGCTCGACCTACGGACGCGCGATCCTTGCCGTGCGCGAGGACGAGATTGCGGCGAACGCGAACGGCATCGGCGTGTTCCGCTACAAGATGACGGGATTTGTGATCGCGTCGTTCGTGGCGGGGATTGCCGGTGCGCTGTACGCGCCGTTCATCGGCTTCATCAAGCCGGATCTGGCTTCGTTCAACAATTCGATCAACGACCTGATTTTCGTCGTGCTGGGCGGCATGGGAAGCGTGACCGGCTCGGTGCTGGCGGCGTTCGTGCTTACCTATTTGCAGGAATTCCTGCGCTTCTTGCAGCATTACCGCCTGCTGTTCTACCCGGTGATTTTGATTCTGGTCATGCTGTTCCGGCCGCAGGGCTTGCTCGGCATGAAAGAACTGTCGTTCGTCAAGGCGTGGGACGGCATTCCGGGCCTGGTGCGCCGCTGTGCCGCCGTCATCAGAAAGCGCGGCGGATCATCTGCTGAACGGAGGCCGGGCGATGAGTAGCGAAAAGAAACTGTTGTTGCAGGCCAACGGCCTTTCGATCGTGTTCGGCGGGCTGCGCGCGGTCAGCGATTTTTCTATGGACTTGTACCAGGGCGAGCTGGTCGGGCTGATCGGACCGAACGGCGCGGGAAAGACGACGGTGTTCAACATGCTCAGCGGCGTGTATACGCCGACGGGCGGCGAGATTGCGTTCTGGGACCGGCAGGGCTGGGTACACGTGGCGAGCAAGAAGTCGCCCGCGCAGCTCAACCGGATCGGCATTGCGCGCACGTTCCAGAATATCCGCCTGTTCGGCAACCTGACGGTGGCGGACAACGTGCGGATTGCCATGCACGCGCAGCGCAAGGTCACGCCGCTTGACGTGCTGTTCAGGACGCCGCGTTTCCGCCGCGACGAGCTGATGATGACGTTGCGCGTGCAGACCCTGCTTTCGCTCTTCAAGATGAAGCACAAGGAGCATGAGCTGGCAAAGAACCTGCCCTACGGCGAGCAGCGCAGGCTGGAGATTGCCCGTGCGCTCGCGTCGCAGCCGTCTCTGCTGTTGCTGGACGAACCGGCGGCGGGCATGAACCCGCAGGAGACAAAAGAACTGATGGAGCAGATTGCCTTTATCCGCAAGGAATTCGGCGTGACGATCCTGCTGATCGAGCACGACATGAAACTGGTCATGGGCATCTGCGAGCGGCTGTTCGTGCTGGACTACGGGCGCGTCATCGCGCAGGGAACGCCGGCACAGGTCGTCTCCAATCCGCAGGTCGTCAAGGCGTACCTCGGCGAAGAAGCCACAGGCATATAGGAGCGGGGCATGGCAGAAACGATGCTTGCAGTTACGAACCTTACGGTCTCATACGGCGCGATCCGCGCGCTCAGGGGCGTTTCGTTCACGGTAGGGCGGGGCGAAATCATCAGCCTGATCGGGTCGAACGGCGCGGGAAAGACGACGACGCTCCATGCGGTGTCGAATTTAATCAAAAAGCAGGGCGGCAGCGTCGTCTTTGGCGGCGAGGACATCACGTCGCTCGCGCCCGACCACATCGTGCGGCGCGGGCTGATTCACGTTCCCGAAGGGCGGCGCATTTTTGCCAACTTGACCGTGCGCGAGAACCTGGAGATGGGCGCGTTTATCCGCCGCGACAAGGCGGGCATCAAGGCCGACCTGGAGCGCGTGTACGAGCTGTTCCCGCGCCTCAGGGAGCGCGTGCGGCAGGTGGCGGGGACGCTGAGCGGCGGCGAGCAGCAGATGCTCGCCATGGGGCGCGGCATTATGAGCCAGCCCAAGCTGCTGCTGCTTGACGAGCCGAGCATGGGGCTTGCGCCGATTCTGGTGGACGAAATCTTCGACATCATCCGGCGCATCAACCGGGAAGGCACGACCATCCTGCTTGTCGAGCAGAACGCGTTCAAGGCGATGACCATTGCCAGCCGCGTCTACATTTTGGAGACGGGCAGCGTGATCATGTCCGGGAGCGCGGCGGAACTGATCCACGACCCGGCGGTCAAGTCGGCGTACCTCGGCGGCTAGGCGCCCGCGGGGAACGCGTTTCCGCAGGAAGCGGAAGGCTGCCCCGCGGGAATTCACCGTTCCGCAAAATGCGGAAAGACGACGTTGCTGCAAGTCAGTGTTCCGCAAGATGCGGAAGGCTGCCCCGCGGGAATCCACCGTTCCGCAAAATGCGGAAAGACGACGTTGCTGCAAGTCAGTGTTCCGCAAG
>CAZSOK010000001.1:6911-26146 GCA_964608445.1 uncultured Treponema sp. | reverse complement strand
CACCGTTCCGCAAAATGCGGAAAGACGACGTTGCTGCAAGTCAGTGTTCCGCAAGATGCGGAAGGCTGCCCCGCGGGAATCCACCGTTCCGCAAAATGCGGAAAGACGACGTTGCTGTAAGTCAGCGTTCCGCAAGATGCGGAAGCTTGTCCTGCGGGAATCCATCGTTCCGCAAAATGCGGAAGGCTGTTCGGCGGCGCGGTCAGTTTCCGCACGGTGCGGAACGGTGAGATTTTCCTTTACGTTCCGCATTTTTCTTTGTATCTTTAAGAGAGAAACATCCCATAACAAAAGGAGGAATGATTATGAACAAATTACGAAGTCAGATCCGCAACGCGGAGGTTGACGGGCTTTCGGACACGCTGGTGCGGCTGTTCAAGGCGGACGCGGGGGCGCAGGCGGATGCGTTCCTCGCGGGGGTGATGGCGGAGCTGGAGGGGCTTTCGGCAAAGATCACCACGGCGATTTTGCAGGACAAGGTGCTTTCCCGGCTGGAAGAGGCGGACGGCGCGCGCGACGAGGCGATCAGGACGCTCGGAACGGTGCTTGCCGGCTATGCCGCGCTCCCGGTCGCTGCCAAGAAGGAGCTTGCCCTGCCGCTCAAGGCGATGTACGACAAGTACGCCAAGGCGGGAATCACGGGGACGAACTACACGAGCGAGTCGTCCCTGACGGAGAGCATGCTGGAGGAATTTTCGGCGGCGGCGTTTGCCGACAAAATCAAGGGGCTTGAGGGGGTCGGCGAGGCGATTGCGGCGGTCCGCGCGGCGCAGGATGCCTTTACGGCGGCGAACGACGAGTACGTGCGCTCGAACGCGGAAAAGGGCGCGTCCGCATCCAGCTACAACAAGCCGATTGTCGCGCTCGTCAACGAGAAGCTGGTGCCGTACCTGGGCGCCATGGAGATTGCGGGGAACGCGTCCGTGGCGACGTTCGCAAGGGGCGTTTCGGCGGAGATTGACCGCGCGAACGACACGATTGCCAAGCGCGGGAAGAAGTAGCGCGGGCGGCTGCGGCACGGTCCGGCGGCAGGGCTGGCGTGCCGCGGCGGCTCGCGCGAAAAATTCGCCTTTTCGCCGGAAATATGCTATAGTGATACCAGAGACATCCGCAGGGGGCTGACAATGATCGTTTCTGACTTGATGCGAAAAAAAGTGATGTACGTGCATCCCGAAACATCGGTGACCGACGCGCGCGCGCTGATGACCAGGGAGAACGTGAACAAGCTTCCGGTGCTCGACCGCGACAATCGCCTGGTGGGCATCGTGACCAAGAACGATTTGGTCAAGGCATCGCCGTCTGCGGCGACGACGCTCGACGTGTACGAGCTCAGTTACCTGCTCTCAAAGCTGACCGTGGACAAGGTGATGGTAAAAGATGTCGTCACGGTGGATCACCATGAGGTGATCGAGGAGGCGGCGCGCATTATGGCGGACAAAAAAATCGGCTGCCTGCCCGTCATGAACGGCGACTTGCTCGTCGGCATTATCACCGAAAGCGATTTGTTCCACGCATTCATCGAGATTTTTGGGGCGCGGCATCACGGCGTGCGGTTCATGTGCGAGGCGAGCGAGAAGCCGGGCGAGCTTGCCAAGATGAGCCAGTCAATCGCCGAGCTGGGCGGGAACATCGTTTCGGTCGTGACGAGCGAGGGCGACGACGTTTCCAAGCGGCGGGTGACGTGCAAGGTGACGCAGGTCTCTGCCGATCAGATACGGGCGATGCTCAAAAGCCTGGGCATTACGTTGGTGTGTATCCGCGAAGTATGAACGCGACTTTAGAAAAACTGCTGACCCATTTTCTCCGCACGTACCGCGACTCGTTCACCGCAAAAGACGTGGGCAGACTGTTCTCGCAGATGGGCATCCGGCTGCCCGTGCGGGAAATCGCCGATTATCTGGAAAGCGACCCGCTCGTGTTCCCGCTGGAGCGCAAGCTGTACTTGACGCGGGCGGGCGCGTTCACGGGGCAGTTTTTCAGTTTTGTGCCGACCCCGCAGGAAATCGCGCAGGGCGTGATCGTGCCGGGCGACCGGTGCATTCCGTTCGTGGACATGGAGATGCTCTCATGCACGCTCCAGTTTGAGTACAGCGGCCGCCCGCTTGAGCCGAAGCTGTTCGAGACGGACTGCAACCAGGCCCGCGACCTGTTCAGTTTTTTTGGTGACGAGTACGCGGCGCAGTACATTGCCGCCGATCCCGTGAACAAGGATTTGCGCCTTGCCGAGCAGGAATTCGAGCTGCCGGTCAGGTTGTCGCTCACGGGCGTTTCTATCGACCGCATCTTGCAGGACTGCGACTTTAAGTACGGCGACCGTTTTCTCTGCCGCGTCGTCGATTGGGGGCGCGGCTTGATCCAGGTGTTCCCCACGCTGACGCACAAGCGCAATCCGTTGCAGATAAACGACGAGGACATGGCACGGCAGCGGTGGAACGAGCTGCTGGAAAAATCGCTTCTGGAGAGTTTTGACCGTTTGGGGCCGTGCGCGAGCATGGACGAGCAGCTGGCGAACGTGTTTTATGAGAAGCGGGGAGAACTTTGCACGCCCGAATGCGGCTCTATCCGCGAATTCCTGGACAGCTCAAAGAAAGTGGCGATGGAACTTTTTGGCGTGGAGACGCGCCTGTGGCGGCGCGGCGAGAACGTTCCTGCCGTGGGTAAATGGAACGAGCGCGATTTCGTGCGCGGGCTTGACGGCGGCGTCCCGGTGTATTCGCTGCCCGATTACATTATCGACTGCTACATTCAGGACGTGCTGTTCGCAAAAAAAGACGACGTGTCCGGTTTGGTGCGCAAGATCATTCCGCAGGCGATGGAGATCTCCCCGGCGGAAGAGCAAGAGTTCGCGTTGCAAATAATGCAGAGAAATGATATACTCCGAAAAAAGTATAATTGGTTCGCGGATTTTTCACGCGGGGCAATTCGGCATCGTGCGCTGGAATTGTACACGAAAGTGGGCGATTTGGTGTACGACGTGGAATGCGCGAGCGACAAACTGGCGGAATTTCCCCAGCAGGAACTGGTGACGCTTTCGCAGTTGTTCGCGCATATTTCCCGTATGCTGGAAATGCTTTCGCGTCTGAATGACAGTCTGGACGAGGACGAAAGCGCGCTGCAATTGTCTTTGGAAGGAATGGAATACAATTTTGAGGACATCCGCTACCAGTTAAAAGCCGTCCTGGATCGACTGGGGCATGATCGCTTTAAGGTCGTCTAGCGGCTGGCTTTTTCAAGGAGTTATGCATGAATCTTGCGGGCATTGCTGCCGTGGCAAAGACGATTCGCAGTCTTTCTGTCGATGCGATTCAGAAAGCGAAGTCAGGGCATCCGGGGCTTCCGCTCGGTTGCGCGGAACTTGCCGCATTGCTGTATGGCGAAATCCTGAAACATAATCCGGCGGATGCGAAGTGGGCAGACCGGGATCGTTTTGTGTTGTCCGCAGGACATGGCTCTATGCTGTTGTATGCGGTGCTGCATTTGGCGGGCTATGCTGTTTCGCTTGACGACATCAAGGCATTCCGCACGGTCGGCTCAAAGACGCCGGGGCATCCCGAATATGGCGTGACCGACGGCGTTGAGAACACGAGCGGACCGTTGGGGCAGGGTATTGCGGTCGCCGTCGGCATGGCGATGGCAGAGACGATGCTCGCCGCGACCTATAACACCGCCACCCGTACCATCGTGGACCATTACACCTACGTGCTTGTGGGCGAGGGCTGTCTGGAAGAAGGCGTTTCTGCGGAGGCGAGCAGTTTTGCGGGGCATTTGAAGCTGGGCAAACTGATTGCTTTTTATGACGAAAACCGCATCAGCATTGACGGTTCGACCGACATCACGTTCACCGAGGACATCAAAAAGCGATACGAGGCTTACGGCTGGCAGGTGTTGCAGGGCAGTATGTACGATGTAAAAGGCATTGCGGATTTGGTCGCGCAGGCAAAACAATGCGCCGACAAGCCGACGCTCATCATGCTGAAGTCGATTATCGGAAAATTCGCGCCAAAGCAGGGGACGGCAAAAGTGCACGGCGAGCCGCTGGGCGATGCCGACGTTGCCGAGACCAAAAAGAACTTGGGGCTGCGTCCCGACGAATTTTTTTATGAAGATCCCGCCGCGCTCGCCTATTTTGCGGACAAAAAAGCGGGCTTTGCCCGCCGTCAGGCTGACTGGCAGGCGGAATTTGATGCCTGGGCGGCGGAGAATCCCGCGCTCGCAAAACGGTGGCAGGCGGCATTTTCTGGTACGGCGGACGGCGAGCATGTTGATCCCGTGTACGAAATCGGTGCGTCCGTCGCGACCCGCACCGCAAGCGGCGATATGATCAATGCGTTCGGTTTGAGCCATTCATATATGGTGGGCGGCAGTGCGGATTTGAAAGGCAGCAACAAAAGCGGCATGGACTGCGACGGCGGCACGTATGCGCCTGACAATCGTGCGGGTCGTTCGATTGAATTCGGCATCCGCGAATTCGGCATGGCGAGCGAGACGCTGGGATTGTGCGTGCATGGCGGATTGCGTCCGTTCTGCGCGACGTATCTGGTGTTCAGCGATTATATGCGCCCGTCAATCCGGCTTGCCGCTATTATGAGACAGCCGGTCATTTACGATTTGACGCACGATTCTATTTTTGTTGGTGAGGACGGCGCGACGCATCAGCCGGTCGAGCAGCTTTCGTCGTTGCGCGCCATGCCCGGCGTGCAGGTGTTGCGCCCCGGCGATGCGGAAGAAGTGGTGGTTGCGTGGCATATCGCCATGGAAAGCACCGATCATCCTGTCGTGCTGTCACTGACGCGCCAGAATGTTCCCGTGTACGCAAAAGACGACGCGGACTGGAAAAAGACGATTCGCCGGGGAGCCTATGTCGTGCGGAAAGGGGCGGATGCTCCCGACATCACCGTGCTGGCGACCGGCTCTGAGGTCAGCCTTGCGTTGGAGGCGGCGGCATTGGCAGCGGGAAAAACCGTGCGCGTGGTTTCCGTGCTTGACCGTGCGCTGTTCGAGGCGCAGCCGGACGATTTTCAGCGGCAGATTTTGGGCGGTGCGCCGCGCGTGGTGGTTGCCGAAGCCGGATCAAAGAGCGGCTGGGAAGGATTCGCCACGAGCCGCCGCGACCTGTTTACGATAAATCAGTTTGGCGTGAGCGGCGCGGGCAAAATGGTTGCGAAGGCACTTGATTTTACGGCGGAGAAACTCGCGGAACTGCTCAATGACTAATCGGTTGTTGTATCGGCACATCTGTGGTATAATGGGCGTATGCAGATAATTCCTATTGCGAGCGGAAAGGGTGGCGTGGGCAAGAGCCTGTTGTCTGCGAACCTTTCTATTGCGCTTGCACAAGCCGGAAAAAAAATCATCCTCGCCGACTTGGACTTGGGTGCTTCAAACCTGCACTTGGTATTGGGACAGTCTTCGCCGAAGGCGGGAATCGGCACGTTCATTACGGGCGAAAACACATTCGAGGACATCATTGCCGATACGGAATACGAGAATCTGCGCTTTATTGCGGGCGATTCCGAAGTGCCGGGATTGAGCGCGCTCAAAGTCTACCAGAAGAATTCGCTGATTAAGAAGTTTCAGGCGTTGGACGCGGATTATCTGATTATCGATTTGGGGGCGGGTACGCACCTGACCATCCTGGATTTGTTCCTGCTTTCTCCGCAGGGAATCATCGTGACCGCTCCGACGGTGACGGCGACGCTCAACGGCTACTTGTTCCTGAAAAACGCGGTGTTCCGCCTGATGAGCGCGTCGTTCAAAAAAGGAAGCAAGGCGATGGCATATCTTGACAGGCTCAAGACCGATGCCGCGTCGCTCAAAAAACTGTATATTCCCAAACTGATAGAGACGCTCGAAACGATTGACCCGAAAAGCGCGGCGGTATTCAAGGCGCGGCTCAGCCAGTTTCATCCGCGGCTGGTGCTGAACATGATTGACGAGCCAAAAGATGCCGACAAGGCGCTGAAAATCCGCCGTTCATGCCAGCAGTACCTCGGCCTTGATTTGGAGCATTTGGGCGTGATGTACCGCGACAATTTGCAGGATCGTGCGCTTTCTTCACGCCTGCCAGTGATTGCCTACAAGCCGAATTCCGTTCTGTCGCAGGCGATTTATCGCATTGCGGAAAAAATCTTGCAGAGCGAGACAATGGAATTCAGCGATTTTGCGCAGGTGACGGACAATTCGTTTGAGGTCGTGCAGGAAGAGGCGACCGACGATTTTTCCGCGAAGATGTCCTACGTGGAAGACTTGATCGGAACAGGTGCGCTTTCGCAGGGCGAACTTGCGGAGATCATCAAGCAGCAGCAGTTTGAGTTGACGCAGTTGCGCAACGAAAATCTGCTTTTAAAATCGAAAATCGTCAAAGCCGCAAACCAGGGCTTTAAGGTGTGATGATGCAGATGCTCTTTATAAATTACCCGTCTTGGATTCATCCGGAGATTTTTCCGGGCGTGCCGGTACTCGGACTGATCCGTTGGTACGGGCTGATGTATATTTTTGCGTTCAGCACGGCGTTTTTGGTGCTCAAAAGGCTGCTCAAAGAAGGCGCGCTCGATTCGCCGCAGGAAAAAGCGACCGAAGACGATGTGTTCGGCTTTATCGCGACGGGAATCGTATTCCTGCTCGTGGGTGCGCGTGTGTTTTCTACGCTCGTCTACAATCAGTACGACCCATCCAATCCCAACGCGATCAATTATTGGACGCATCCCTGGCTCATTTTCTGGCCGTTCGACCGTTCGGGGCGGTTTACGGGGCTTGCGGGCATGAGTTACCACGGCGGATTTATCGGCGGACTGCTCGGCATGGTGTTTTGGTGCCGTCGGCACAAAAAGCCGGTGATGAAATGGATTGACGCAATGTGTACGGCGATTCCGTTGGGATACACGTTCGGGCGCATGGGCAATTTTCTGAACGGCGAGCTGTACGGCAGGATTACGACCGCGCCGTGGGGCATGGTTTTTCCGCATGCGGAACGCTTTTCCGCGTCAATTCAGTGGGTGCGTGATTTTGCCGCGCGGTGCGGCATGGAAGTGGCGGAGCGCGGCTTGGTCAATCTGCCACGGCATCCCAGCCAGCTGTACGAGGCGTTTTTTGAAGGCATCGTGCTGTTCAGTATCATTTGGCTCTTGCACAAAAAAAAGCCGTTCGATGGATTCAGCGGCGGCTTGTATACGATCGGCTACGGCATCGTGCGCTTTTTTATCGAATATTTCCGCGAGCCGGACGCGGACATCGGCTACCGCATTACGGCGACGCAGGACGCGCCGCTGTACCTGAACACGTCGTTGCTCAATATTTCGACCGGGCAGATTTTGTGTTTCCTGATGATTTTGGGCGGCGCGGGCGTGCTGGTAACGTGTTATCTGCTTGACAAGAAAAAGAAATCACATTGACCAAATCCTTACAGAAACATACAATAAGGGTATGAGAAAAATCGGTATGACTCGGCTTTTACGGGCAGGTAATTTCGTCCTTGCATTTTTGCTTGTTTCTATTTTTGCGTCGCAGTGCTTTGCGCAGTCTCCGGCACAGTCATCCAAGAATTCGGCGCGGGAATCCCGGCAATACATGGAGATGATGAACGGAATTTTCGATTTCGTTCAGAAAAATTACGTCGATGAGGTCGATCCTGCGGTGCTGTATCGCGGCGCGCTCAAGGGAATGCTCGAATCGCTTGAAGATCCCTACACGCTGTATCTGGACACGAGCACGATGCGCAGCCTGAGCGACACGACCGAAGGCAAATTCGGCGGCGTGGGGCTTTCTATTTCCAAGCCGTATGAGTCCACGCCCGACAAGCCCGCGTATGTGGAAGTCGCTTCCCCGATTGAGGACACGCCGGGATTCCGCGCGGGTATTGTGGCGGGCGACCTGATTATTTCGGTTGACGGCACGGACACGTCGGAAATTACGATGGAAGAAGTGCTCGGCAAGTTGCGGGGCAAGGTGGGCGAAAGCGTCGATTTGGTCATCCGCCGTGGCAAGGCGATGGAGTTCCCCGTTTCGCTTGTCCGCGACTACATCGAAGTCCCCACGGTAAAATACGGCACGATTGCTTCCCCAACGAACGCGGGACGGCTGCATGAGACCCCGGTACTTTACGGCTATATCAGGATTATTGAATTCACGCCGCTTACGGCGGAGCGCGTGCAGGAAGCGTTGGATTCGTTCGGCAAGACGATTTCCGCGCTCATCATTGACGTGCGCAACAATCCGGGCGGCTTGATTACGAGCGTTGCCGACGTTGCGGACAAGTTTATCGACAGCGGACCGATCGTGACGACAAAAAGCCGTATCGCCTATGAGAATTCAGTGTTCACCGCAAGCCCAAAGAAAACGACGTTCAAAGGCTTGCCGATTATCGTGCTGATTAACAAAGGCTCGGCGAGCGCGTCGGAAATCCTTGCGGGCGCGCTGAAAGACAATCACCTTGCGTATTTGGTCGGGCAGCGCACCTATGGCAAAGGATCGGTGCAGCAGGTCGTGCCGCTTTCGGCGACCGACGGCATCAAAATGACGATGGCACGGTATTACACGCCGAGCGACACGAACATCGACAAAATCGGCATTCCTCCCGACCGCGAAGTGCTGTATCCCGACCTGGGCGAAGATGGCGAGAAGGATTTCGCCGACTTGCTGAAAAATGACGACATCGCAAAATATGTGGACGCTCATGTGGATATGAGCGAGGCGGATATTGTGGCATTCGCAAAGCGGCTGGCAAAAAAATACCCGCACATTGACGAGCGCACGCTCCGCAAGCTGACGCGCAATCAAGTGGACCGCACCAAACCGGCGGCGTTGTATGATTTGGATTACGATATTCAGCTGGGCGCGGCGTTGGACATTCTTGGAAAGGAAAACTTCACGACGCTGGTGCGCGCGACCAAGACGCTCAAAGAATTGCAGGAAGAAGCTGAGACGCAAAAATCTGCCGAAGAAGTATCGGCAAAAAAATAATGCGCCAGTATCTTGCGCCGCAAGAGCTAGACCGGGACGGGCTGCTTGCCGTGGGCGGAAAAGATTTCCGTTATATGCGCCACGTCCTGCGCCTGACCGGCGGCGATATGGTGCCGGTGCGCTTTCCTGGCGGCACGTGCAGGAATATGACAGTCTGCGCCATTGACGATCGCTCGCGCACCATTGTCCTGCAAGTATGTGCGTCGGCGGGCAATACGGAGCAGCCGTCGCCTGCCGCCGTGGATTTGTGGCTGTTCCAGTTTGTCGCAAAAGGCGCAAAAATGGATGGCATCGTGCGGCAGGCAACCGAATGCGGCGTGAGCACGATTGTTCCTGTGCTGGGAACGTTTTCGCAGGCGGGCGGCGCGGAAAAGAACTTCCGCAGCGAGCGGCTGTTGCGCATCATAAAAGAAGCGCGTCAGCAGAGCGGCTCACCCGTCGCCACGCGCCTGCTGGATGCCGTTCCGCTTGCGCAGGCGATTGCGTTGTGGCAGGAACAGTGTGCCGGCACGGCGGGCGATGTGTTTGCCGCCGTGTTGTACGAGCGCACGGAACGGACGCAGCCTTTGCATGCGGCACTTGCCGGAAAAACGGTCGTCCGGGCGGCACTGGCGGTGGGCGCGGAAGGCGGCATCAGCCCGCAGGAGATTGCGCAGTTATGCGCGGGCGGTTTTGTGCCGGTTCATTTTGAGACGAATATATTGCGGTGCGAGACGGCGGCATTGTACGGCATTGCCGCCTTGCAGAATGCAATGACGGAGAAACACGTATGGCAATGCAGAGAATAGAACTGTTGGGCGTTCCCCTGGACGTTTGCCGCCCGGAGCAGCTGGAGGCAGAAATACTGGAGATTTTGGCAAAGCCCGGTACCAAGCAGATTATGTTTCTTTCCGTGTGGGACGTGCTGCGGGCGCGCAATAAGCGCAGCGATTTTGGCCAGTGCGTCAAAGATGCCGATTTGATTCTGCCTGTCTCCAAAAGCATCCTGCGCGGCGCGAAATTCCTGAAGAAAGATATTCCCGTCCGTTACAATCCGTTTACGGCGGTCATCAGCATTCTGAGCGTGCTCGATCAGCATTATAAATCGCTTTATCTGCTGGGCGGACGGCACAAGACGCTTGCCCATGCGGAGCGCAATGTGCGCGAGACATTCCCCAACGTGCAGGTCGTGGGTCGTTTTGTGGGCTATTATCCCAAGGCAATGGAGAACGATATTATCGCGGCGATGTATAAATCGTCTCCGGCGCTGGTGTTGGTCAGCGAGGGCATCAAGGAAAAGAACCTGTGGTCGTATCACCGGCGGAATCAGTTTTCCAACAGCATTTTTTTGTATTACCGGGACGCAATCGGCATTTTTTCCGAGCGGATCAGGCGCGTGAGCGAAAGCACGTTTGACAAGGGGCGCGAGGTTTGGCATGAGATCGCGCACAACCCGTTCAAATTATTTTATGTCTTCCCTTTCATTAAATATGGTATACTATTGATGTGGTATAGGTTTTTCAGGAAGAACGCTCAGCACTAGGCCGGATGGTTACCCAGGTCGCATTGGTTTCCACGGACGCAGACATCGTGTGCGGCTTTCGGACGATTTTTTCGCCAGTCTGTCGGCTGTGCATTTGCGCCGATTACGTTGCCTTGCAATCCATGCTGTGCGAGCGGTCGTTTGATTTTGTGTTTATCGATGTGGCGTTTGCGCGCTCCCCGTGCGGCTCTTTTTCCGATGTGCTGTTTGACGATCCGTCGTTCCAGTGCTTTTACATTTCTGCGTCGCCGCATCCTGCCGCACGTGCCGATCATGCTGTCCTGCGTTTTCCGCAGGATATAACGTTCCTGCTTGTCGATGACGCGGAGCGCGGGCGCACGTTTTCTGCCGAACAGGAGGCGATACTTTCGCGGATTGTCGGCGAATCTGCTGCCATGCAGCTGCTCAAAAAACAAATCGTCGTGGCGGCGCAGTCGGACGTTCCCGTGCTGATTACGGGCGAGACGGGCGTGGGAAAAGGCCTGGTCGCGCAGACGATGCACCGGCTTTCTTCGCGCGGATCGCATGATTTTGTGTCGGTCAACGTGACGGAAAATCCCGACGGGCTGGAGGCGGCGTCGCTGTTCGGGACGGTACGCGGCGCGTTCACTGACGCGCAGAATCGGACGGGCTATTTTGGGCGCGCGCAGGACACGACACTCTTTTTGGACGAAATCGGCGAACTCAAGCGCGACGTGCAGGCAAAACTTTTGTATGCCGTGGAGAACGGCAGGTTTCGGAGCGTCGGCTCGGAGCGGGAAACATGCACGAACGCGCGGCTTATGTTCGCGACGAACGTGGATTTGCAGCGGCGGATGTCGCGGGGCGAATTTCGGGAAGACTTGTATTACCGCATTTCCCGCCTGCGCATCCACATTCCGCCGTTGCGCGAGCGGCAAGAAGATATTGTTCCGCTTGCGCGGTCTTTTGCGGCGCGCTCGCGCAAGCGGCTGTCGTACCTTGCGGAAGAGCTGCTGACGACGTTCCCCTGGAAAGGTAACGTGCGGCAGCTTTTGCATTGCATTGAGCGGGCGGGCGTCGTCTGCGGCGGCGATATGATTGACGCGGCGCACATCATGGTCGATTAAGTCGCCTGTCCGCGCGTGGCAAGCCCCGCCGCCTTGTCGAACAGTTTTTCCAGATATGCCGCCTCGCCCTCGCTGAGCGCGGCACGGGAAAGAATCATGCGCCAGAACCGTTCCATGTCTGCCCGTCCTGCCAGCGTGAAGAAGCCGATTTTTTGCAGGTCGTCGGCAATGGTCGTGACGGTGCGGTCAAGGCGTTCCAGGGTGAGCGGCGTGTAGCCCGGCGATGTCGCGTCCTGCGTGCGGAACAGCTGGTAGCCCATAATCTGCACCGCGTGGCTCAAATTGAGCGAGGCAAAACCGGGTGACGCGGGAATGACGACCCCCACCGTGCAGGCAGTCAGCTCGTCGTCGGTCAGCCCAGTGCGCTCGTTGCCAAAGATAATGGCGGCCTTGCCGCCTTCGTCCGCGCACGTTCCCGTTATCTGCGCCATGATGGCGGCGCATTCTTCGGGGAGCAGCAGTTTGCCCTTGCGTTTTTTTCCGCGGCGGCGCGTCGTTCCGGCGGCAAACGTGCAGTCGGCTGTCGCGCTTTTGATGTCGGCAAAGAAACGCGCCTGTTCCCAGATGCCCGCCGCGTGAATGGCGAGAATCCGCACGCGCTCGTCGTCAAAGGCATCGCGTGTCCCGACAATGCGCAGCGTGCTGAGTCCGCTGTTCGCCATTGCCCGGCACACCGCGCCGACATTCCGGCTTTCTTCGGGGCGGACAAGCACGGTCACGATTTTTTTCAAATCCATACCCATACTCTACTTCTTTTTGCGGTTTTGCGCTATAATAACGCCATGCGGATATTTGCGGGCAAAAAAGCCCTGGTAGTCGGCGGGTCGGGCGGAATCGGCGCGGAACTTTCGTTCCTGCTTGCCCAGAACGGCGCGGAGCTGACGGTTCACGGCGGGCATGAAAGCGCGCGGTTTTCTGCGGTGATCGCCCGGTGCGATGCGGTTGCGTCCGCTCCCGTCCGTCCGCTCGTGTCGGCATTTTCGGCGGAACGGTTTGCCGCGCTCGCCGATTCTCCCGTGGCGGACTGCGCCCGTTCGGCAGATATACTGTGCGTGTGCTACGGACCGTTCGTGCAGAAGCCGCTGGAGACGACCTCGCTCGCCGACTGGCAGCGGCTTGCGTTGCTGGATTATGCGCTGCCCGGTTTTCTGGTCTCTGCGGCGTTGGGCGGCATGAGGCAGCGCCAATGGGGCAGAATCCTGCTGTTTGGCGGCACGGGAACGGCGCATCGCGGCGAATTTGCGACGAACGCGGCGTATGCGGGCGCAAAGTCCGCGCTGAATGTGGTGGTGCAGTCGGTGGCGGCTTCGTATGCGGCGGACGGCATTACGTGCAATGCCGTGCTGCCCGGCTTTACCCGCACCGAATATACGGACGATGCCGCCGCGCTCGCAAAAAAAATGCCGCAGGGGGCAATGCTTTCGGCGCGGTCGGTTGCGGAGGCGGCATTGTTTTTGTTGCGGCAGGAGGGGCTGAACGGTGTCCTGCTGCGCGTTGACGGCGGGTGGTCGCCCTGCCGCCAAAAAGACTGACGTGTGCGGAAGTTTCGTGTGGCACATTGCATGGCAGCGGCTTTGCGCGGCGACAGTGTTGAGGAACTGGACAGCCGCGCATAAAGGTGCTATACTTATCTATCATATAGAACATAATCTGTGCGCTTCTCCCCCGAACATCCTCCCGCACCATAGCAATTTTATCCCGCTTTTGTGGCTATTTTATCCCGAATTTGTGCCGATTTGTCTTGAAAATATCCCCTCTTTTTTCATTTTTATCTTGATAAACATATAACGTTTGTCTTGATAAACGCAGGGAGTTTGTCTTGATGAAACCAGTATGTTTATCAAGATAAACCTGTCCCATTCATCAAGATAAAACTACTCCGTTTATCAAGATAGATATATTCGCGCATCAAGATAAACGGAACCGTCCGTCTTGATGAACGGCAGCGTTTGTCCGGGGACTCTGCTTGCCCGGCAGGCAAACAGTTTTGCAGGAATGTTTGACATAATGTCTTTGTTGAGGTATAATTATGGTATCATTCAAATAGTGATAGGTGGGAATTTCATGAGCAACGACGCAATTGTTCAGGGCTTTGATGCGGAAAAAGACGACGGTCTCAAGATTACATTGGATACCATTGCAGATGTTGATAAGGGACTCATTATCTATTTGAATGGATATATCGACACCTATAACTCAAGCCTGTTCCAGAAACGTATTCAGAAAGTCGTGGAAGCGGGCTACGTCAATTTGGTGTTCAACTGCGCCACGCTGAACTACGTGTCTTCTACGGGCATCGGATCGTTTACGGCGTTCTTGAAGATGGTAAAGGCCAAGAACGGCGACATCGTTCTGCTTGCCATTCAGCCAAAAGTGTACGAATTGTTCCAGTTGCTGGGTTTCTCGCAGTTTTTTAATATCCGGGAGACGGTGACGGAAGCGGTTGCGGTGTTCAAGGCGGGTGCCTCGGCAGAGAACAGCGTGTTCCCCAAGATTTTTGGCTGCCCCGTATGCTCAAAGCGGCTCAAGGCGACAAAGGCGGGGCGTTTCCGCTGTTCGGAATGCAAGTCTATTTTTTCGGTCGATCAGGCAGGCTCGGTGTTCTTGGGCTAGCGTCAAGGCTGGCGGCGCGGGAAGCGTTGCGTCCCGCAGGCGGCGCATCCACCTGCAAGAGACGGCTGGCTACCGAATGGTTGTGAGCGTCTTCTGTGTGAATAACCTGTGGAAAACTTATCTGTCCGCAAGGCGTTTTTGGCGGCTTGGTGCGGGTCATGTGTCCTTGTCGCGTCGTTCTGTGTGCCGTGGGGTACAGGCTGTTATATAATTCATTGTATTGTAAGGAATTATACATTGCCGGGGGAGGGGCTTGTGGCACGGCGTCTCTTTTTTGGCAGTATAAAAAAAGTTTTTAAAAGTACTTGACATACTTTTTTTGAGGATAATCTGTGGAAAACGTGTGTCCATTTTACGCATAATAACGCAGAAATACGATTGTTTTTACCGCGTGTTCGTGGTATGCTATAAGAACGATGAAAGCATCGCTCAAGTTGATACTGCTGTTTTTCGCAATCTGTCTGTTTGGCTCGTTGGTGGTCGGTGCGCTTATTGTGCTCGGATTGGATTTGCGTGTGCTGGTTGCGGGCAGTCCGCGCGTTCCGTTTTCTGCCGCGTTCTTTTTGCGCGGATTGCTTACGTCGCTCCCCGTTGCCAGCGTGTGCGCGCTGCTGCTGGTTGTCTACTATATGATTTCTCATCCGGCAAAATCAGTTTTGGCCGTTGTCGCCTATGTGGCGCTCGGCGCGTTGACCTGGGGCGTGATTGTCCCGGTGTCGGCGCGGCTGAGCGGCTATTATGACCGCATTACGTTTGACTGGGTGGACAATGCGGGCGGCGAGGATTTGACCCCGCATTATTTTCGGATGTATAACGGCAACGTGTATTATTATGCGCGGGTGTTTCGTTTTTCGGAGGCATCGCGGGATATATACGGCGAGGGGCTGATGATTGACTTGACGGGTATCCGCGGAAAGGCCGGCGCGATATATTCGTTCAAGACATCGGTCGTTATCCGCGATTCGGAAGGGCAGTTCAACGATGTCATTTTTAAGGAAGCCGCGCGGATGCCGCCCATGGTCGCCGTGCCGGTCAAGATGTACATGACGCTGTTTTCGGCGGCGGGAAAAGCCGTGTGGTCGGGTACGGTCGCCTGGATTGCTTTTGCGTCGTTGGGCGCGGCCTTGCTTGCGGCGGCATGGCTGGTGTCGCTGAGCAGCTGGCGTTTTTTGAAAGTGTTCTTCGTGTCTGTCGGTGAGCTTGCCATTATCCTGCTGAATTATATCGTGTACGCGCATCTTTTTTTTGCGGAGCTTGCCGCTTCGTGCCGCGAGCTGTTCGTGCGTATCGGCATGGGCGCGCCGCACCTTGCGGGGCTGGCGGATGTCATTGAGCCGCTCGCGCTGTTCGTCAACCTGGCGTGTATTATCGTGCTGTGTGTGCTGGGCTTGCTGGGCAGGCACTTTGCCGCGCGGAACGCGTATCTTTACGTAACGGGGGCGGACGCATGAGAAAAATCCTGCTGCTGCTTGTCGCGTATGTCGCGCTTGCGTTTGCCGTCTGCGTGGGCGTCGCGTATGGGGTGGGACACATTCCTGCCGTGCTTCCGGGACAGGCGACGACGTATATGCTGTTCCGTGCGCTGCTTTATTTTTTGCGTGTGCTTCCCGCGCTTTTGACGAGTGGCTTCCTGATTGCCTGTGCCATTTATTTTGGGCATCATGCGGAAAAAGCGCAGGTGCGCTTCTCTCCGGAAATCATCGCACATTTTAAGATGGTGCTGTTCGCGTCGCTGGGCATGGTGTTCGTGCTTGCGCTGTCCCGTGAGGTGTTCGTGCCGCAGGTGACGGCGCGGCAGAACCTGATGACAGAAGCGCCGGGGCTTTTGAACGAATACCTGATAAGCGGGCGGTATTGTCTAGTCGTCAAGCGGTACGTGCTGGCGCACGAATACGCAAAACAGGCGCTCAGGCTGGATCCGTCGAACAAGGACGCGCAGGCGTTGCTGGACGATGCCGAGCGCAACATGAACAAGATGCGTCCCCGCCGTGAAAAAGAAGCGTCGCTGGCTCCGACGCAGTATGCCTGGGGCGAGCTTGCGCATGAGACGGTCACGTCGCTCATTGCGAAGGCGAACAAGGCGAAAGAGGACGGACAGTGGTTTAACGCGCATTATTACGCGCAGCTCGCGCTTTCGTTGGCGACGGGGGCGGACATCAACCGGCAGGAAGCGCGCCTGCTTGCCAATGAGGCGTGGGAGCATTTGGATACGCCGGGCGGACTGGTTGACGAGGTTGCCAAGCAGTTTTATGACAAGAAACGGCGCGCGTATGACTACCTGCTGAGCGGCGACACGCTGGAAGCCTATTACGCTTTTTCTGAGCTGCAAAGCAACCGGGTTTCTGCGGTGGTTGACCCCGACGTGCAGAATTTTTTTGAGATCGCAAAAGAGCGGCTGGCAGCGGAGGCGTTCTTTATCGACGAGACGTTGCATTTGCAGTTGTTCGAGTTCGTGCAGAATATCTATTTTACGCTGGCGCACGATGACGGCAGGCGGGACGTGATTTTTATCCGGGGCATTACGGCGGTCTCCAATTCAGGCAGGATGATTCAGTATCTGCGGGGATTTTCGCTCTATTCGTATGCGCCGGACGGCACGTTCCTGTACTCCATGACCACGCCGTATGCGAAAATGGTCGCCGAGCCGGTCGCGGTGTTTGACGAGCAGACGCTCGCCGAGAACGGGATTTCCGAATCGTACAAAAACGTGCCGTACATTATCCTGCGGTCGGTTGCCCGCGAATTCGGACGCATGAAGAACGAGCCTGTCTACACGTTCTCTGCCGCCGTTCCCGAATCCGAGCATGCCGAGCCGTCCGCGATGATCCTGCCCATGCCGTTCGACGATTTTAACCTTGCCTGCGACGCGGCGGTCGGACCGCAGCAGATGAACTTGCTTTCGCTCATCAGGATAACGGGCAAGGCGGATTCGTTCGGCTATTCGGAGGAAGTGTTCAGCGCGACGCTCATCAGCCGGCTGACGTACCCGCTGCTCATGCTGATCGTGCTGATTTTTGTGGCGAGTTTTGCCTGGAACTATCGGGTGGAAAAAGCGCAGCTGTTCAAATTCTCCTGGTCGTTCGTGCTGCCGCTCTGTACGGTCATCGTGTATCCGCTGCTGGAAATTCTGCTGTACGTGGAGGATTTGGTATGCTACGCGATTATCGCGCTGCTGGGGCAGGCTGCCGTGGCGGTGGCGATCGTCATTGCTGTCGTGCTGCTTTTTCTGGGGTCGGCGTATTTTATGGCAAGAAAAGCGTGATGCCCGCGCGCGGCGGGGGAGCGGACGTTCCCCGCGCCGCTGCTTTAGTCGATTTCGACGCGCTCGATGTGCGCTCCCAACCCCTGTAGTTTTTCCACCAGCTGTTCGTAGCCGCGCTCGATTTGGTACACGTTGCTGATGCGGCTTTCGCCGTGGGCGCAGAGTGCGGCGATGACCATTGCCATGCCCGCGCGCACGTCGGGAGAGACGAGGTGGTCGCCGTGCAGCAGGCTCGGACCGGAGACGACTGCCCGGTGCGGGTCGCAGAGCGTGATGCGCGCGCCCATGCTGATCAGCTTGTCCACAAAGAACATCCGGCTCTCAAACATCTTCTCAAAGATGAGTACCGTGCCCTCAACCTGCGTCGCCACCACGGTCATAATGCTCGTCAGATCCGGCGGAAATCCCGGCCAGGGCGCGTCGTCGATTTTGGGAATCATGTTGCCGAGGTCGGCGTTCACCTTGAGTTCCTGGCTGACGGGGACGGTAAGCTTGTCGCCCGTAATCGCCCAGTTGATGCCCAGCTTGCTGAACGACACTTTGAGCGGGCGCAGGTCTTTCGGACGGATGCCCGTAATCGTGATGGAGCCTTTGGTGGCGGCGGCAAGCCCGATGTACGAGCCGATTTCCATGAAGTCCGGGCCGATCGAAAAGTCCGTGCCGTGCAGCTTTTCCACGCCGTCAATGTGCAGGATATTGCTGCCGATGCCGGCGATCTTTGCGCCCATCGCCTCTAGCATGGCGCACAAGTCCTGTACGTGCGGCTCGCTGGCGGCATTGTTGATGACCGTATGCCCTTCGGCAAGCACCGCCGCCATGACGGCGTTCTCGGTCGCGGTGACCGACGTTTCGTCCAGGAAGATGTCCGCGCCTTTCAGTTTGTTGGCGGTGAATGAGAACGGACCGTCCACGCTGATGCGCACGCCCAGTTCCTGCAACGCAAGGAAATGCGTGTCCACGCGGCGGCGGCCGATGACATCACCGCCCGGCGGCGGCAGGATTGCCTTGCCCGTGCGTGCCACGAGCGGACCGGCGAACAGAATGGACGCGCGGATTTTTTTGCTCAGCCGCGCCGGAATGTCGTTGGACTGGATATGCGCCGCGTCAATCTTCCAGGTGTGGTCGCCCAGTTTCTCCACGCCCGCGCCCAGCGCCTGCAAAATCAGCAGCATGACTCCCGTGTCCTCGATTTCAGGAATATTGCGCAGGATAACCGGTTCTTCGGTCAGCAGTGCGGCGGCAATGCACGGCAGCGCCGCGTTCTTGTTCCCGCTTGCGGCGACCGCCCCCCGGATCGGAATGCCGCCCTCAATCTTGTATTCGTACATCGTTCCCTTCCACCCGTGATTTCTCTCTGCTTATTTTTCGGCAGAATCGCGGGCAAGGTTTACGTGCAGTTTGCCCTGTGGGGAAACGAATCTCCGGGGTATTCCAGCGTCTTGTTTGTTGACGGGAAGGAATCATCGGGGTGTTCTAGCGTCTTGTCAGTTGCGGGGAACGAATCATCGGGCTGTTTTAGTCTCTTGTCGTTTGCGGGGAAGGAATCTCCGGGGTGTTCCAGCGTCTTGTCGTCTGCGGGGAAGGAATCTCCGGGGTGTTTCAGTGTCTTGTTTGTTGACGGGAACGAATTTCAGCCTGTTCTAGTGTCTTGTCAGTTGACGGGAAGGAATTTCCGGGGTGTTCTAGCGTTTCGTCGTTTGCGGGGAACGAATGTTCGCCCGGTTTTCGTCATTTTCTGGCTTGTGCGGAGGGATTGGCGGTCGTTGCGGGCTGCTCGCGGTCGGTGAGGTGC
>CAZSOK010000001.1:0-6811 GCA_964608445.1 uncultured Treponema sp. | reverse complement strand
GGCTTGTGCGGAGGGATTGGCGGTCGTTGCGGGCTGCTCGCGGTCGGTGAGGTGCAGGATGCGCTGGTTTGACGAGCCGCGGAAGTCGAGGGAGATGTCGCGCAGGGAGGCGATGTAGGGACCGTCCACGAGTACGTCGATGCAGGCGAGCATGCGGTCGGTCGCGTCGCAGCGTTTGCGGCCGTCGGCGGCGAGCAGGTCTTTTTCGTAGCGGTAGCCGGTGTAGCACCAGATGGTCTTTTGCGGGTAGGCGGCGCGGACTTTTTCGAGGAACGGCGCGAGCGTGCGCTGGTTTTCTGCCTCGAACGGCTCGCCGCCCAGGACGGTCAGCCCGGCGATGTAGTCGGGTGCGAGCGCGTCCAGGATCTCGCGCTCGGTTTCCGGCGTGAACTGCCTGCCGAACGTGAAGTCCCAGGTCTCCCGGTTCTGGCAGCCCTCGCAGTGGTTGCGGCAGCCGGAGACGAACAGGGAGACGCGCACGCCAAGTCCGTCCGCAATGTCGAATTTTTTTATCGCTCCGTAGTGCATATCGTCTATGCCTCCCTGTCCGCCGCCCCGCGCTCGTACAGCACTTTTCCGCGCCGCCTGATGTGGTCTTTCAGTTCGGGGCTTTTGAGTTTCGCAAAAATGGATATGTCCACGAGGTAGGGGAGCATGGAATCGTCGAATGCGTCCGCAACATGGCGCAGGTCGTCCTGGGTGAAGCCTTCGTCGGCGATGACCGTCATGTCGATGTCCGAGCCTTCGCGGAACGTGCCTTTCGCACGGCTGCCGTACACGACGACCCGTGCGATGCGGGGAAAACGTCCGTAAATCTCGCGGATGATGTCCATTGCTGCTTCGGAAAGCCCGAATTCGTTGCGCAGCGCGTCAATTGATGGCATCGAGCGTCGCCTCCAGCGCGGAAAAGCAGGGGACGAACCGCTTCGTGATGTCCCGCTCGAGCCGCACCGAGTCCGCTTCCTCGTAGGTATGGCCGCTCAGATTCCGCGCCCGTATCATCTCCATCCAGGTTTCGCCGTCGGAGATCAGCCCGCGGCTGAAGGCTTGCCGGATGGCATCCCGGCTTCCGTAGCTTTTGTCGCCGCTGTATTTGATGAAGTCTTTGAGCACTTTCCATGAGAGTTCCTGCGTGAAGTCGAACGCCTGGATGAGTCCGCCGCGCTCCAGCTCGGAAAGTTCCCGCGCTTTCTGCGTGTCAAGCCCCCGCCGCAGCGTGGCGAGCGCACGCTTGTAGTCGTGAAACCGCTGCTTCCAGCGCACGTCGTCGCCTTGTGCCGGGGTCAGGCTGTTCGTTCCGTCCATTCGTCTCTCCCCGAAAAAGCCCTACAGGTGCAGTACGCGTTCTTTGATTTCCTGTGTGCGGCCCTGGTTCCAGAACTGGGTGCCGATATAGCCGCAGGTGCGCCGGGCGACGTTCATCGTGCTTTGGTCGCGGTTGCCGCAGCTGGGGCATTCCCACACGAGTTTGTTGTCGCTGTCGGTGACGACCTGGATTTCGCCGGTGTAGCCGCAGTTCTGGCAGCAGTCGCTCTTGGTGTTCAGCTCCGCGTACATGATGTTGTCGTAGATGTGCCGGAGCAGTGCCATGACGGCGGGGATATTGTTCTCCATGTTCGGCACTTCGACGTAACTGACCGCGCCGCCCGGTGAGAGTTTCTGGAACTGCGCTTCGAACGTGAGCTTGCTGAACGCGTCGATGTTTTCGGTGACGTGGACGTGGTAACTGTTGGTGATATAGTTCTTGTCGGTCACGCCGGGGATTTCGCCGAAGCGGCTCTTGAGACACTTGGCGAATTTGTACGTGGTGCTTTCAAGCGGCGTTCCGTACAGCGAGAAGTCGATGTTCTCTTTGTCTTTCCATTGCTTGCATGCCGCGTTCAGTTTGTGCATGATCTCCAGCGCGAACGGCGTGGCTTCGGGGTCGGTGTGGGGCTTGCCGGTCATGTAGCGGACGCATTCGCACAGACCCGCGTAGCCGAGTGAGATGGTCGAGTAGCCGCCGAACAGCAGGGGGTCGATTTTTTCGCCCTTTTTCAGGCGGGCGAGCGCGCCGTTCTGCCACAGGATAGGGGCGACGTCGGAGACGGTACCTTTCAGGCGGTTGTGGCGCGCCATGAGCGCACGGTAGCACAGTTCGAGCCGTTGCTCCATGATTTCCCAGAACGCTTCCTTGTCGCCGCCGGAAGAACACGCCACGTCAACGAGGTTTATCGTGACCACGCCCTGGTTGAACCGGCCGTAGAATTTGGGCTTGCCGTTCAGGTCATGGTAGACGGTCAGGAACGAGCGGCAGCCCATGCACGGGTAGCAGTTGCCGTTTTTCAGCTCAAGCATTTTCTTTTCGCTGATGTAGTCGGGGACGAGGCGGCGCGTGGTGCAGGTGGCGGCAAGTTCGGTGAGGTAATAGTACGCGCCGTCTTTTTCGATGTTGTCCGGCTCAAGCACGTAAATCAGCTTGGGGAACGCGGGCGAGACCCAGTAGCCTTTTTCGTTGCGGACGCCTTTGTACCGCTGCCTCAGGACTTCTTCGATGATCATCGCGAGGTCGGCTTTTTCCTGCTCGTTCTTGGCTTCGTTCAGGTACATGAAGACGGTGACGAACGGTGCCTGCCCGTTGGTCGTCATGAGCGTGACCACCTGGTACTGAATCGTCTGTACGCCGCGCGTGATTTCGTCGCGCAGGCGCATGTCCACGATTGCTTTTGCCTGTGCTTCGGTGTAGGTGATGCCGGTCGTCGCTTCCATTTCGTGGATTTCGCGGATGAATTTCTGGCGGCTCACGTCAACGAACGGCGCGAGGTGCGCGAGCGAGACGCTCTGCCCGCCGTACTGCGACGACGCGACCTGCGCGATAATCTGCGTGGCGATGTTGCACGCCGTGGAGAACGAGTGCGGGCGGTCAATCTTCGTTTCGCTGATGACCGTGCCGTTCTGGAGCATATCTTCAAGGTTGACCAGGTCGCAGTTGTGCATGTGCTGCGCAAAATAGTCCGCGTCGTGGAAGTGAATCAGCCCCTCGTCATGCGCCTTTACGATGTCTTCGTCGAGCAGGAAACGTTTGGTGATGTCCTTGGACACTTCCCCCGCCATATAGTCGCGCTGCACGGAGACGACCACAGGATTTTTGTTCGAATTTTCCTGCTTGACTTCCTCGTTGTTGCATTCGAGCAGGCTCAGGATTTGCTTGTCCGTGGAGTTCGCCTTGCGCATCAGCTGGTGCTGATAGCGGTACGTGATGTAGATTTTGGCAAGGTCGAACGCGCCGGCTTTCATCAGTTCTTTTTCAACCATGTCCTGAATCATCTCCACGCTCATTTCATGGTTGCTTTTTTCGCATTCGTCTTCGATGTGCTCGGCAATCTCGCGGATTTTCAGGATGTCAAGCCGGCTGGAGCGCGGCACTTCGTCGTTTTGGTTGGCTTTCAGAATCGCCGTGATGATTTTTTCGCGGTCAAAAATGACCTCTTCGCCATTGCGTTTGATAATTTTCATAGTCCCTCGTACCCAAAAAAGAAAAGACGCTATATCTAGCGGCTTTCTTCGCCATATCATACTAGCAATAGCGTTTTTAGACAATAGGCTTTCCGCAAAAATCGCCGGAAAAGCAGCGGTTTTTGAAAAACGCGCAATCTTGACAATCGCCCAATAAACTACTATCTTTATAGGGAAATAACAGGACAGTTCCCGTGGATTTTGATTTCATTAGACAGGTTGCGCCGCTGTATGTCCATGCCGCTTGGCTGACGCTCCGCATTGCGCTTGCGGGCGTTTTGTTTTCGTTCGTGGTGGGCTTGGCGTGTGCGTTTGTCCGCTCTGCGCGAGTTCCCGTGCTGCGGCAGGTCGCCGCCGTGTACGTGGAGCTCTCGCGCAACACGCCGCTTTTGATTCAGCTGTTCTTCTTGTATTTTGCGCTTCCCAACCTGGGCATAAAACTGAGCGCGGTGCAGTGCTGCGTTATCGGGCTGACGTTTTTGGGCGGGAGTTATATGGAAGAGACGTTCCGCAGCGCGCTGGAGACGGTGGGCGCGGCACAGATAGAAAGCGGCAAGTGCGTGGGGCTGACCGGCGCGCAGGTCATGCGGTACGTGGTGCTGCCGCAGGCGATTTCGGTTTCCGTGCCGGGTTTCTGCGCGAACGTGATGTTTTTGATAAAGGAGACTTCGGTGTTCAGTATTGTCGCCGTTGCCGACGTGATGTACGTGGCAAAAGATTTGATCGGCCTGTATTACAAGACGGACGAATCGTTGCTGCTGCTGGCGGTTTCGTATTTCGTCCTGCTCCTGCCGGTCACGGCGGCGAGCGCGTATGCAGAAAGGAGATTGCGGTATGCTCAGTTCGGGCGCGATTGAGGCGGTCTCCGCGGCGTTCGGCGTGCTTTTTAGGGGGCGGAATTTTATCCGTCTTGTCGGCGGGCTGCTCGTCACGATCCGCATTGCGGCGGTTTCGGTCGCGCTTTCCCTGTTTTTCGGCACGCTGTTCGGGATGCTGATGACGACGAAAAATCGGCTGGTGCGCGTGGTCTGCAAAATCTACCTTGAATTCATGCGGATTATGCCGCAGCTGGTGCTGCTGTTCATGGCGTATTACGGTCTGACGCGGCTGTCCGGCATCTCGCTTTCGGGGGAGGCGGCTTCCGTGCTCGTGTTCACGCTGTGGGGAACGGCGGAAATGGGCGATTTGGTGCGCGGCGCGTTGCAGTCCGTTCCCGCGCATCAGTACGACAGCGGCAAGGCGGTCGGGCTGACTGACCGGCAGGTCTTCTGCTTTGTCATCTTGCCGCAGACGTTGCGCAGGCTCGTGCCGCTTTCCATGAACCTGGTGACGCGCATGATAAAAACCACGTCGCTCGTCGTCTTTGTGGGCGTGATTGAGGTGGTCAAAATCGGGCAGCAGATTATCGAGGCGAACCGGCTCAAAGTGCCTTCCAGCTCCATTGCGGTGTACGCGGTGATTTTTATGATGTACTTTGCGGTGTGCTGGATTGTCTCGCTCGCGGCAGGCATGATTGAGAAGCGGCAGAAGGAGTAGGCGATGGCGTTGCTGGAAATCAGGCATCTTGAGAAATCGTTTGAGGAACATCTCGTGCTGAAGGACATTTCGTTCTCCGTGAAAAAGGGCGAGGTCATCGTGATTTTGGGGCCGTCCGGCTGCGGAAAATCGACGCTGCTGCGCTGCATCAACGGCTTGGAGCGTGTGCAGGGCGGCGAAATCCTGCTTGACGGCGACATCATCTCGAACCGTACCAAGGATATGCACTTGATCCGGCAGAAAGTGGGCATGGTGTTCCAGAGCTACGATTTGTTCCCGCACCTGAACGTGCTCGGCAATATCCTGCTCGGCCCGGTAAAAGCGCAGAAGCGCGCCCGCGCGGACGTGGAGAAAGAGGCGGACGCGTGGCTTGAGCGCGTGGGTTTGCCCGACAAAAAATATGCGTATCCGCGCCAGCTGAGCGGCGGGCAAAAACAGCGCGTGGCGATCGTGCGCGCGCTCTGCATGCACCCGGAAGTGCTGCTGTTTGACGAGGTGACCGCCGCGCTCGATCCCGAAATGGTGCGGGAAGTGCTCGACGTGCTGATGCAGCTTGCCAACGACGGAAAGACGATGCTGATTGTGACGCACCAGCTTGAATTCGCGCGCGCCGTTGCCGACCGGATTATCTTCATGGACGGCGGACTGATTGTGGAGGATACGACTCCCGGACAGTTCTTCAACAATCCGCTCACCGAACGCGGCAGGAATTTCCTGGAACATTTTACGTTCCGTGAGCACCGGCGGAAATAATTGAAAAACCTATTGACAAAGTAGGTAATAAACGCCACACTATTGGCATGGTTGACCACGGGACGTGGCGAGGAGCGAATATGAAAAAATCAGTTATTGCGGTTGTGGCGGCGTTTGCGCTGGCTGCGGCGTTTACATCGTGCCGGAATCCTGGCAACGGGCGCACGGTCGCGGACATCAAGAAAAGCGGCACGGTCAGGATTGCCGTGTTCAGCGACAAAAAACCGTTCGGCTACGTGGACGAGAACGGCGCGTACCAGGGATACGACGTGTATTTTGCCGAGCGCATCGCGCAGGATTTGGGCGTGAAAGTGGCGTATGTCCCGGTCGAACCGGCGGCGCGGGTGGAAGTGCTGGAGACGAACAAAGTTGACATCGTGCTGGCGAATTTTACCAAAACGCCCGAACGCGCGGAAAAAGTCGCTTTCGCGCTCCCGTACATGAAAGTCGCGCTGGGCGTGGTCTCTCCCGACGGCAGCCTGATTACCGCTCCCGAACAGCTGAACGGCAGGACGCTCATCGTGGCAAAAGGCACGACTGCGGAGACGTATTTTACCGAAAACTACCCGGAAGTCAACCTACTCAAATTCGATTTGTACGCGGACACATACAAGGCGTTGCTCGACGGGCGCGGCGACGCGTTCAGCACGGACAATACCGAAGTGCTTGCCTGGGCAATCGAAAACCCCGGCTTTACGGTGGGAATTGAGTCGCTGGGCAATGTGGACACGATCAATCCGGCGGTGAAAAAAGGCAATGACGATTTGCTTTCCTGGCTGAACGAAGAGATCAAGGCGTTGGGCGCGGAGCGTTTCTTCCATGCCGACTACGAGGCGACGCTGCGCGAAGTCTACGGCGCGGACAGCGATGCCGACGGTTTGGTGGTCGAGGGCGGCGTTCTTTAAGGCGACCGAAAAACAGATAGGCGGCTTCCAGTGCGGAGGCCGTTTTTATATGCCCGCAAGGCGTGAGGACGTTGCGCCTTGCGCAGTGTTTCTTTTTGTTTGCATGGGCAGCTTCCGCCGCG